>JBCCZV010000023.1:0-41946 GCA_039187085.1 Pseudomonadota bacterium
AAAAAAAAACGCAAGAAATGCTTGATTGACCGGCAATTATTTTCAAAATAAAGCTTAAACAATCACCAACTTGAGTTTTCTATTACCATTACAGGTGCTAATCATGACATCGATTACTCATAAGATTACAAGAGCAGCAAATCAACTCCAAGAAAAAAATTCTACGGATGTTCCTATTAAAGAAAGAATCGCCGCTTGTTTTGTTCTCAATCGAATGGACTTGCTGCCTAGGGGGCATGAAGACGTTGTAGATTCGTGGTTATTATTAGGCGAGTGGCAGCTGGATGTCAGAATCATCAAAATGAACTATATGCATAAAATCGTTTGAAACGAATCAAAATACATAAATCTGTGCTGATAAGTGTTATTGAACACCTGCACGTACAAGACGATCGAGTCCAACACTGGCTAATTGTTCCAATAGATATTGGCGAACGTTACAGGTTTTTTCAAAGGCTATGACAGTTAACGCAAAGCGAGTGAGTTGGCTGTGGGTATAATGGTTTAATGTTTTTTTAATTCTTGGCATGCTAGCAGCATTCATCGATAAACCATCAATCCCTAAACCAATATACACCATAGCTCCCATGGGATCGCCTGCAATCTCTCCACACAGATTCACTTCAATATTACTGGCTTTGGCAACGTTAATGACTGCGTGTACCGAACGAATAACGGCAGGATGCAAGCCATCATAACGATCCGCAACACGATTGTTATGGCGATCAACGGCTAGGATATATTGCGCCAAATCATTAGAGCCAATAGAAAAGAAATCGACTCTTTTGGCAATATCTTTCGCTTGAATAACCGCTGAAGGTACTTCTATCATGGCGCCAATTTTTGGAAAAGCGATATCAGCATCCGGATTCTCTTCTAATAATTCATTGTAGGCTTGCCTAATGAAAGCTTTAGCCTCATCGATTTCATCCACATGGCTAATCATGGGAAGTGTTATTTCGAGATTGTGTAAACTTTCACTGGCTTTAAGCATCGCTCGTAATTGGACGAGAAAAAGTTCAGGATGATCCAAAGTAATTCGAATACCTCGCCAACCTAAATAGGGGTTGGGTTCTTCGTGATGAAAATAACTCAATTCCTTATCTGCGCCAACATCCAAGGTACGCATTTTAACAGGAGAGCCTTGAAAAATTTGCAGGGCTTCTCGGTAGATCTGAATTTGTTCTTTTTCACTTGGAAAGTTATCTCTTTGCATAAAAGGAATTTCAGTGCGATAAAGACCGATTCCACTGACACCGGAACGCCGACTTTTGACTAAATCAGCATAGAGTCCTGTGTTCACAAAAAGTGGAATCTTATAGCCATCAGCAGTAACCGTTGGTTTATCGCGGTAGGTTTCAAGATCGAGATAAATGCGTTTTTCTTCTTCGAGTAACTTGTTGTACTCACGCTTTAGTGAGTTGCCTGGGGAGATGATGACACGTCCACTATAACCGTCAACCACGATACAGTTACCATGGATTTTTGATAAATCGATATTGGGTAAACCTAATACAGCTGGAACATTTAAAGCTTTTGCTAAAATAGTCACGTGAGATGTTAAGGAGCCTTTTAAAGAAACAATACCTAGCAGTTTTTCTTTAGGGACTTCGGCAAGCATTGCTGCACTAATTTCATCCGCAATAATAACGCAGGGATTGTCAACATCAATGCCAGATTTTCTTTGTTTACTTTCTAAATGACAAAGTACACGACGACCGAGATCTCTCAGATCTGCGGCTCTTTCCTTGAGATAAGGATCTTTGACTTTTTCAAGCGCGCGCGCATGGCTGTTGATGACGCGTTTTAATGCTGTAGCAGACCACCAACCTTTACGGATTTCCTCCTCAACTTCGGTACCCAAGCTATCACTAGCCAGAATTTTTTTATAAGCATCGAACAAGGCAGGAGCGACTTTGGGTAAGCGTATTCCGAGTTGCTCTCCCAACCATGAAACTTCTTTACGTGCTGCTTCTAAAGCATGTTGAAAATGTTGGACGTTATAGCTTATTTCATCAGTTTTGCGATCAGGAACTTTATCTAGGTTGGCAGGTGGGGATAGAAGAAAAGCATCGCCAATCGCGATCCCAGCAACACCAGGTATACCTTGAACGCTAAAATCAGTCGTTTTATGAAAGGGTTTTTGAGCAGTGATTAACTCTGCTACATCTATATAAGCTAGAATACCTGCCAACTGTGCAGATAATGTGACAAGAAAAGATTCATGCTCTGGTCCAAATTGACGTTGATGACGTTCTTGTACAACGAGAATGCCCAAAATCTGACGACGATGTACAATGGGTACGCCGAGAAAAGTATCGAAATCTTCTTCGCCAATTTCTGGAATTAATAAGTAATTTTCATGTCGGGACGCATTGCTAAGAGTAATGGGTTCCTCGCGTTCTCCTACAAGGCCCACTAAGCCTTTGTGGAACGGAATAGTGACGTTGAGTTCATCGTCGAGTTTGAATCCACGATTTGCCATGAGCAAATAGTTTTGGGAATGATGATCGGCGTAATACAAACTACAAATTTCGGTTTTTAGAGAGGATTGAACACGTTCTACAACTATATCAAAGGTTTCTTTAACGGTTTGAGCCGAGCAAACTTCGTCGACAATAGCGCGTAGAAGCTCGAGCACTAGCGCCTCCCGCCGCGTCGCCTTTTCGAAGAATGGTGACTTTTATGGGAGGGAGTTTGACCAGGCATTTTCTCACCTTGCGTTTGTTTGCTCGAATTTTGTAGCGATTTAACTGCCGTGGATGATTGGCGTCTCTGCCGATTTTGCCTTTGTAATTCGTTGCACATAAAAGGTAGCAACTGACTTAAGGCTTCGCGATAAACTTCTTTCTTAAACGATATAACATATTCAAGAGGATACCACCATGAAACCCAATCCCATCCATCAAATTCTGGCGAATTACCGCGATCGAAGGCAATTTTATTTTCGCTACTCGTTAACTTGAGCAAATACCATTTTTGCTTTTGGCCAACACACAGAGGTTTGCTATCACGTCTAAGCAGCTTTTGGGGTAAACGATACTTCAACCAGCCTTTGGTTTGACCGAGGATTCTAACATCCCGATACTTAAGGCCAATTTCTTCATAAAGTTCTCTGTACATGGCTTGATCGGGGGTTTCTCCAAGATTGACACCACCTTGAGGAAACTGCCAAGACTGTTGAGAGACACGTTTTGCCCATAAAAGCTTACCTTCGTGATTACTCACTATCATCCCAACATTTGAGCGGAAGCCTTCATTATCAATCACTTAACACACCAGTTTTAAAAACATTTTCAGCATTCTTTCATAAAGTTCACTGTCGAGGCAAGAAAAATGACGTGATTCGCGCAATCATAAAATCATGCATTGACGTCGAGATTTACTGGCTTTTGCCATTACAGACTTGTCAGTATAGAACATGTTAAACTGAAAGTTGATATCAACCTCCATGGGAGTCCATTATGTTGCGGTCACCAGCGCCAACTTCTCGCGATGAATTAATGACCTTAGCGCATTCTCTCGCTGGGCTGACAGTTGCAGAGATTGCTGCTAAACATCATCTTGAAGTTCCCGAAAACTTGCAGCGAGAAAAGGGTTGGGTTGGTCAATTACTCGAAGTCGCGCTGGGTTGTGAGGCAGGATCGAGCCCTGATGCGGATTACCCAGATTTGGGCGTTGAGTTAAAAACTCTCCCTTTAGACTCTAGCGGTTATCCACTTGAATCCACCTACGTTAGTGTGGTTCCATTAACTGACCTTCACCGGATACATTGGGAAAATAGCGTGGTTAAAGCCAAGCTGAGTTGTGTGTTGTGGGTGCCCACGTTATCTGAGGTTACGCAATCACTGATTGATAGAAAAATAGGAACGCCTTTGTTGTGGACGCCCACTGCGGATGAACTGCGTCTACTTCGGCAAGATTTTGAAGAGCATATAGAAAATATTGCATTGGGAGGTGTGGAGTCGATTTCTGCAAAACATGGGAATGTTTTGCAAATCCGACCAAAAGCAGCGGATTCAAAAAAAGTGACCTTAGCTGTAGGAAGGCAGGGCTCGCTTACAAAAACATTACCTCGAGGGTTTTATTTGCGTCCAGCATTTACAGCTTCCTTGATCTCCCAGTATTATAAAACCTGAAACGTTTAAAGTTCGCAGCAACGAACTATCGACATCTTATGATCACTAAGTGTTTGTATTCTATGTAAAATTTTTAAAAGGAAAAGAGTTATGAAAACTGCACTAATTGTTGCATTGGTTGGGACGGACTCACCAGGGATTATTGAAAAGGTTTCAAGAGTGATTCGTGAACATCATGGCAATTGGTCACAGAGTCATATGTCACGCGTGTCCGGCATGTTTACTGGCATACTCACTATCGATGTGGAGGGAAACGATACACAAGCACTGAAAACTGCTCTCGAAACTGTAGCAGCTGCTAACCAATTGAGCTTATTGATCGAAACAGGCAATAAAGAAAATCGTGACTTTAAAACATTTTCGATCGAATTGTTGGGTAATGATAAACCTGGATTAATTAATGAAGTTGCACACATCTTGTATCGTGAAGATATTAACGTTGAGGAGCTGAGCAGTTTCACTGAGCCCGCTCCGATGTCTGGGGGACAATTATTCAAAGCACATATTATTGCACAATTACCTCAAGCTTTATTATCCAGTATTGAATCTCAACTTAGTGCGATCGCTAACGACTTGATGATCGATATTCAAGTCAAAGTAAGTGATGATTAAAACAAGTTAACACGTTTTAACGTGTCATTTTCTTAACGAATACCACAACAAATAAAGCAATTGTAAAACTACCTGAGAAAGCTTCAAGCGCTGCCATGATTCGGGTGAAGCCAATGGGAGTAATATCTCCATAACCTAGTGTAGTGAAAGTGACAATGCTGAAATACAGACAGGTAAAGAAAGTGTTGAGGTTTTCAACCAGGCTTTGCTCAAAACTATAACGAATGAGCCCTTCGCTACCGGAAATGCCAGTAAAAAAATATATTACCGTAAAAAAACAAATCATAAAAAAAGAAAAATAAATAACACGAGAGGGTTGTTCACCGTATCCAGAAAAAACATCAACAAATTTTGACAGGATTCTTTCACGAGAAAACTTGGGTAACTGATGCCTTCTCATTACCATTTCTTTGACAAAAAAGTGGCCAGCTAATTCAAATAAGCCTCTAACCTCGGCTTCGCGACGTAAATTACGATAAATTTCTTCGGCTTGTTGGTAATAATCTAACATAGGTTGGACTTTTCCGGCCAACTCTGCTTCACGGCCATTTTTTTCTTGTATGAGTTCTTTACCCCAATTAACGTTATCAATTTTCGCTTTTTCAAAGTTTGCGCCAAGAAGGTTGCAGTACTCAAGATTCGCACAATGAAGATTCGCACCGTATAAATCGGCTTTCATTAAGCTGCTGTGAGCAAGATTAACTTGATAGAGATGGGCGTAACGAAGGTTGGTGCGATACATATCCGCGCCTTGCATATCATAACCTTGGCTAGCGCCATAATTGACGAGGTTAACATGTTCTAAATCTGCTTTTTGTAAACAAAAATCAGCCATACTCCGTCCGGATTTGGCCCATGTTTCTAAGCGCTGGCGTATGTCACGTGCTGTTTTGGCACAACTGGAATTTGTCCAAAATTTACGCTCAGATTCAATATCATCAAAATAAGTTTTCGTGTTTACTTCTTGATTTTCAAGTTCAATTGTTGACATAGTTAGCAGGTTATTCCGTTAGACTGCGTTTAAAATGATTATTATAGACTTTGGAAAGCGTATCTGCTCACTGCAGACTAGGTCTCCGCTATACTGTGAAAGAGACACCTAACGGAAAGTAATAACATTAGAAAATACAGAGAATTAGAGAAATATATGAGCGAACAAACTGTAAGTGCACGTGTAACCCCAGAAGTTAATTTAGAAGTTCTATCACAAGTCGAGGTCAATCGGTTAGCAGATACCAGCTCAGGTGGGCTTGGCTATCTTTTTCGTCAGTGCGCTTTAGCCGTACTCAATTCAGGCAGTCAGGTTGATGATACTGCAGTTATTCTAGAAATGTTTAAAGACTTCGATATACAAGTTGTACAACAAGAACGTGGTATTAAACTTGATATTACTAATGCGCCGGCTTCAGCTTTTGTGGATGGCCAAATGCTCAAAGGTATTAAGGAGCACCTTTTTGCTGTATTGCGCGATATTATTTATATTAGCAATGAAATTGAAGACAATAAAAAATTTAACTTGCAAGAAAGCCAGGGTCTTACCAATGCCATTTTCCATATTTTACGTAATGCCGGTATTTTAAAGCCACGGGTATTACCCAATATAGTAGTTTGCTGGGGTGGCCACTCGATTAACGATGAAGAGTATCAATACACTAAAAAAGTGGGTTACGAGTTAGGCTTGCGCGGTATTGATATTTGCACGGGTTGTGGCCCTGGTGCTATGAAAGGCCCTATGAAAGGTGCTGCCATTGCGCATGCTAAACAGCGCATCGAGGATGGACGTTACATAGGTATTTCTGAGCCAGGAATTATTGCAGTAGAGTCGCCTAACGCAATTGTTAATCAATTGGTGGTGATGCCAGACATCGAGAAGCGATTAGAAGCGTTTGTCCGTGTAGGCCATGGTATTGTGGTTTTCCCGGGTGGGGTGGGTACTGCAGAAGAAATTTTGTATTTATTAGGACTATTATTGCACCCTAAGAATGCCGACATTCCTATGCCGATCGTTTTCACAGGGCCACGTTCAACAGAAGATTACTTCAAACAAATTGATGCTTTTATTGGCGAAACCATAGGCCCAAGTGCTCAAGGTTTGTATGAAATTGTGGTCGATAATCCTAAAAAAGTTGCGCGTATTTTAAAATCAGGAATGGAAACGGTGCGGCAGTATCGTCGTTCCACACAAGATGCGTATTTTTTCAATTGGATGTTAAACATTGATCATGATCTTCAAGAGCCTTTCAAGCCAACACACGAAAAAATGAAACAACTTAACCTCAGCAAAAACCAAAAACCGCATGAGTTAGCGGCAAACTTGCGTCGTGCATTCTCGGGTATCGTGGATGGCAATGTTAAAGAAAATGGTATTAAAGCTATCGAGGAAAAAGGACCTTTTGAAATTCATGGTGAGTCTGCCATCATGGAACCTTTGGATAAGTTGTTAGCATCATTTGTTAAACAAAATAGAATGAAGATTCCAACCAAAGAATATATACCATGTTATAAGCTGGTTTCTTAAAAGAGTACTTTGTTGATAAGCGATAATCAGAATCTGTGTTAATAAATAATAACGATAGATTAAAACTGAATATCAACAGTTTATTAATTGGTTTTTGACAAAAAGAGGGTCATAACAATTTTGTTATGACCCTCTTTTTTGAATTTTTATTTATCCCCAGATTTTGTGGGTAACTATGGTAAAGTTTTTGGGATTGTTCATTGATAAGTTTTTGTTATTACCACTAAGAAAAACGAATGAGCTTATTGTTACAGCTTAACCGTAAAGACGCCGTGTGTGTTGATATAAAGTATGATTGCTTCTGTTTGATTATTAGTCAAGTGGTGTCTGCTTTGAGTTTCTGAACCAAAATAGCTGCCAGGGGTTAGACGAATCGATTCACCTTTATTCTTATGCATAAGCTCGCCACTTATCAGTACGGCATGAAACTTTGAACCATCATTAAAAAGTTGTCCCGAAAACTTCGCTGGTAACTTTAAGAAACTACCATTGTGTTGGCCTTTTTTCATTTTGCCCCATAAATAAACCATTTGAGGTGGTTTCTTACCTTTGGCGTAACCTGGTATATCTAACCAAACAATATTGGAAGCATGTAGGTTGATGGGGCGCTCTCCATTATCAAAAGCTTCACTTATCGGTTTTACCAGGTAAGGACCTCGGTCGATTTCTACTATGGCTATATTAGATTGGCCCTGAGCAGATGTAATATGGGCTTCGCCTGCTGGTTGTGTCCAAAAAGAGCCGGTCGGCATCCACATAGTAGCGGCTGTGGGATCGTCATTGTGGATAAGGCCATCGATGACCACGGCGCGATAGGTGGCATTATGAATGTGTGGTGGCGAAGAAAAACCATCAACAAATTTCGCTAAAAACCCTGTAGGTACTTCGGCTTTTCTATCGCCCCAAAGTGTACCTGCCTGCGGACTCTTATCACCTCTTGCTGGGTTTAGCGGTTCCCAAACCACTTTTGTAACGGGCACAATACGTAAAGTGTTTTGGGTAGCTGTAGAAGCTTGAGTGATTTGAGTAAAGCCGACGTGAAAAATACTGAGATGAAAAAGCAAAATAAGCAATGGACGCAAAATAGTTTCTCCTTAGGATATATAGGGCATCTTTGATGACCAATAATTACATTGGCGATACCTTTGTCTGTGGTTGGTTTTAATAAAATGTATAGTGTTATTTTAATACGAAAAACACAGCTATGTTGAGTGACAAAGTATGAAAGTTGTTGGGACGTTTGAGAGGTGGTGCAATTCTAGGTTGGTAAGACGACTAAGCAGTGAGTTGTGATCGCTCACTGCTTAATTAGAGACAGAGAAATTTTTACTCGTAAGTCTCCATGGGCGGGCAACTGCAGATAAAGTTTCGGTCTCCATACACATCATCAATGCGATTGACGCTGGGCCAGAACTTATTCCGCTGTAAACCAGATAAAGGAAAAGCAGCTTGCGTCTTTGAATAAGGACGTTGCCAGTTTTCATCAGCCATATCCGCGAGCGTATGTGGCGCATGACGTAATGGACTGTCTTCAGCGCGCATTTGCGTATTTTCTATTTGACGAATTTCTTCTCGAATTGCAATCATAGCTTCAACAAAACGCTCCAGTTCCTGCTGGGATTCGCTCTCCGTCGGCTCAATCATAAAAGTGCCCGGTACTGGAAATGACATGGTGGGTGCGTGAAAGCCAAAATCCATCAAGCGTTTGGCAATGTCCACTTCAGTAATATCGGTTGTTGCCTTGATAGGACGTAAATCGATAATGCACTCATGAGCCACGAGTCCATCGCGCCCTGTGTAAAGAATCGAATAGTGTGGTGCCAATTTTTGCGCTAAATAATTGGCGCTGAGTAGAGCCACTTGTGTGGCTTTCTCTAAGCCTGTGCTACCCATCATAGTCACATAAGCCCAAGAAATAGGGAGGATAGAAGCACTGCCAAAAGGTGCTGCAGAAACAGCCCCTTGGATATCTACGGCTTCTTTACCGGCAAAAATGTGTCCTGGTAAATGTGGTGCCAAATGCGCTTTTACCCCAATTGGCCCCATACCAGGCCCACCTCCGCCGTGAGGAATACAGAAAGTTTTGTGAAGATTTAAATGAGAAACATCAGCGCCGATAAGTCCAGGTGACGTGACACCAACTTGCGCATTCATGTTTGCACCATCCATATACACTTGTCCGCCATGTGCGTGGATAAGTGCGCAAATTTCTTCGATGCCTTCTTCGTAAACACCGTGGGTGGATGGATAGGTAATCATAAGTGCCGCTAATCGATCGCTATACTGCTCAACTTTTTGTTGTAAATCGTCACGATCAACATTCCCTTCTTTATCGCACTTGACCACAACAACCTGCATTGAAGCCATTTGCGCACTGGCAGGGTTGGTGCCATGTGCTGAGGAAGGAATCAAGCAAATATTGCGGTGGCTCTCACCTTTGGATTCTAAATATTTTTTGATCGTCAATAGACCGGCAAATTCGCCTTGAGCGCCCGAGTTAGGTTGCAAGCTGATGGCCTCAAAACCTGTAATATTCAAAAGTTTTTCACCCAGGTCTTTAAGCATGGCAGCATAACCTTGAGTTTGCTCAGCGGGAGCGAATGGGTGCATATTCCCAAACTCGGGCCAGGTCACTGGAATCATCTCAGCGGTGGCATTCAGTTTCATGGTACACGAGCCTAGAGGAATCATCGAATGGGTTAACGACAAGTCACGATTCTCTAGTCGTTTTAAATAGCGCAGCATATCGGTTTCACTGTGATAGCGGTTAAAAACGAAATGCGTTAAGAAATCGCCTTTGCGACGTAGATTTTCATCCAATATGGGGGTATCGAGACAATGATTGTCCAATTGTTGTAAATCAAATTCACTCGCGGGTTTGCCGGTGAAAATGGTTAATAATTCCAAAATATCTTCAACTTGGGTCGTTTCGTCACAACTCACGCCCAAATGTCCTGTTGTGTCAATACGCAGATTAACGCCTGCATCGTTAGCACGTTCTAGAATGCCATTGGCTTTGGTGCTAACGTCAACCGTAATCGTATCGAACCAGGTATCGTTGACCAAAGAGAATTCATGATTTTGCAAACCAAGAGCGAGGATTGAGGTTAAGCGGTGAATGCGTTCTGCGATAGCCTTAAGACGTTCAGGGCCATGATATACAGCGTAGAATGCAGCGATATTCGCTAATAAAACTTGTGCTGTGCATATGTTACTGGTGGCTTTTTCACGGCGAATGTGTTGCTCTCGGGTTTGCATTGCCATGCGTAATGCGACATTATCGCGAGTGTCTTTGGATACACCGATAACACGACCTGGAAGTAAGCGTTTATACTGATCATGGGTCGCAAAGTAAGCGGCATGTGGACCGCCAAAACCCATAGGTACGCCGAAACGCTGTGCACTACCAAACACAATGTCAGCACCCATAGTAGCGGGTGATTGTAAAATCACCAATGAATAAATATCCGCAGCACAAGCAACAACCAATTTGTCATTTTTGGCTTGAGTAATGATGGCTGATAAATCAAAAACATCGCCATTCTTGCCTGGGTATTGTAATAAAAGCCCAAAACAATCATGCTCAACATATTGGGCTGCCGGCCCTACCTGGACGTTTAAGCCCATAGCTTCAGCACGCGTTCTTACTACATCAATCGTTTGTGGAAACACGGTCTCATCAATGAAAAAAGTCATGGCTTTTTTATTTTTGGAAGCGCGTTTGGCAAGTGCCATGGCTTCGGCCGCTGCTGTCGCTTCATCAAGTAGTGAGGCACTGGCTAAATCTAAGCCAGTGAGCTCTAAAGTCAGTTGTTGGAAGTTAATTAAGGCTTCTAAACGACCTTGTGCTATTTCCGGTTGATAGGGTGTATAGGCGGTATACCAACCAGGATTTTCTAAAACGTTACGTAAAATGACTGGTGGTGTTATTGTGTTGTAATAACCCATACCGATATAAGATTTGGCCACCTTGTTTTGCGCCGCCATTTCTGACAGTTGCTCTAGGGCTTGCTTTTCTGTCAGTGGTTCTCCCACTGTTAAAGGCTGCTGAGAGCGAATGCTTTGAGGAACGATTTTAGACGTGAATTCAGCTAGGGATTGTGAACCCATTGTGGATAACATAGAAGAAATGGATTGCTCATTAGGCCCTATGTGACGATGTGTGAAGTCATCATTCATTTCTAGTGCTTTGAGTTCCAACAAATTCTTATTGGTCATAAAGAAATTTACCTATCTAATGAGTTAACTACGTGATATCAGAAATGTACGCGGGAAGAAGGTTAATGGTCCAAGGTGTCATCAATAATAATATTACTGCTTTCAAAAACGTGTTGAATACACCTAAACAATGTCTTGTTTAAACAGAAGCGGGCAAACTCGTTTTTAGTCGTGAGCAATTGTTAGCGAGGATGAAAATAGCAAACCTCGCTAATAAACACAAGAACCGCAAAGTTCTTCAAATAAAGTAGGTTGCTTAGTGCTCTTCAGAATCACAAAACTCCTGGTAATCCTCGGCTTTAAGCAAGTTCTCCAGCTCATCCTTATTAGACATTTTGATTTTCACCAACCAGCCATCACCATAACAATCATTGTTAACAATTTCAGGTGAGTCGGCTAAATCTTCATTGATTTCAATGATGTCGCCGGATAGAGGTGATATCAAGTCGGATGCTGTTTTTACAGATTCGACTACGCCTATTTCGTCACCTTCACTGATTTCTGCGTCTATATCTGGTAATTCAACATACACTAGGTCGCCCAAAAGACCTTGTGCGTGATCGGTGATTCCCACGTAAGCTTCACCGTTTTCTTCGACGCGAACCCACTCATGAGAACGTGAATAAAGTAAATCGTTAGGAATCTGGCTCATTTAATTACCCTCTAAACTATTGAGTCAAAACAAATAAAAGTAGTGTTTACTGCTAATTTTTAACGTTGAAAATTATACAACGGATTTACCGTTGCGGACAAAACAAGGCTTAGTGACGGTTACCGGTAACTCCCGCCCTCGCGCTGCAACAAGTGCAGTATTGCCAGTGCTGACTGGTACTCTGGCTAAAGCAATGCCCTTTTTCAAGGTTGGTGAAAACGTGCCGCTCGTGGTTTTACCTTCGCCAATTTCTGGTACCACAACACTTTGTTGCCCTCGTAAAACACCTTTACCTTCAAGAATGAGTCCAACGAGCTTGTGACTCACACCTTTTTCTTTTAGTGCAACAAGAGCGGTTTTGCCAACGAAGTTCCTGTTGTTGTCTTTTAAGCAGACGGTCCAGCCCATTCCGGCTTCCAAAGGCGATACGGAGTCATCCATATCGTTACCGTAAAGGTTCATTCCGGCTTCAAGTCTAAGCGTGTCTCTCGCGCCTAAACCTGCAGGTTTAACGCCAGAACTAACCAAGCGTTCAAAAACTGCGAGGCAATCGTCTTTTGGCAGTATCATTTCAAATCCATCTTCGCCAGTGTAGCCGGTACGAGCGATAAAAAAGCTGCTAATATCGGTACCTGTAAAAGGTTCCAACGCTAATAACTTGGCGGACTCTTCAGGGGAAAATAAGTCAGCTACGAGCTGGCGGGCTTCTGGCCCTTGTATAGCGAGCATGCCGAGTTCAGAACGCTGCGTCAGTGTGACAGCAAAATTCTTGGCATTTTTTTGAGTTTCGAACCATTGTGAGACTTTGTCGCGTGTGGTGGAGTTAGTGACAACCCGAAAAAAATCATCGTGAAAACGATATACGATTAAGTCATCAATCACGCCTCCTTGTTCATTAAGCAATGCACCATATAAGGCTTGGCCAGGCGACTTTAGTTTGTTGACGTCGTTTGCCACGATGAAACGCAGAAAAGGAATGGTATCGGCACCGTGAATGTCCCATATTGTCATATGAGAAACATCAAACAATCCCGAATGTGAGCGCACTTGATGGTGTTCATCAAGTTGAGATCCGTAGTGCAAGGGCATATTCCAGCCATAAAAATCGACCATCTTGGCGTTGTTAGCCAAATGTTGTTCGTAAAAGGGTGTTTGTTTGAGCAAGGTGCTTGTCCTCTAGTCAGTAACCTGGGGTCATTGCGCAGCTAGTTTACTCGAAGCTACTGAGTAAGTGAAGCTTGTCTAAGCAAGCTCTATCAAGGTGAAGAAGCCTCGTAACTGGTGGGGTGAAAAGATGTACTCAAGGAAAGTTTATAGGTCTAAAGCGCAAGTTTTTTAAAGACATGCCAAGAAAACTGAAAATGTTATCTTTCTTGACATGATAGGCAGAGGATGACTAGCGTTTATTTATTTTTTACTTTGGTATTTAACCATTGTTCTTGTTCCCACAGCATGTGCAAGAGAGATTCTCGATGACGATAACCATGGCTTTCTTTGGGTAGCATAACTAAACGTGCTTCTTTACCGAGTCCTTTTAAGGCATTAAACATACGTTTAGACTGCATGGGATAAGTGCCTGAATTGTTATCTTCTTCGCCATGTATCATTAAGATGGGCTCGTTAATTTTCTCCGCATGAAAAAAAGGCGACATGTTAGCGTAGATGTGTTGAGCTTGCCAAAAAGTTCTCTCTTCACCTTGAAAGCCAAAAGGCGTCAAACTTCTATTATAAGCACCACTGCGAGCGATACCTGCGGCAAATAAATCGCTATGAGCCAATAAATTCGCTACCATAAAAGCGCCATAAGAATGCCCTCCAATAGCAATGCGTTTAGGGTCGGCAACCCCTTTATCAACGAGCACTTTAATAGCGGCTTCAGCGCTCATGACTAATTGTAGGCGGAAAGTATCATTGGGCTGTTGGGATTTTTCACCGACAATGGGCATTTTAGGATCATCAAACACCGCGAAACCATTGGCTAAGAAAGGTAAAGGTCCCCAATAACTGACATTTTTAAATTGATAAGGTGAGTTTCTTACTTGACCTGCAACACTTTGGTCTTTGTACTCTAAGGGGTAAGCCCACATGATAACCGGCAGTCGTGTACCTTTTATATAATTTTATGGTAGATATAATGTACCCGGTAAATCAACACCATCTTGACGCTTATAGCGGATCAATTCTTTCGAGATATTTTTATAAGCAGGTGTTGGATGTGTAAATTGTGTTAGCGGCGTTGTTGTTTTTTGTTTACTATCATGCAAAAAGATATTAACAGGCTGATCGGTAGACTCGCGTAAGGTAATGAGCTTCTCGCCCGTGTTATCTAAAATAGCAGCAACACGTTCGTAATAAGGAGCTTCTGATTCCCATAACGTTTTAAATTGTTTTTCTCGAATGGAATAACGGCGCAAAAAAGGAATGTTGCCTTTAGACGAAGCACCATTACCCGTGAAAAACAGGTTTTCTTTAATCACTTTCAAAACAGGTGTATTGAATTGGCTGAGCGTCATCGCTGGGTTACCTATGTCATTATAGGCATCATTATAAGAACGCTGAGAAATGACTTGACGCGCGTCGGGTGATTGGGGAGACAAAAGGCTTTCTTTGATTTGCCTGTCAGAAAATCGCCATTCTGTCAAAAAAGCCGTGTTGCTATTTCCCCAACTCATGCCTGCAAATCGCATTGTTGTTTTGGTAAAAGGCATGGGCTCTTTATCAAATGGTGCATCTAGTAACCAAAGTTGGTCATGATACTCAACATCTTTTTTCATATCGCCATCGTCCAGTGCAGACACAAGTAATAAAGTAGATGCTTTATCACTACGCCATAGCGCGTTACGTATTCCAGTTCTGACCGAGTCAAATCCTTGCGGGATATTATCAGCTAAAGGCAGATCTGCAATCGTTTTCACTTTTTTTCCATTCAAATCATAAACGGAGATTTCGGTGGGAAAACGTTGATAAGGCACAAGGTAGGAATAAGGCCGTTTAATTTCTTGTAGAACAATATAGCGATTGTCTGGAGAAACTTTGTAATTACGATGAATCGTTGGTTTGCCAATAGGTATTATTTTACCTTGAAGACTGATATTGGCTAATTGTGCGGTAACCGCCCAATCCAATTTTTTTTCATCCGTTGGATTTTTTAACAAATCTTGGTATGTTCTTACCGGAGCTCCGTCTTTTCCAGAAACTTGTATATTGGGACCAGAAGGAACCGTATTCTTTAGGTTCAAAGGTTTATCGTTAATTACTATTCTGGTGATGACGCCTTGGCTGTCATTGCGCCACTCAAAGTTGCCTATCGTTGTATTGATAGCTTGATCTGTAAAGCGTTGTAACTTCTGCGTGCGTGTACTGTAATGATACAGGTAAAAACCTTGCGGTGTTTTTAACAGAAAAGCCAGATGGTTGCCATCCGGTGAAAATTTTGGTGAAAGAATAATTCCATCAGGCACTTTCACCTTTTGTTTTTTTTGCGTTTCTAAATCAGTCACTTCAATACTTTTGAAGCTTGCTCGCAGACGACTAGGTCCTTGTCTTTTAGGATCGATACGCAGTCCTGCAAGCTTCCACTCTTCATCGACAAATTCACTAATAGAAGGAATGGCTTGACGCTCTAAAATTGCCATCCATTTTTGGTCACCAGAAATTTGTAATCCAGGTGTCAATCTTCTATCAATTAATGTTTTTAAAGTAGTAGAGGGTTCTTGGAAGGTTGATGTTGCCTGGGAAGGCAAAGAACATCCAATAGATAAAAGTGTCGTGGTAAGAAGATAAAAAAAAGTATTCAGATGACGCATAATCGCATTATTTCTCCGTGGTTTTTCATCGAGTGTCTTGATTTGAGCGCTTGTTGTTATACAAGAGATTAGAAAAACTATCATGCGGTAATTAGCCTTGATTGGCAAGATGGCTCTTTTAACAACTAGGCGCTTTTATGAACAACTTTGGCATTAGCAAAGCCACCATGGAACTGTATAGGTAATATTTACGTTCGCTTTTGATACTTCTTACAAATTATTACAAAAAAAGAGCGTTATAATACCTTCCTCAGCTGTTCAGTAAGTAGCTATGAGTCAGGAATAGTAAATTTAACATTCTTTGAAATTAAATAAGCTAAAAATGCGCGATTAAAATGCATGATAAAGATGCGTTAAGCTAAAATTTCTAGCTTAACGCATTAAGTGATAAACTACATATTTATGCTTTTGGCAATCATTTCATCTGTGAGGTCAAACGCGTACCATAGCGTCATCAAACGCAGCTTCTCCTAGGTTATATGCTGGCTTTTCTTCCTTAGGAGCTAAGATGTCTTGTTTGAGTTGTTTGGCTTGGTCAATAAATTTATCTAAAGCATTTTCTAACACTTGGCTGGTTAAGGTTTCTATCGATATTTGATAAGAATAGATAACCGCTTTTGATGTGTTCATCGCTAAAGACCCAAAGTATTTATCCTTTAAAGCACCATTAAGCTGCAGTAATTTTTCTACTTTAAGTAACTTGTTCGCCATATCTTCCGTTTCATGATAGGGCGTTCCTAAATTCACATAAACCACGAGATATTGCAGGTCATGACTTTGAGTGAGATTAACAACAAATTCGTCATTAAAAACTAACAAGGTTGGCTCGTTGGCTTGATAGACTAATCCATCAAGCCCCCAATGGTTACCTAACTCTTTTATAATTAAAGAGAGCTTTTCTGTTGGGTTCATTAAACTTTGTCCCCTTGATGTGCTTCTACTTCTTTTACAAAATTTTGACCACTGACTTGAAAAGACTCTCCTGTAACTATAGTTTTATCTCGTCCAATAAAGTATTGAGTCGCACCAGCTTGCGTGTTTAACTTGGATGTTCCACTACTGTCTGATCTAGTGACCTCTGACGTTGGTGCTATCGGTGAGTGCCAAACGGTTGTGCCTGCAGGAACATTGATAATATGAACGGTATATTCATCACCATTGACACTGCCAGCTGGCAAACCAAACGCATCGGCTAATGATTTATTAGAGCCTTCTGTAATATTTTCTCCGGCACGCCGCAAAGCCTCTTTTGTCGTCAAATACATGCTATATTGACTCACATCTGAACCTACAGGTGTGAGTTTAATGAATGAAGTATCTTCTTTTAATACAATCCGTTTTGGCAATTCGCTGCCTGACATAACAAGTTCGAGGGCAATAGCTCGACGAAATTGTACGTTGTGAATATTTTCATTAAAGTAATTTGCTTCAATATGATCTGGTGCTTCGATATGTTCCAGCATATCCATGAATTTTTGTCCATCAGGATGCATAATTAACCAATCCATCGCGACATCAAGAGCAATTCCATTGGTTTTAAAATCATTGGTTTCTATATGGTTTGTTGCTTCCTCAGACATAATACTGGAAGCCGTGCTTTTCCGGTGATGAGATCCATGATAGAAAGTTTTTATTTCGTTAAGTTTATGTTTATGAGCTGCTACTATTGTATCGCGAATAAGTTGTGGTGTAAGCACTGTTGGGTTGTCAAATTTTTCTTCAAATGACATTTCACTAAAAAAGCTGGGATAAGCATTTGTGAGGGCTGTTTTGAAATCATTGAGCGATTCTGATAGGGCTTCGGCATCTTGTTTTTCTTGACTATTAGCAATGCGTACGGAATTTCCACCAGATGTGGCTTTACTTGTTGAGTCTGTTGCAGAGTTTAGAACTAACGTTGCGTTTTGATTTTCTTCTTTTTTGGCCGCAGCGTAATAGTTATTGAGGGAAATAGTCACCGAGCACCTCCAAGTATTAAAAGAAATTAGTTTTAAGGCGATACAAAAGCGTGGTTTGATAAACGATTCTTGGTCGTGTATTCAACCAGAAAATTTTGCGCCTATATTATTTCTAATACTGAAATTCACCGTGAAAACTCTCATCTTTTTTATCAATTTCAGCTCGGGATAAGCGATGATGTAAAGCGGTTGAGGTGTATTTGTGGCAAAATGTCTTATTTTTCAGAGCGACGCATTAAAAAAAGTACGGGAATCAGTCCAGCCATAATCAAAAATAAAGCGGGTACCGCTGCTCTTTCCCACTCTCCTTCGGATGTCAGTTCATAAATTCTAACGGCTAAAGTATCCCAACCAAAAGGTCGAAGCAGTAAGGTAGCTGGCATTTCTTTCATAACCTCGATAACCACCATTAACATCGCAGTGAATAGACCTGGTTTCAAAAGCGGTAAATACAAACGGGTGACAATCCTTGATTGAGACGCCCCTAAAGATTGTGCAGCTTCAGTCATACTTAAACCAATGCGCTGGAATGCTGTTTGTATCGGGCCATTCGCGACCGCTAAAAAGCGCACTATATAGGCGAGGGCTAAGCCAACTAGGGTTCCGGATAGAATTAAGCCATTAACTGGCTGGAATAAGCTAATTACAGGCACTAAAAATTGATTATCGACCCAGTTGAGCGTCATCATTACACCCACAGCGAGTATAGAACCTGGCAAGGCGTAACCCAAAGAAGCACTGAAGTTTGCAGCGTCATCAAGACGGCTTCTGTAAAGACGTGCATTAAAATTCAGAACGAAAGCTGCGAGCAAGGTTGCAATTGCAGCCATGCCTCCAAGCAACAATGTGTGCCACACTAAATTTAGAAGACTTTGTGTGAAGTCCTCAAGGTATTCATAAGCCCAAGCAAAAAGTTGCAGCAAAGGAAAAATAAAACTTGTTGAAATAATCAGATAACACCAAACCGTGGCTGCCCAACGCGCAGAGGAAGACAAGCGGGTTAAGGGTGCTCTTTGCGCATTACTGGTATGGTATCGTGCTCGAAAGCGTAAATAACGCTCTACAAACAAAATCAAAACCACAAAGGCGAGTAATAATGAGGAGAGTTGTGCTGCGGCTGGTAAGCTAAAAAATCCAAACCAAGCTTTGTAAATAGCTGTGGTAAAGGTATCAAAGTTAAATACAGAAACTGCCCCAAAATCGGCTAAAGCCTCCATGATAGCGAGACTTGCTCCAGCTGCAATTGATGGTCTAGCTACCGGCAAGGCGAGTTTAAAAAAACTTTGCCAAGGCCCGTAGCCTAAATTTCTTGACGCTAAATACAGGTTATAGCCCGTTCCTTTAAAAGCAAGTCTGGCTAACATATAAACGTAGGGGTAGAGCACCAACGACATAACCGTAATGACGCCCAGTGGCGTGCGAATATCGGGTAATAGGGTGTCAGAACCGAAAAAGCGCAATAGGTTTTGTAATGGACCAAAATGGTCGAAAAAACCTAACGCAATAAATGCGAGCACATAAGCAGGAATGGCTAAAGGTAACATCAACAGCCATTCCGCGTATTTCCTGCCTGGAAAATCGCAGGTGCTAATGAGCCAAGCGCTGCTGACTCCCAATAAAGTAACGCCAAACCCAACGCCGAGAGTCAAAATCAAAGTATTGACAATCAAATCCCATAAAACATTGGTGGCGAAATGTTGCCAGAGAGCCGTATCAATACTACCCCAGCTACTGAAGATAATCAGAGCTGGAGCCAGTACTAATGCGCAAACAAAAGCAACCGTGATACTGAGTGACAGGCTGCGCTGAGTCATGAATTAACGATATCCAGCGCGATCCATTAACTTAACCGCTTGTGCTTGTAGTTCGCCAGCTTTAGCAACGTTGATGGGGTCTTGCTTGAATGTACCCCAAGCAGCAACTTTTGCATCGGGTTGAACGTCAGCGGTTACAGGGTATTCCATGTTTAAACTCGCGAAAAGCTTTTGTGCTTCATCGGATGATAACCACTCCAAAAGTGCTTGGGCTTCTTCGGGGTTTTTGGCATTTTTGGTGATACCAGCTCCGGAAATATTAACGTGTACACCTGATTTTTCTTGATTTGGCCAGTAAACTGCTAAGGGTAAGTCCGCCGATTTTTTGAGTAGACGTCCAAAGTAATAAGTATTGACGATAGTGGCATCGCAAACCCCGGCAGCCACGGCTTCAATAGCTTTCGTATCGTTTGAATAAGGTGCTGCAGCTAAATTTTTGACCCAGCCATTAACCACTTTTTCTGCGTCTTCAACACCATGACGGGCAATCATCATCGCTACTAGAGACTTGTTATACACTTTTTTGGATGTTCTCAAGCATAAGCGCCCTTTCCATTCTGGAGCGGCTAGCGCTTCATAAGTAGATAAATCTTCTGGTTTAACATTTTTGGTGTTGTAAATAATAGTGCGAGCTCTCACAGATAAACCAAACCATCGATTATTGGCATCACGGAGATGTGCAGGCACGGCTTTGGTGAGAGTAGGTGATTTGATAGGTTGTAATAAATCTTTATTCGCTGCTTGCCAGAGGTTACCTGCATCAACAGTGAATAAAATATCTGCCGGTGTTTTTTCGGCTTCCACTTCGATCCGCGACATTAATGGACCTGGGTCACCGGTGATGTAACGAATTTTTACGGCAGTTTTTTCTTCATATCGGTCAAACAAGGGTTTGACAAGATGCTCTTTTCTTGATGAATAGACGACCACTTCTTTGGCGAATACATCATTCGCGATAAAGCTTGCTACTAATGCTAAAGCCCCAAAAAGTTTTTGCATTTTTACCTCACAAATCAATCGATGGAATGGTTAACGAAAATAGGATTTAAATATAAATGATAATTATTATTATTTAACACACTTCTTAAGCTTAATCAAAGCTTAGGGGGAGTTAGGGCCTTAAAGTATGCGGTGTGTCGCCATATAAACCCATTGCTACGTGAAGTATTTCTTTCTTCAAGAGCGTCGAGCGGTTAAGTAATGAAAACCCCCAATTACGTGCGAAGGTAGGTAGTGGATGTGGTGTGCCGAATAGCCATTTAATGCCATCTAGCATACCAAGTAACGCCAAAGTATCA
Source organism: Pseudomonadota bacterium (assembly GCA_039187085.1). Lineage (GTDB taxonomy): Bacteria > Pseudomonadota > Gammaproteobacteria > Enterobacterales > JBCCZV01 > JBCCZV01. Next base: position 21,016 of record JBCCZV010000023.1, read on the forward strand.
GATTTTCTGCGTCTTTCGTACTGTCTCAAGGTATATTGGCTACCAATATCGATCGTTTTACGACGACACTCAGAAATAACCTCGTTCAAAACAGCGGCATCCATAAAGCCAAGATTAGCCCCTTGTCCCGCCATGGGGTGAACGGAATGTTTGGCATCACCGATTAATGCGACTCTTTGTGCTTGGTAGCGCTCGCTATGACGTTTTAGGAGTGGAAATTGGCTAAGTTCAGAGTCCAGTTTGAGGGTGCCCAATCTATTTTCAAAAGCTTTTTCAAGACGTTGAATAAAGGCTTTTTTATCAAGATTGAGCAGCTCTTGTGCTATGGCGTTATTTTGTGACCATACAATAGAGCTGACGTGCGGGTCGGCAGTTGGTAAAAAAGCGAGAGGACCGCTGCGCATAAAACGTTGATAGGCAATATTCTTATGGGGCTTTTCTGAATGTATTAAACTGACTAAAGCGGTTTGTGCGTAGCTTGTTTCTTTTGTGCTGATATTGAGGTGCTTGCGAATAAATGATCGACCACCATCAGCCGCGATTAAGAGCTCGGCAACAATACGATGATTTGAAGTCGTTGAAACGAAAATTGACTGATCATTGTGTTCAAGGTCTTGAACTTGAGTGGCTTCTAGATAAGTAAAGTTAATATCTTTTTTTAATTGATACCATAGAGCTGCACGTAGCGCGTCATTGGAAGCAATGTGGCCTAGTGTATCAAAACCCATGGTGGACGCATCTAGGGATAGCTGCCCTTGACCTTCGGCATCCCAGAGTTGCATGGCATAGTAAGGAGCAAAGCTAGGCTCAGATAGCTTATCCCATACTGATAACTGTTCGAAAAGTCGGCGTGACAATAAGTTAATCGCACTAACCCGGGTCAAGCTAGGTTTGTCGTGAAACGTCTCTTCGAGATGACGTGGTTCTACGAGACAGACCTTGAAGCCCGATTTCACCAGTAAAGCGCAAGCTGTGAGTCCAACCATACCCCCACCAGCAACACAAATATCGACTTTAATTTTTTTCATAGGGTATTTTTATCCATTGGTCATATCGGCGGTTTCTCCATGAATGCTTGTTTTGCTACTATACATTCGAAGGAAAATGGATTTAAAAGCAAGGGAAGTCACAATTATGACAGCCATACAAAGGACGGAATTAAAGAAATTCAATGGGTTAGCTGAGCTTAGCGATGATGTTCTTGAAATTATCATGCAAAACCATCCTGTTGAAACCGTTCCAGCGGGAACTCGCATCATTAAACTCTATTCAACGGATCCTCGTGAATTTTATCTAATCAGCGGTTCAATTCGTGCTCGTAATGGTTCGGGAGACGAAACGCTTATTGATCACACTAGTCCTCTCGCCAAAGAACCTATCTTAACGAAAGTACCTCGCGAGAGAGAGATTATTGCCGCCAGCGAAGTGAATTTTATCATGGTTCCTCCGGAATGGGAGCGTAATCGTCTAAAATTTATGGCTAACAAAAACGCAAGCGGTGTATCTCGACCAAAACGACGTTTGCGTCAAAGCAAGACGACAAAAAATCATTTGCGAGAAGTTAAGCCAATACCAACAGGTAACGAAAAGATTTTTGAGGCCATTGAGAATGATCTAAAAAATAATGCATTAGTGGTGCCTTCACCGCCCGATATTGCCAGTAAAATCGATCACTATGTATCGGAAACCTCTTTGTCAGAGGATGAAATTGCTGATATTCTCGTTTTGGAGCCTGCTATTGCCATAGGCATTATCCAACAATGCTCGATGATGACCACGTGTAGTGATTTGCATCAAGCAATGCAATTAGTCGGTGCTGAAGCGGCTTACAACCGTATTCATGAATATGCGAGTGAAAGCCATTGTTTGACTGAACATCCACTCATCCGCGAAAAGCTCCGCAAGTTATGGCGTCAAAGTGTGTATGTTGCGATTTTTAGCGAAATTATTGCTGAAAAGACTCCGGAGCTTTGTCCTCAAACGGCCAAAACTGCAGGCCTTGTGCAGGGTATCGGGATGTTGCCGCTGTACAATTATATCGAGAATAGTGCTTTCTTCTTTCATTTAGCTAATGCTGATGAAAAAACCATTGCGGCTATGTCCCGAACCATTGGAACGATGATATTGAAGCATTGGAAATTTAATCAAGATATTATTGATTGTGCTGCACACGCTGAAGAGTGGTTGAGAAATTCCTCTGCGGAAGCCGAGTATGTGGATGTGGTCAATAGTGCCATGTGCCATTTTATTATTATGAATGGCGAGCAGGCAAGTTTGCCTCCGATTGATAAAATTCCTGCGATGAAAAAAGTCTATTCGGGTCTTCTTAATGTTAAAACTAGCCAGCAGATTATCGAAGAGGCGCGTCGACGCATAGCTAACATGAAAAAGGAGCTTGAGTTACCAACACGCCAACAAAGCATGAGTGCATAATTTATTTTTTGTTAGTAAGTGTTTCCTAAAGTTTTGCTTGGGAGGCACTTATTTTTCGATTTTATCATTGCATTGCCCTTACATTATCACATTCCTTTACCTTGAATTCTTGGCCTCATTGACTATTGTCATAATAGATTTGTTCAAGGAAGGATTGGTCGTTGAAATTACCTGAAAAGTGCACGGTTGTGCAAATTAGTCAAATTTACCAACAACTCAGGGACATCATTAAAGAATCGCCTCAAGCAATTACCTTCGATGCATCCGAAACTTTCAGCTTAGATATCTCTTTTATACAGCTGCTTATGGCTTTGGAACATGAAGGTATAAAAGTTTCTATCAAAAGCCCGACTGACTCTTTTCAAGAAGCACTTCTTCTTTACGATTACCAATCGCTTATTGTCTCAGAGGAAGTAGCATTGGAGGCGTCTTCATGAGCTATGCGGATTTTTTACCAGCATTTTTATCAGAATGTCACGATAATTTAGGAATTTTTGAACAAGGCATCATTCAACTCACGCAAGGCGATTGCGACACTGACACAATCAATGAAATATTCCGCGCCATACACTCCATCAAAGGGGGTGCAGGTATGTTTGATGAAGAACAGTTGGTAAGCATTGCGCACTACACCGAGACGACTCTTGATAAATTGCGAAACCAGGAGATACAAGTATCAGAACAATTGATTGACAGCTTTTTGTTATCTCGAGATATATTGGAGGGCTATGTCAATGCTATTGGTACGGATAAAGCGTTTAAAGATGAGCGAGAAGAGGGGCTTATTGAAACACTTCAACAATTGTGTCAAGTACCCACAGACGTGTCGGTCTCCTCCACCTCCACAGTGGTTTCCTCTGGAGGGAATGGTAATGACTATAGCGCTGAAAATATTTTGGTGATTCATCTTGAAAAAGAGGGGTTGTTGTGCGGTTTAAGGCTTGAACCCATTTTGCGTGAAATACGTGAAATTTTTACTGTAAAATCATTAAATATAGAATACACCGGTCCAAATTTTGAAAATTTAGAGCCTACAGAATGTTATCTAAATTTACGTATTCGATTAGAACCCAGTATGACTGAAGCCGATTTGGAAGAGGTATTTAGTTTCAGTGCGGGAGTGATTGCAGAGTTAGAAAGCATTCCGTCATCTGAAATCAACGATCCTCAATCAAATGCATCTGGTAATCAATCACTATCCGCAAGTGTCCCAGAAAATATCGTTAATACGATTTCAGAAGGTTCGCAAAAAACGGCTACAGCTGTAAAAAAACCACAAAAATCATCAAGCACCAAATCGAAAAATAAACTCATTAAAGTTAACTCTGATAAATTGGATCGTTTAGTGGACGATGTTGGCGAACTACTGACGCAAAAGTCGCAACTCAATCGTCTAATGGAAGGTAACAATCATCCTGAAATCACAAAAATTTTACATACGTTTGAAAAATCATTAAATGAAATTCGTGATACAGCCCTGTCATTACGCTTGGTTCCTCTGGATGAAACACTCACGCGCTTTCATCGAATTGTGCGTGAAGTGGCTAAGTCTACCGAAAAAGACATTGAACTCGTCGTCAAGGGCGGAGAAACAGAATTAGATCGTATTACTGTGGAAAAATTAGTGGATCCACTCACACATATTATTCGCAATAGCTGCGATCATGGCATCGAAAAACCAGGAACGCGAGAAGCCAGTGATAAGCCTTCTAAAGGTTGTGTATCGATAAAGGCGCAATATAAAGGTTCCGGAGTTTCTATTGTCATTAGCGATGATGGAAAAGGGTTAGATAAATCGCGTATCGTCGAAAAAGCTTTAAGTCATGGGGCTATTGAAAGCAGCGAAAACTTATCGGATAGAGATATTTATCAATTAATTTTTCATCCTGGATTATCCACAGCAGAAAAAGTGACCGATCTTTCTGGTCGTGGTGTTGGTATGGATGTCGTCAGAAAAAACATTAATGATTTGGGTGGAAATATTTTGATTGATTCCAACCCAGGTAGAGGTACAACACTAGACATACAATTACCACTGACCACTGCTATTTTAGAGGGCTTTGCTGTTAAAGTCGGTAACTTGCCTTTAATCGTGCAATTGGACAAAGTCCGTGAATGTATTCGTCGTGATGAATTTAAAAAACATCGAGTGAATGAACACAAATGTTTAGCATTACGCGGTGATTATATTCCGATTATTGATGTCGGTGAATCACTAGCTTTAGAGAATCAAGATAAAGTGCCAGAAGCATTAATTGTTGACTCTCAGTATGGTGTTATGGCTTTAGCTCTAGATGAGTTACTAGGTGAAATTCAAACGGTTGTTAAACCTTTAGGTCCATTGTTAGGTCACAATAGATTATTTTCAGGTATTGTGCGTTTAGCAACTGGGGACCTAGGTTTTGTTATCGATTTAAATGCCCTTGCATTTCGGGCGAATACTACTAAAAATCACTTTGCTGTGAGCGCTTAGGAGAGTTATCCATGTTATCGAAGTTACTTGCAGACCGCAGTATGAAACATAAATTAATGCTGCTCGTGTCTCTACCTATTCTTGCGGTTGCCTGGCTAGGCTTAAGCCGAATGTATCAAAGTTATCATGATTGGCAAGAGTTTAATAAATTTGCGATTTTAGCTCAGTTGACAGATTCTGCTGCTGCGCTCGTGCATGAATTACAAAAAGAACGCGGCATGAGTGCTGGATACATTGGCTCAGGAGGTAAAAAATTTATTATAGATCTACCTAAGCAACGTAAAGAAGTGAATAAAGCCACGGCAAAAATAGATACGTTAATTTCAGAAAAACTTAATAAAACGCCTCAAGATTTCCATGAAACCTTGATTGCAATTACAGAAACTTTTGATGATATAAAAATCACGCGATTAAGTGTTGATCAACAAACTATTGACCTGAATGGTTTATTGCGATCTTACACGGCTATTATTGAAGGTTTATTAACAATTAATGAATATGTAGTGGTCAATATTCCTTTTATTGACGGTGCTAATTATGCGGATAGCTTACGTAATTTAACTTGGAGTAAAGAAAAAAATGGTTTGGAGCGTGGCTTGCTAAGCGGAATTTTTGCCAAAGATAAATTCACCTCAGAAGAAAAAAATAAATTTTTAAGCATGAAAGCGCAATCAGATTTTTATTGGCGAAATATGAATATCTATGCCACACCCGAACAGAAAGAAGCAAAAGATTCACTATCAAAAACTAATAGCTATAAAGAATTTAATAGAATGCGTGAAGTCGCTGTTTCTCAATCTGAAAATTTTGGAATAGATAGTGTCGATTGGTTTGAAAATGCGACTAATGTTATTGATGCAAAACGTGTTTTGGAAAAAAATGTTACTAAAGATTTAATTGATTATAAAGACCAAAAAGTTGCTGAATTACAAAATAGTCTTATTTATTTGGTTAGTATCGTTTTTGGCGTTTTTATTATTGTATCCATCATTACTGTTTACACAATAAAACAAATTGATACCAGCCTAAAACGCTTAGAAGTAATATTCTCTGACTTAGAGCAAGGTAATATTGAAAAAGAAATCAATACGGGTAATTTGAAAAACGATGAGTTTGGATTGATTTTTACTTTGGTTGAAAAATTTAGAAAAAAAATCAACAAGGTAATCGTTGGCATAGATTCTGATGCTTCTGATGTTGCAAAAGCTTCCCCAGAAGTTAATGATGCTTCTGTGAGTTTAAGCTCCTCGGTTTCCCAGCAAGCAGCCAATCTAGAAAATACAGCCAGTGCTTTAGAGCAAATGAGTGCTTCGGTCGCGCAAAATGCACAAAATGCTGCCAATACTGAGTCTATCGCATCAACTGCCGCGCAAGATGCTCAAAAAACCGGTGCTGCGGTTGTTGAAACGGTTAATGCCATGCGTGAAATAACGCAAAAAATCTCGTTAATTGAAGATATTGCCTATCAAACCAATTTGTTGGCGCTGAATGCTGCGATTGAGGCTGCACGCGCTGGAGAGCATGGTAAAGGTTTTTCTGTTGTTGCAGATGAAGTCAGAACCTTAGCGGCTAGCAGTAAAGAATCAGCTGGAGAAATTAATGATCTCGCTAAAAAATGCATGGAAGTCGCAGAGCATTCAGGCAATCTTTTAGAAAGCATGGTGCCTGACATAGAAAAAACAGCCGCTTTAATACAAGATATTTCCTCTGCATCTAAAGAACAATCTCAAGGTATTAATGAAATTAAAGAAGCCATTGTACAAATGGATGGTGTCACGCAATCTAATGCTGCTATGAGTGAGCAACTGGCCGCAACGAGTGAGCAATTGGCAATGAAAGCCGAATCTTTAATTAAAGCGGTAAGCTTTTTTTCAGTTTCAAGGGAAACAGCTGTTGCGACCGGTACTGCCATTGCTAAAGTCTCTGCATTAAAAGATCATGATAAAAATTGGGATGAATGGGATGATGATAGCTTTGAAGAATATTAAAGTGGCAATACAAACAATTTAAGGAATTAAGCTGGTGCATGAAAGCTCTGATAATCAACTAAAGTTATTAAGTTTTTCACTTGCAGATGATCGATATCTATTGCCCATAGAAAGTATTTGCGAAATATTACGCTATACACCGGTTACGCCAATACCTGTTATGCCAAACGTGATTCATGGTGTTATTAACTTAAGAGGTTACTATCTGCCCGTTATCGACTTATCGCGTCGGCTGGCACAAAAGAAAACAAAAATAGGAGAAAAAAGCTGTATTGTAGTGGCAGAAAGTTATGAGGATGAAGATGTTATAACATTAGGTTTATTAGTTGATGAAGTTAATCATTTCGTAGATTTAGATGCCAGTAAGATTAGTGACCCACCAAAATTTGGTCATACTGTGGCTTCAGAATTCATTAAAGGAATGATACAACTAGAGAAAATGAACTATCTTGTTTTAAATACAGAAAAAGTTCTTGACCTCAAGGATTTGGTAAGTTTGCTTGACCAACTTGATTCGGATGAAAAACTTGAATACCACTGAAAGAACGAATAACCAAGAAACCTTAACAGATAGTAATTATCAAAAAGTTCGTGAATGGTTACGTGAAAAGTCAGGCGTTGAATTGGGGGATAAACGTCATGTGCTGGTTCAATCACGATTAAATCGGCGTCTTAAAGAGATTTCAGCCAAAAATATTAATGTTTATATTGATTGGTTGTCAAACCCCGAAAATGAGAAAAATCCGGAGTGGGAAAATTTTATTGATGTTTTAACCACACATGAAACGTATTTTTATCGTGAAGCTCAGCATTTTGATTTTTTGCGTCAAATGATAGTGCCAGAGTATCGAAAGAAAAATTTTCGGGTGTTATCAGCCGCTTGCTCAAGCGGTGAAGAAGTTTACACTTTAGCTTTTGAACTCGCTGAAAGTTTAGGACTTAATAGTAATTGGACTGTTAAAGGCGTCGATATTTCAAATGATGTTATTAAAACTGCAAAGCTTGGTTATTACAATGAATCGCGAGCACGTATGGTGCCCGAAAATATTCGAAAAAAATATTTACTCAAAGGGGTCGGTGAACATCAAGGTTTTTGTAAAGTTAAAAAAAATATCCAAGAAAAAATTACTTTTGGAACAGCTAATATATTAAAACCTATTAAACCTTCACCTTTTCAGTTGATTTTTTGTCGGAATATCTTGATTTATTTTGATAATGAAACTAAACGTCAATTAATTAAAAATTTATTCAACCATTTATCAGAAGGTGGATATCTTATTGTTAGTCAAACTGAACAGCTGAGAGATTATGTTTCCGCTAATATGTTGGTAAGCTCATCCATCGCCCGTAAATGTTAAAGGATATAGTATTATGATCGAACTTATCTATTACAGTCGTGCGATAAAGCCTCTGACCAATAATGATGTTTCTATTATTTTGGAAGGAGCGCAAGAAAAAAATCGTGAGCGTCATCTAAGTGGCATGTTAATGTTTTGTAATGATATTTTTTTACAGTTATTGGAAGGGGAACGACGAGAAGTCAATCATCTTTTTCAATCCATCAGCCACGATGCTAGGCACTTTGATATACAAATTATTTCAGTGCGTGAAATTCAAATGCGCAGTTTTTCTGTATGGTCTATGGCGTATTTAGGGGCAAAGGAAGAAAAAGAAATTGAAATCAATGGCAGGAAGGTGATTTTTTCTCCTGACGACCTGAATAGAGAAAGTGCCTATACTTTATTACAAAATCAATTTAAGAAAATTCAGTTGCATCCTCAAGAAGTATTGTAAAGCTCAATGCCATCTTTGGGCTGCAATTTTCCTTTCAATTTCGGCTAAGCACTGATCTAAATATTCTGCTTCAGCTTTCACAATGCGTAGCGCGCGTTTAGCGGTTTCGGGGAGTTGCTCTGGAATATTAAGGTTATAACGAGAATGACAGCAAGCTCGTGCTGTAGCTAAGGATGAACTATCAATTTCTATGGATTCTGAATCAAACAATTTTCCAATAGCTAACCAGAATCCGGCATCTTGAGAGAGACCTCGTTGGTTATACTCATCACACCATGCCTCACAGTAACTGACTGCGCGTCTTTTGTCGAATTCAAACATTATTTGTTCACCCAATTCAATAAATAGTCTATCGCTTTATCCGTTCTTGGTATCAGCGTTATTCGGTTATTTTGCTTTACTCTAAGTGTAAATGGCAATTATCTTATCGAAAGTTAATGCCATGTAAGATTCATATTCATGTTATTGGCTTTCTCATTCTATGATGAGATTATTTTATCGATTGCTGCGGCATTTTGATAGCAGTAATGAGCGCAGATATTTATCATCTCATCAACCAGTGGTTTTTTCTACAGTTACTATATACTGTTGCTGAATTTTCAGTTAAGAAATTTTCGAATCGGAATGGTGATATTTTTGGGATTTTTCCTTGAGAAGACTTTCAACCAGCGGTAGTAGGTGAGTTGCCATTTTTTCTTTGTCTAATACAGATTTAGCACCCATTAGAAGGCATAATTCACAATAATGTTTTTTCTGGATTAGGTTTAGGTAGGCATCCATCAAAACAACAATATGCGGTGCAATGCTTTGTTGTTGCAATTGTTGAATAAGCTCCAAACCATCCATATCGGGCATAAAAATATCAGTGATGACTACAGAAGGATAATCTTGTTGACAATATTTTAGAGCTTGCTTGCCATTTGTAGCTTCTAAAATCGAGTGAGATTGCGAGCTAGTTTTTAAGAGCTCGACTATACATTGTCTGATTACGGACTGATCATCAACAACAAGTAGCGTTTCCATACGTTCATTCCAACTTCCTGTTAATAAGAATAAGAGAAAAAATGCATTTATGCGAACTATCAGTCTATTATTGATTCACTTTTATAAAAACTGATAGTTTTATAACGAAACTTATGGAAAGCTGTATCTCACAATGCGTCCTAAGACTTGAGAAAATTGTTTGATAAATCCCCCCGTATTGTAATAAATACCGTGCTTTTCACAAATTGCTCTAACTTTAGGGGCAATCATTGGGTAACGATAAGAAGGCATATCAGGAAATAGGTGGTGCTCAATTTGATGGCTTAAGTTACCACTTAAAATGTGAAACCAGCGATTTCCCTGAATGTTAGAAGAACCCAATATTTGTCGATAATACCATTGTCCTTTTGATTCATTTTTTAAAATACTTTTATCAAAAAGCTTGACGTTTTTGGTAAAGTGACCACAAAAAATAATACTAAATGTCCAAACATTACGAATAATGTTGGCAACGAAGTTACCTAGTAGAACATGTAAAAACATTGGCCCTGCTATGAGAGGAAAAAACACATAATCTTTTAGGAGTTGTTGTCCTACTTTCGAGAAAGCTGGACGTTGTTCTCGATAAAGTTGTAGTAACGAGATACGACCTAAAAATAAACGACCAATACGTAAGTTCTGAATCGCGACACCCCATTGGAATAACAAAGCAAAAGGGACTGTGTATAGCGTTTGGAAAAGTTGAGTAGGATGCCATTTTTGTTCTTTAAAGAGACGTAATACGGAATATCCAATATCGTGATCTTTACTCTGTACATTCGTATAAGTGTGATGGCTGTAGTTATGCGTTTGTCGCCAATTATTGGCGGAACCAGCAATATCCCATTCATAACGCAGCCCATTAAAGCGAGGATCATTCATGAAATTATATTGGCCATGCATAATGTTATGCCCCAATTCCATATTTTCTAGAATTTTACCTAAAGCTAACAACAGCGTACCTAACAACCAGCAGGGTGGAAACCAAGATAACATTAATAGAACTCGTCCACTAACGGTCGCAAATCGACAGAGTTTTTCGATGCGTCGAATATAACGCGCATCTTTCTCTCCCACTTTAGATAAGGTGTCTTCTTTAAGGTGCTCTAAGTCACGCTCCAGTGCATCGTAATTCATAGTTCTAATTCCAAATCGCTTTGCGGAAAACTGATACAAGGTTGAATAATGGCAGCACGCTGGGGTGATACTTGCCCTTCTTTTAATCGACAACTGCATTGGTGACAGACGCCTTGCTTACAGCCATATTGAGGCTTAATACCCTGCTCTAATAAGCTGTCTAATAAATTTTTTTGATTACTCACCCGTAAGGTTTTTTGTTGTTTAGTGAGTGTTATCGCGAATTCTTGTGCGATGTGGCTCGGTTTTTGTTCGATAACGGGAGCAAAGTTTTCTAATGTGAGCTTGATTGGTTTGCCTGAGTCTTGAGAGAGCTGTGTTGTAATTATTTTAACTTGTTGATTAAAACTGTTTGAGCCACAACTGATTACCCTAAGCGCGCCCTTGAGATACTGATTAAAAGTATGATGATCCGAAAGTAGACTTCTGCCATTCAAGCAAAGAATATACTGTTCTAAAGCTCTATCAAAAAATGGCTTTACAGGGTAACCACGTTCCGGATTACTCATATAAAGTAAGCGAGGAACTGATTCTTTATGGTGTAGAGCTGCAGTAGCTTGCTGGTAAAAAAGTGGCCAAATCGCTGTAATTCCTATGCCACCAGCAATGAAGATATCGTAAGTTGCGCGATGGTTCTCCCCAAAAGGTTCACTCATCTCGATAACATGTCCGACTTTCAATTGTTTAGCTAAAAAACGGCTGAATTTCCCTTGAACTTTAATAAAAAATACCAATGTATTTTGTTTGGAAGGGATATTACTAATGGAATAGCTTCGCTCTAACACGCGACTCTCAACAGCGGCACTAAATCTCACGTGTTGACCAGCTAGATATCTTTTGAAATGTGTATTTGGCTGAAAAACCAAACGTACAGTATCATCATCGAGCCAAGATCGCTCAACAAGGCGCGCACTTATACTGCTTAAGCGGTGATTGATATTTAATTGCTGCATCCAAAAATCAAAAGTATGATAAGGCACTAAAGCTTTGCTTAATGGTTGCACAAGCTTGTTGATGAATGCTTGCCTTAATCCATGCAACATAGTCTAAATTTCCCCCAATTAGTAAAGAGTGGCTATTGTACCCGACTAAATATACAAACGTCTATACACTTGTATATTATGTTCGAAAAGTCTGGAACTATGCAGTTCTTTATGAAAAAATCCTAGTTTTTGGGCAGTTATTCCTAAGAGGTCTGACATGGACAGTGGTACAACACAAACCGGTCGTAAGGCGAGTATTAACCGGCTTGACATTATAAAAGCGGCTATTTCACTGGTAGGTCCACAGCGGAGTATTGCTTCGCTGAGTTTACGTGAAGTGGCGCGACAAGCACAAATTGCCCCTAACAGCTTTTACCGGCATTTCAAAGATACGGATGCATTAGCTATTGCTGTTATTGAAGAAGCCGGTTCCAGCTTACGTGCGATAGTCCGACAGGCGAGACAACTCATTTCGGAACGCAAATCTGTTGTACGTTCTTCTGTTGAATCTTTTATGAATCAATTGGATGAGGATCCCAATTATCTACCCATCTTGCTGAGAGAAGGGACGGTGGGATCGGATGCTTTTCAATTAGCGGTCAGGAAACAGCTGCATTTTTTCGAACAAGAATTACAGCATGATTTAGAGTTGCATAATAATCAATACCAAGAAAAGCCTATTAAAAACCCTAAATTAGTGGCCCGGGCTATTACGCGCTTGGTTTTTGCCATGGGAGCTGATGCCTTAAATATGCCTCATGAAGAGCGTAAAAAATTGATAGACGATGTTATTTTTATGGTGAAAACAATTCTCCGCGGCGCTGTTTAATCTTAGGACTGCTGTATCAATGCGGTAAATTTTTTAAATCTTATTACACCAGAATGGCTTTAAGCTCTTCTTTTATTTCATTTCTTTTTTGCTCAAGAAATTTCTTCTCTTTTTCAGTATTTTACTTTAACCGTCAGCCGTCTATATTCCAATTAAGTCAGTTTTTATTAAATCCGCGATGATAAAAAGTTTTCATCTCACTATTATCATTAATGATAATGACTGTTGAACTCTGTTCAGGAGACAGCTATGTCTTTTTTATCCGCTTTTGCAAGTCAAGTGCGTATCAATCGATTGATAAGTATTCTGATGTTTGAACGGTTAGCTACTGCTAACCAAGCTTATTGTCAAAACGCTGTTCAAAGTTGGGTCGATGGGTATTGGGCATCTGCAGAAGCGCTTCAACAAACGACTCAGGGCGCTCATTGGCTAACTTACTATTGTGACAGTATTCGACGCCAATGGCTTTTTCTAGAAACCCTAAAACAACGGGGAAATAATTTTATCGAACATGCTCAAAAAGGCATGCCACCTTTGTTGCATTTTGATTATGAAATCATTGTCGATGGCAGAGAGTTAGAACACGCTGTCAATTACGCATTAGTCGAGTTGCGATCACCAGAAGGTGTTTCTACCGACCCGCAAAAACGTCCCTACATTATTATTGATCCTCGTGCGGGTCATGGCCCTGGTATTGGTGGATTCAAAGATGATTCACAAGCAGGTGTTGCCTTGCGTGAAGGTTATCCTGTTTATTTTGTTATCTTTTTTCCAAAACCTGAACCGCAACAAACGTTAATTGATGTATGTAATGCTGAAATTAAATTTGTTGAAGAGGTTAGGAGACGTCATCCCGATAGCGATAAACCTGTGGTTATTGGGAATTGCCAAGGAGGTTGGGCCTCTATGATGTTGGCTGCCTCCAGTCCGGATAATACTGGCCCTTTAGTATTAAACGGCGCACCTCTTTCATTTTGGGGTGGTGCTTATAATCCCGACCAAGTCACTAACCCGATGCGTTTTACTTCAGGATATCTTGGAGGAACATGGCTGTCATCCTTAGTAGCGGATTTAGGTGGTGGAGTTTTTGATGGTGCTTGGCTTGTATCAAATTTTGAAAGCTTAAATCCCAGCAATACATTTTGGAAAAAATACTACAACTTGTATTATCAAATTGATGATGAAAAGGAGAGGTTTCTCGATTTTGAGCGTTGGTGGGGAGGCTTCTTTTTGATGAATCGAGATGAGATAGAATGGATTACGCAAAACTTATTTGTGGGTAATCAATTATGGCAAATGGATGAAGAAATACATGGCGAGCATCTTTTTAACCTTAAAGAAATTCGTTCTCCCATCATTATTTTTGCATCAAAGGGAGATAATATCACGCCTTCCCAACAAGCGTTTAATTGGGTTTGTGATATTTATCACTCGTCAGAAGAAATAAAAAGCTTAGGACAGGTCATTATTTATTTAGAACATGAAGATATTGGTCATTTAGGAATTTTTGTTTCGGGTCGAGTTGCGCGTAAAGAATATAGCCAAATTGTCAGCGTTTTAGAATCCATTGAAGCATTAAATCCTGGTCTGTATCGTATGTCGATTCATGCCGACATATATAATGGCCAAAAAAACTATCGCATAGAACTACAAGAAACTGCATTAAGAGCGAATGCAGAAAGACTCAATCGTTTTGCAAGAGTTGATGAGAATTGTTTTAAAGTGATACGTGATATTTCTGAGGTGAATCAACGCGCTTATGAAAAGTATTTTCAACCCTTTCTCTCGTTATTGGGTATGTGGGGTAACAACGATTTTTACCGCGGTTTACATCCTTTGCGCTTACAGCGAACAGTGTTTTCCAATAAAAACCCGATTTTAATGGGTGTAGAGCGTGTCTCACAATATCTGAATAAAGTCATTCCTTCGGTCAATCAAGAGAATGCGCTGCGTAAATGTGAAAAAGCAATGTCAGATACTTGGACGAATCAACTCGATGGTATTCGTGATTATCGTGATGCCATGATTGAAGCGACCTGTTTCCAGGTTTTCTCAAATATTTATTCGTTTGCTTATGAGGCTTTTGATCAAAAAGCGACAAGAGCGCATCGTGTTTATAAAGGAGAGTTGAAAACAGCTCTCATTGAAGATGCCTTATCTCGAGCCAATGAAGGAGGATATGCTGCCGCAGTGAGTCGCATCGCCTTATTGCTGTATCGCGCCGATATGCCCGTCTTGGGAGATGGACTGAAAATAAAAAAATCTTTTATGAATGCCTATACGCATTTAATACCTGCTCTGAGCATGGAAGAACGCAATAAGATTAGAGGCTTACAAAATATTATTATTAAGCACGATAAAGAGAAAGCGATTCAGACGCTTCCCAATCTCTTAAAAAATATCGAAGATCGGGATAAACTCATGAGTTTTATTAATTTATTACAAGAGTATAGTGATGCCTATCAAGTGACAACTTTAGAGCAACTTAACACACTAGAAAAAATTAAAAAAAGATTATCCAGCTTGTACCAACAAAGTAGTATTGCATAATTCAGGTATTGTAAAAACATTGAAAATAAACAAATAATTTTGCAAATATTTTCAATGGCCTATTTTATACCTATGCTTTAGATGATGTGGCAGTAGAATAGTATGCGAATTGGTCAAAAATTACTGGTTATCGTTGTATTGACGATAATTGAAGTCAGTATCACGGTTTGGGCTGCATTTCAAATATCGAAAGGAGCGACGTTTCATCAGCTCAATTTCTTACATCTAAAGTACAACAATCAATTTATGAGTCAAGTGGTTGCCTTAGAAAATGGTATTGAAACAAATTTTGAATTATTAGTGTCAACCGTTAACAAGATTCGCCAACAACCTATTGATTGTTTGAAGCAAGTGGGTTGGTTAGATAAATTTATTATGCAGTTAATTGATACAGACCATGCGTTAGACTTATGTCAAAAAGATATTCAGGATGCTGATGAAGCCTTGTTAGTTCTTGAAAAATACAAAAATAATGAAATAAACAAACAAGAGCTGATTCAATCATTACGACACTTATCGCAAGTGTTTATTCATAACTCTACAGCGTTTGAAGGCCCCGTTACTTTCACTGTAGAATTTATATTAAGAACAATGATACCCATGATCATCGTTATTTCTATTTTGAATATTAGTTTTATCACCTATTTGTCTCGAACTATTTCAGGTTCAATTCGGCAAACCATCAATCTGTTATCAAAAAAATCTGAATACTCATTACTGTCACAAGAGTTACAACGACGAGTTTCTGGTGAGCTGAAAGAATTGCTGGATGTAGCGAGAGACAGAATTGAGAAAGATTGTATGAATATTGAGATGAATGAAAAATTACAACAGTTAGTCTTTGAAAAAACAACTTCTCTAAAACAAGCTAACGAAGAGTTAGAGCAGTTTTCTTATCGTACATCCCATGATCTGAAAGGACCTTTAACCAGAACCAAACGGCTGTGTCGATTTGTTATTGATGATATTCGTGACAACAAACACGAACAAGCTATTGAACATTTAAAATTTATCGAGCAACAAATGGCGTCTCTCGAAAAATTAGTTGAAGACTTGATGTCCTTATCCAAAGCTGACTTGAATGAACATCCAAAAGAAAAAATCGACCTACAAGCATTGATAGATGAACTCTTGCAACAGCAGAAAATTGTATTGGAAGAGAGTGGTCTTGAAGTGCAGATTGATTTTGCAGCCTGCAAAACAGTGGTTTGTCAGGGTGAACGTTTAATTCAAGTGCTAGAGAATTTGTTGTCGAATAGCTGTAAATATCGAGATCAGAATAAACAACAATCATGGTTGAAAATAGTCTCGAACATTGATGACTCTCATTATTACTTAAGTATTGAAGATAATGGATTGGGTATACCTGAGGCATATCGAGAGGGTGTGTTTAAGCAATTTAAACGCTTTCATCCTGACGTAAGTTTCGGTTCAGGGTTGGGATTATCTATTATTAAAAAACATATTGAAAAAATGCAGGGAAGTATTGAATATCAACCCAAACCAGAGGGTACGGCTTTTAAGATTAAGCTACCAATATCATCAACAGAAAACAAGGTTGAAGCCGTATGAAAAAATTATCCATATTAATTATCGATGATAGTGACATGGATTGTTACCTATTAAAACGGGAGCTTGAATATATCGAATGTGAAGCCACGATTGTTGAGAAGTCTAATGGTGTTGAGGCCTTAGCATTTTTTAAACAGCATGAAACCAACAGAAGGCTTTATGGCGATGACTTTCCCCCCTTATTAGTCTTTCTTGATATCAATATGCCATTAATGGATGGAAAACGTTTTTTACAAGAATATGAGAAACTGTTACACGATAATCCAGAGCTAGAATCCTCCAATATTATTATGTTTACTTCCTCTAAAAACCCACAAGATATTGAGGCGAGCAAAAAATATAATTTTGTTAAAGGTTACCTCGTGAAAGGCCAATACACAGAAGATGAATTGAAAGCTGTTATCTTTAGTCTGTTATCACCTTGCTAAATCGCCACAATGAAAAAAGCTTGATCGCCGTTTTTAATAAACCCTTCTCACTATTTCCTTTTAGATATTCAAAAACTCTGCGCTGAGTAAGACACAGAACATCACTTTTTCTTCGAATCATATTTGGTTATGATGAGCGAGTATCAACTTGGGTTTTGGAATGTATTCGTTTTATTAAAAGTGCTCGTTACTGCAGGAAAATATAAAAGGGTATTAATATGGATTCGCCGTCTAGGATATTTGTATTAAATTCGGAAATGATTACGGCCACGGGGCCAACCACAGAAATGAATTATCTGGCTGCTTATCCTGCTGGGATAAGTGGTATCAAGATGTCTTGCGAATTGGACCACGCTTTTGATGGGATTAAGTTAGGCTCAGTGCCAGAAGCGATTATTCCACCGCTTGATAAAAAATTAGAGCCTCTGGGTTTAACGACACGACAAAGACGTCTGCTGCGTTTATGCCATGACCCTCTTGTTGAGTTAGTTAACGCTTTTGAGAACAAAAAGCCTTTGCCGCTGTTTTTAGCCGGACCTGAGCAATTACCTGATAAAAAACCGGCAATGAGTGGAGAGTTTTTAAATCATCTTGGCCAACAAACAGGACTGGTTTTTGACAAAGCCATGAGCCGAATTTTTACAACGGGAAGAGCGGCAGGACTAGAAGCGATAGATATCGCTTTTCGTTATTTTGAAGCCACGGGGGAAGACTATGCCATTGTGGGTGGTGTAGATACCGCGGCGGATTTGCATTATCTGTCAAATTTAAGTGTGGAAGGCCGCTTATTGGCTGAGGACGTGAAAGACGGTTTTAATCCGGGAGAAGCCGCCTGTTTCATGCTGGTGACCAGTGAAAAAGGCTATCAACAAAGACAATCAGACGCTATTAAACATCATGCGATCTATCCGCCAGGTATTGCTTACGAACCCGGACATTATTACAGCGATGAGCCCTATTTGGGGGAGGGTCTAGCCAAAGCCTTTGCACAAGCCTTAAAGCGCTCTGAGATAGGTGATTTGCAGGCGGTTCACACCAGCATGAATGGTGAAAATTATTTTGCTAAAGAATTGGGTGTGGCCATGACCCGCAATCAAGCAGCTTTTGCTGATAATGTGGTCATCACTCATCCTGCCGAAGCCTTTGGTGATATTGGTGCGGCTTTTGCTCCTGTGCTAATCAGTATGGTGACTTCACCAAGAAATACAACAACAGAAGCCAGCTTAATTTATTGTTCATCGGATGGGCCAACCCGAGCCGCTATGGTGGTTGGCAGAAAAATGTAAATTTTAGGGGAAAGCTATGACACAACTGGGAGAAGCGGCATTAATTGCCAAAATTTTAGAACACAAGCATGATGAGGAAGAATGTCCATTTTGTCAAAAAAATGAAGAGGTGACCTCAGAAGGCGTGAGCAGCAAGGAACAAGATTGGGATGAGGATGAGCGCACCCAAGATAGCTATTGGACAGCCAGAATTAATAATGACCCAGGACAATTAGAAAAAAATATGGCTAAAGCTGGGGAGCCAAGGCCCAGCGATTGGGATTTGCAATATCCGGTTTATGATTGCTCCGGTCAAGAAATTGAATTGCCAGACGATCATACCGTCACCCCCAATCCACATCATTTAATTCCAGGTAATGAATCACTGAAGCAATCTAAACAAATACTTCGGTGGATATATGCTGATGCCGAAGACAGTGAAATCGAAAGTGACATTAATTACGATATCAATAATGCTCAAAACGGTGTGTGGCTACCCAGTAACAATGCCATGCGGCGTAATCAAATTGGTAGCGATGTGTGGGAGTGCGACACAGTAAAAATCACGTATGCCAATGCTGCACAACCAGGGCGAGGTTGCTTCCATGATAGACATGCCGATTATTCGCGTTTTGCGGTCAAACTATTAAATAAAATTGCCAATAAAATGGGACAGCAAAATATGGTATGTCAATATAACACAGAAAAAGGCAGTGAAAAACATAAACCTCCTTATGCCTTAGTCACCCGTTTAAACGGTGTTTCGCTGCGTTTAAAAAGTTATTTAACTCAATTTAATCCTGATGGTTTTCAACCTCCACTCTACACATCCAAACTTGTAGAGATGCGAGTTAAGATCATTAAAGAGTATGATGATGGCAGGATGGCAGCTATTGATTGTAAGTTTTGTAAAAAATAACAGATAAATTAGGAGAGTTTTTATGAGCGAACACTTTATGTTGGAGTGTTATAGTGGATACAAAGATATGGCGATGTTAGAAGGTGTTTACTTTAAAGGCGTAGGCTCCTGGTGTGCAGGGCTTCGTTTTACTAAACAGCCACCAATACCCGTCCCGATAAAAATCATGCCAGGCTATCCCAATGATTTGATGGAAATGTACGACACAGATGCCCTCATCATCACCAAAAGGCTGTTGGCGGCCCTAGAAGAGGCGGGTGTGGATAATTTGGATGTGTACCCCTGCGAGATTGTTAATGAACAATCCGGATTTAAAACCACCGACTATGTGGCCTGTAATTTAGTGGGATTGGTGAAAGCGGTGGATATTGAAAACTCTAACGTAACCGGCGGTAGCGACGATCATTTATTGGACACCGACTTTGACGGCTTACAGATTGATCCCCACAAAGCCAAAGATTATTTAATGTTTCGCTTGGCGGAAAGCACCAATGCCATCATGATTCATCGCACGGTGAAAGCGCATTTAGAAAAACGGGGTTTTAACATGTTGACTTTTGTGGAACCCAAAGATTGGATTGGCTAAACAAACAAGAAAGAGAAAACCATGCTCGCCGATTATTTTATGTTGGAATGCTACATGCCTATTGAATGGGATGATATGGCATTATTAAGAGGAATTTATTTCAAAGATGTTGGCTCGTGGACTATTGGACGGCGTTTCATTAAACAACCACCTATTCCAGTTCCATTAGAAATAAGGCCTGGTTATCCGAATGACTTAAAAGAAATGTATTACAATGATGCTCTTATCATCACCAAAAGACTGTTAGCGGCGCTAGAAGAGGCGGGTGTAGACAATTTGGATGTGTATCCCTGCGAGATTGTTAATGAACAAACCGGATTTAAAACCACCGACTATGTGGCCTGTAACTTAGTGGGATTGGTGAAAGCAGTGGATATCGAAAACTCTAACGTGACTGGTGGTAGCGACGATCATTTATTGGACACCGACTTTGACGGCTTACAGATTGATCCTCACAAAGCCAAAGATTATTTAATGTTTCGTTTGGCAGAAAGCACCAATGCCATCATGATTCATCGCACGGTGAAAGCGCACTTAGAAAAACGGGGTTTTAACATGCTGACTTTTGTGGAACCCAAAGATTGGATTGGCTAAACAAACGGGAAAGAGAAAGCCATGCTCGCCGATTATTTTCTGTTGGAATGTTTCATGCCTATTGAGTGGGACGATATGGCTCTTTTAGAAGGAATTGATTTTGATGGTGTTGGTTCGTGGACTATTGGACAGCGTTTTACCACACAACCACCTATTCCGGTTCCTTTGAAGATTTTACCTGGTTATCCCAATGATTTAAAAGAAATGTACTACAATGATTCCCTTATCATCACCAAAAGACTGTTAGCGGCGCTAGAAGAGGCGGGTGTAGACAATTTGGATGTGTATCCCTGCGAGATTGTTAATGAACAAACTGGATTTAAAACCACCGATTATGTGGCCTGTAATTTAGTGGGA
>JBCCZV010000024.1:0-41641 GCA_039187085.1 Pseudomonadota bacterium
AAAAATCAACAGGATAAAAAAATAGTATTGAAAATCTTTACATAGATCCGTATTTTTATAAACAGGCCATCTGGCCGGGTTATAAACGTATAAATACCGTTAGGATTTTTCATTGATGACAGTTTAAGGGATAGCGGCATGATGCAGGAGCTCGACATTCTTGATCGATTATTACAAAAAGATCAGGCAGACGACATGATTAGTGTCATTACAGAATTCGCCCATCATTTAGGGTTTCGAGCGTTTGCACTCGGTATTCTCAATGTGCTCTCTGAATTGTCAGGTAAATTTATTAGCACTTACAATGCTGAATATCTTGCGATTTACCAAAAGAAAAAATTTTATTTGCACGACCATGTTATTGCTCACTGCATCAAGTGTGATACCCCCATCAATTGGGAAACCACCTATCCTTTCGAAACACTTTCTCCGCAAGCACAAAAAATTATTCTGACTTCAGCAGATTTTGGCATTATCCAAGGTGTGGCCGTTCCTGTCGAAACGCGATTTGGACGTGGCATTGTGAGTTTACAATTTGATGGCAGTAGCAAAGAGTTAGACGATTATATGCAACATCGTTTATTTAAAATCATGGGTTTTTGTCAAGCAACCTTGTGGAAAGCAACCCGAGATGCGCCATCGTTATTGTTAGAACAACCGCGTTTAACAAAGCGTGAGTATGAATGTTTACACTACATGGGTGATGGCTTGAGTAATTACGATATTTCTCAAGTTATGGGGATTTCATTAAGTCGTGTGAAAGAGCTTGTCTCGGCATTATTTAGAAAGCTGCATGCGGCTAATCGCGTTGAAGCTGTGATGCAAGCGGTCAATTTTCATATCATTTAAACCAAAAACTTTCATCACGAGTGATTGTAGAAAACTCTATATTTTGAGGTTAATTTGCCGTTTTTTCTGATTGATAATTGGGCATTTATCAAACGATTGAAAAAAAATAAGAATATACAATTAGTCAAGTTGATATGGTTTATCTTTATTAAGAAAGTCATTACAATATCGAATCAATTTCAGATGTTTGCAATTTGCTCAAAATAATTAGGGATAAAAATGAAGAAACTTTTACCATTGTTTTTAATACTGTTTTCCACAAACACTTTTGCCCGTTGGCTTGATACATCGGGAACGGTAACGTCAATAACAACCTATGCGGGTACAGAAACCATACTGGTTTCCATTTCTAGTGAAGGGACTGATATTGAAGAATGCAGCAATAGCACGGCTTTTGCAATTAGTGCATCTCTATCTTCTGAGGCACGTGCAAGAATGTATGCCATGTTGTTAGCCGCACAAGCATCAAACCGTACTGTTGTTATTTCGTACAATGATGTGGGTGGTTGCGAGCCTTGGGATGGTGCACAAAATGTTTTTCGACAAATCGTTAGGTTGAGATAAAAACACACCAATTGCCATCAACACAACACGTTTTATGCTGCGGTTTAAAACTTTAGGTTATGGATTCAAAGAACTAACAGCCATTATTTGAATGGTATATAAAGCGACCTTAGGAGACTCTCTAACGAGAACAGCAATACCCTAAGGCCGTAACAGTCAATCCCTAAAATTCGTAACTGACACCGAGCCGTAAGCTATCGAATCTTACTTCATCCATTTCAATGTGCTCATAGCCAATATCCAGCTTTAAATGATTTTTTATGAGAGAATGGAAAGTAAATTTAATGCTGTTTATAAATAATACAGTGAGGAGTTTTTAAGAATAGCGTGGTGACGGAATACGATGATAGGAAAGACAATAATCCATTAAAACAATTCGACAAGATCGTTGGTGGTATTGTCTTCGGTTTCTGACGGCGCTTCGTCAGTTAAATCGTTGAGTTCTACTGTCAGCAGGGAAATAATATTTTCTAAGCGTTCTATGACGATAGAGGAATCCATTTCGTTTTCTTCTTTAGATTTGATCATGCCATCAACAATATCCGTAATATGTTTTTCTTGATCTTCCGATAAATCTAAGACATGAAAACTCATTTTAAGCTCTAAAGTATATTTTTCAAAAATCTCATCTTTGGTCGCATGATCTTTTTCGATGGCTTTACTGAGCTCGCTGGTTAATTCTTGAATTTGGTTAAATACCCTATGCAATATTCTATTGCGCAGTATAGATTTGTACTTGGTTTCCATTCCTTCGATAACTACAGCAATGTGATCACGAATTAATCCTTTCTCTGTTTCATCATCGGGTAAGTTTTTTATTAAAATGGAAACATGCTTGTCGTTGGTGATAATTTTGTCTTCAAATTCATGCAGTCGCCCTTTGTCTTTGAATAGATCAAAAATATTCATTTCGATAGGACTACAAACGGTATGGGTTTGATCAAAACTACAGAGTGTTTTTCCGGAACGAAATTGAATAGCACTTTCTAAATCTCTAGGTCTCATGTACTGAAACAATTCATTCGCTAAAGCTTTTTCATCATCTGAATGTAACATGCGTTTAAACAAATGCAGAATATCACCATAGTTTGCCACTTCTTTCATGGTTTGATGAGCGGTAGCTTTAAATTGTTTCGCATCATCTGATAAGGATTTGCGTTTATGCGCATAGCGTGCAATTCTTCCTGCTTTGGCAACCACTTCTGTGAGTGAGAAAGGTTTACCAATAAAGTCTATAGCACCAGCTTCATAAGCAGCAACGCGATTATTGGGTGTATCTTCTTTCGATAAAAAAGCCACGTTAGGAATTTCATTTGCAGGATAACGTTCTTGCAAGAGTTTAAAACAGTCAATGCCCGAACCATCTGGTAAGTCAAATTCAATAATCATTAAATCAACCGAGTTTTCTTGATTAAATAATTGGGCATCATGAATAGAATTAGCAACAAATATCTCGTATAAGTCCCCAAGAGCTTCGCGTAACAAAGTGGCGTATTCTCTATCATCATCAACCAGCAACAGTCTAAGGCGCGAACTATTTTTCTTGAGTCCCCACTGGGCTTTATTGTGTAAAATTTCTTGGGTGAAATCAGAAAAGCTCATCGCTTTTCCATATAAATAACCTTGCCCATTTTCGCACCCTTGTTTGTGCAACCATTCCGCAATTTCTTCTTGCTCAATACCCACAGCGGTGATTCGCATACCAAATCGCGCACCAAAGTCTAACGCATCGCGCACTTGCTGTTGGGCAAATTTCACGTGGGATAAATCAGAAATGATCTCTCGGTGGATCTTGATTTCTTCAATGGGAAGTTCACTTAATTTATCTAAATCAAAAGAGGTGGTACCAAAGTCATCCAAAGATAACCGAAATCCTTTCATGCGGAGACGGGTAATTTGTTCGTAAATTAATGGAATTAATTCACAGTCATTGTTTTGAGATATTTCTAATGTCAGTCGATTTTTGGGCATGCCAGGTGTTTTAACAATATCACTTAAGGTACGCCCCAATGATTTGTCTCTAAACAAGGATAAATCAATATTAATGGATATGCGTAGATTGAAACCAAGAGCGTTCCAAGCTTTCCAATCATAAGCCACACGTGAAACAACAAATTGGGTGAGTTCCATCATAAGATTCATCTGAGTCACGAGAGGCAAAAAAGCCGCTGGAATTAACAGACCTAACTCGGGATGATTTAAACGGACAAAAGCTTCAGCGCCCACCACTTGTCCTTGGTTGGCTAGAGAAATTTGAGGTTGATAAAAGGTAGAAAACTGACCTTTATCAAAGGCATGGCAGATATCGTCTTCCGTGAGCTCTCTAGTCAATGTCATTGAAATTTTCTTATGTTGCAGATAAGGCTTATTGTTTCATGTCGTTTTGAGTCATTCTGATCCCTAGTGGACTTAAAATGCACGTTAAACTGATTATAGCTGCTTCTAAGCGAAGGGTAAGAGTTTTGGCAGGGAGTGGAAGAATAAAAAGTTTAAAAGTGAAGACTTAGCGATAAATCGGTCAATATGAACAAGGCATCTTGGCCTTGTTCATGTCAACAATACGTTTACAGAATCATTTGAAAGAAGATTACTTCGGTTTGCGTTTTTTCGCTTCAGGACGCCTTCTTTTCGCCTCTCTATTGGCAGGACGTCGATTGCCGGAATCACGTTGTTCATTGTTACTGCGTCGTTTCTTACCAGAAGGCTTATAAGTGGGCTTATTGCCTTTCAAATAATCACTAGCTAATTCCATTTCTATCTTCTTACCGCAAACCCTGACATTTTTCATCATTTGCAAAACATCTTGCGGCATACCTTCGGGTAAATCAACCGTAGAGATATCTTCATAAAGATGGATATTACCAATAAAGTCGCTGTCCAGTCCGGCTTCATTAGCAATGGCACCCACGATATTTTTGGGTGTGACGCGATTTTGTTTACCCACGCGCAGGACATATCGCTGCAAAAGAACATCCGGATGGCCTTTGAGTGGTTCCGCTTTCGCACTAATGTTTTCGTGCCGTGATTGACGTTCTTTGCGGCCACCCTTTTCCATATCGGGAAGTTCAGGCAAGGATTGGAGCAGTAAGGGGCGATCTTTGTAGAGCAGGCTGACGACAGCAGCAGCTATCTCCAATCCGGTTTGGTTGTTTTTGTTTTGCAAATCTTCTAGCAAATTAAGGTAGCTTTCGTGCTCACCAGCAATAATTTGTTGCTGAATTTGGTCAAAAAATCGACGAGTACGCTCATCATTGATAACTTCCAATGAAGGCAATGACATACGTTGAATTTTGGTGGTGTTGGTTTGCTCAATAATGCGTAGGAGGCGTTTTTCACGTGGCGTTACAAAGGATATGGCACGACCACTGCGACCGGCACGACCTGTTCGGCCTATTCGGTGTACGTAAGATTCAGGATCTTGCGGAATATCAAAGTTAATCACATGGGAAATACGTTCAACATCCAGACCTCTAGCGGCTACATCGGTAGCAATAACAATGTCAACTTTACTGCTTTTAAGGCGTTGAACAATTTTTTCACGTTGATTTTGTGCCATATCACCGTGAATCGCTTCGGCTGAAAAACCGCGAGCTGATAATTTTTTGGCCAGCTCATCACAGTTACTTTTGGTACGCGTAAATACGATAGTGGCATCGCTAGACTCACTTTCCAAGACGCGCGTGAGAGCTTCTAGTTTGTGGTTATTGCTAACGGTTAAAAAGAGCTGTTCGATAGTGCTAGCGGTTTTGGTTTTGCTTTTAACTTGAATATGTTGCGGATCTTGCAAAAAGGTTTTGGCAACTTTTTTTATAGCGGGCGGCATGGTGGCTGAGAATAGGGCAATTTGGCGCTTTTCAGGCGTATGCTCCAAAATCCACTCAACATCCTCCATGAATCCCATGCGTAACATTTCGTCCGCTTCGTCCAACACTAAAAGCTTCAAGTGGTCCCATTTCAAGGAGCCACGTCGCATATGATCCATGATACGTCCTGGCGTTCCCACGATTAAATGTACGCCGCGATCTAATTGACGCAATTGAGGTGGATACGGTTGGCCACCATAAATAGGTAAAACACGAAATCCGGGCATATTTTTCGCGTATTCTGTGCAAGCTTCTGCCACTTGCAGTGCTAATTCACGGGTAGGACAAATGATGCACACTTGAGGTTTGCGTAAATTAATATCGATTTTGGTGAGAGCGGGTAAGGCGAATGCCGCGGTTTTACCGGTACCTGTTTGCGCTTGACCAATGAGGTCTATGCCATCCAGAACGAGAGGAATACATTCTGCTTGGATTGGAGAGGGCTTTTCGTAACCAATTGACGACAAAGCCGATAAGATATTCTCAGGTAGCGCGAGCTGGTCAAAGCGGGCGACAAAATTTTCTGACATTTCAGGTGTTTCCGGTAAAGGCAGGCAAATTGGGAGATTCCAATACAACCAGCAAGTGAACAAAGGCGCATATTCTACACCAAAAGCCTAGTCGATAACATGCTTCAAATGCCTGTTAATTCACAACCAATCTTTTTGAGAATAAAGCTTGGCCGAGAAAAATTCGTATTTATTGCCTTTGGCTGAGTTTCCTGCGGTAAGTTGTGAATCAATAACGGATGTGGCTACAGTGTCTTTTACACAATAATTCAGTGGATTAATCAAAAATACTGCGAAAGCATTGAGCGACCCACAATTTTGACTATGCTTAGTAGAAAAAGTAGCCCTAAGAAGTCATGAATTTATGAAAGTAGCTCCATTCGCTCCCGACGAAAGTTTACGCCTTGCGGCTTTACTCGAATACGAAGTTCTTGATACGGAAGACGAAAAAGCTCTGGATGAGCTAACCGCTTTAGCCAGTGCTATCTGTGACACACCGATTTCTCTGATTAGTTTGGTTGATACCAATCGCCAGTGGTTTAAATCCCGTCATGGTATTGATGCCACTGAAACCCCGCGAGAAATCGCTTTTTGTTCGCATGCTATTTTGCAACCCAATGTGCTTGAGGTGCCCAATGCATTAGAAGATGAGCGCTTTGCTGACAATCCCTTAGTGACTGGTGCACCTGATATTCGATTTTATGCGGGTGCTCCGCTGACGACGCCGTCAGGGCAAAATCTGGGAACTTTATGCGTTATTGACAGTAAACCCAAAAAATTAACTCAAGAACAACGCAATGCATTAGAAGTGTTATCCAAGCAGGTGATTGGGCAGCTCGAATTACGTTTAAAAACCCGCCGTTTAGAGCGCATTAATAAAGAACGCGAGCAAATCATGGCCGTGCTGGCACACGATCTGCGCAGTCCATTTTATGGCATTGTTGAGCTGGCAAAAATGATGGCACAAAACACCGAGCGTTTTGATGAGCAAAAAATGGTGTCGCTCTCAAGCACCATTTATGATTCTTCTTTAAAGGTTTATCAAGTATTGGATGAACTATTGCAATGGAGCCAAAAACAACTTGGGGCTGTGCACTGCTATGTCAGTCATCTATCGCTGGCAAGGCTGGTTGTTGATACACAAAACTTAGTTTGCGATATGTTCAAGCAAAAAAATATTCAGTTAATTAATAAAGTGGATAACGACATTTATGTGCAAGCTGATGCGGTGTTAACAAAAACCGTATTGAGAAACTTGATGATGAACGCCATTAAATATACCCCAAAAGACGGAACAGTTTGGATCGAGGCTGAAGTTTCAGAAAATGAAGTGCACATCAGTGTGCAAGATACGGGAGCAGGGATTAATTCAGCCATTCGTGAAAAATTATTTACTAGCAGTGTAAAGAGCGAGAAAGGCACGGCCGGTGAAAAAGGCTCGGGAATGGGTTTGTCTTTGTGTTACGAGTTTGTTGATATGCAAAATGGCAAGATATGGTTAGATCAATCCATTACTGAAGGCACGCGGATTGTTTTTTCTTTACCGAATGGACATAGACTACGACATGCTTCTTAGAGTATTTTATTATGGCCAATGCATCAGTGAATTTGCGTATCAGCGAAAACGGTTTAAATAGTATCAGGAAATCCTTTTAAGCTGTCAACGCAGGTGATCAGGGTATCAGTGACCCCATGATTTGTAGGTTCCTTCAAAACCTTGAGCCAGAATTGTGCGCCTTCATTTTTAGCCAACCAAAGACCGAGTCAATTCTAAACCTACCATCAGTATAATCAATGAGATAAATGAACCATCAAATAGAGCTGTTTGTTTTTCTAGGCTAATAGCTCTTTCTGCTACTTAGCGAGCAAAAAATCTTTGTGAGGTGGTTTGCATGATAAATCACTTTCTGGGTAAAAAGTCATGAGTATTTGTTCATTTTTTAGAGAATTATACTATTATCACTAACCGATATTGTGACGAGTGATAACTTTTGATCTTTCATAGGTTAAGTAAAAGTAACAAATACTATCAAAGGTTAAGTTATTAAAATATTGATTAGGAGCAAATATGAAGATTAAGTTTACTGTTTTGCTACTTGCAGGATGCTTGCAATCGGCATTGGCGAATAATGTGTCGAAGGTATCTACCATTACAGAAATGTATACCTATGGTAATGTTAGTGGCATTAGTGGTGATCTTGTTATAAAAATTGCATCGCCACCAACGGGATGTGAGGCAGGATTTTATGTACCAGCAGCGGATTTAGAAAATAATAAAAACATTTCTGCTATTTTGCTCTCGGCTTTTCACTCTAACGCTAATGTGTATTTTGCTGGCAATACGACTCAGATATGGTCAGGTTCTACAACTAATTATTGTAAAGCTCACACCGTAGGGTTACAAAAGTAGCGCTTTCCTCAGCTGTTTTTTTAATGACGTAAAGAGTAAACAATACATGGAAGTATTGAAGGGTAAGGATGCATTAATAAAAGCTTTAACTTTCATTTAAACGATAAAGTAATACTGTTTCATATTTCTTAGGCATTCTCTCAATGTTGTTGTTAATTTGTATTTTATAATACTCGTTAACATAACTGTCTATTAAAGATGGGTTGTCAAACAACCCATTAAGATTGATTTTTTCAATGTATGAGTTAAAAAGGTTTTTATTGGTGAATAAACCGTTTCTAATAAAAGAACCGTAGCCGTTAGCAATGATATCGTAGCCTAGGAATTTTGCTTCTTTATCAGGTAAGAAAGCTGTTTTTTTGTTATTTTCATAGAAAATGGCATTGAGTTCATTAATGTTTTTATGTGTGTTGGAAAACGCTAAAGTTTTTTTTGCCGATTCTCGACGTAATAGATATTGATAATCATTGTTTATATTTTCGCTTTTGATTTCTGGACGTATTTTTCTTAATTCTTCATTGTGGGGAAAGCCGCTAAGAGAAAATAGCGGCTAAAAATAAGTTGTTTGACTAATCGAGACCTGCTACGTATTTTTACTCACGGGCTCAACTTTTAATTCACTAAGCCATTTCGAAAAATTGCTAGTAGCATTTCTATTTCCACTTAACCCTAAAATAACAGTTTCCAATGACCATAAATAATCGAATATATCATCGCTACTTGCACCTTGTTCTACGAGATTATAAATCTTTGGAATATACCCTCTGTACTCGTCATCGACATAAGCACTGACACCAATCGGGTCCCATTGTTCGTGAACAGCAATGTAAATCCTTCTATACAATTCGTTTGAAAGCTCTTTGGTCATTTATCTAGCTCCAGGTATGACAGTAACTATAGCGCCAGTGTTGGTATTAACAATGACACGTAAATTATTTGCAGTATCTGTAAATACACTTGTATTTGGTGTATTACCAAGACTTCGAGTACCATTCCTTATTGCGCCCTCCACTACAGATGGAGTGAACCCTCTTTGCTGCATCCTATCTATGGAATGTCCTGTAAAAAACCTACCATTAATTAACTCTGGGTTATTTCTTGGAAACGGACTCAATGGATTTTTAAAAACATCATTTTGGCCAGAGCGACCTACGGGAGTTCTTGCTGATGCACCCGGCCCACAAAAACCAGCATTTTGTGCACGAAATAGCATAGCTTGTAAGTAAGTGATGTCACTTCTTCTGTAAGGATTATTAGGGCCTCGGAATGAACCGGTAGGAGCAACAGGATCGATTCGATGAATTTCGTTGCGTAAGTAATTGGCATAAGAGTTCATCCAGCCTTGAGACCAATTACCACTGTTGGGCACGGTGAGTCGATATACGTTTGTACCCGCTCGAACACTAGTTAAACCCTCAGAGTCGTAATAGTTAACAGGATTATTTTGCACATAGACTTTTAGCACAGGGTATGCTGTTTGACTTGATACTCAAACATCAAGTCAAACAGTCGCAGCTAAGACAAGAAACCGCTAAAAAAATGATTAACAATAAGACTATTTATTGTCAGATAACCATTTTTGAGCTGGAGAATAACCTAAGCTCGCAGAATATGAAATCCATTTTATTGCCATTTCTTTATTGATTTCTCCACCATAAGGGCTGTCATGATCCAGTCCTATACCAAATTCTTCTTTTCCCGGTACACACTCTTCGTTATTGTCACATTCGAGCAATTTTTTTGCCTGAGTTATATCTATTTCAACACCAAGACCAAAAGCGTAGACCCTAGCAAGCAATCTTTTAGCTCTTATACTATTGTTATCTGAATAACTTTTAATAATAGAAATAGCTTGTTCGTATTTTTCTTCTTTCAGCAATCCAAAAGCTTTTCTAAGAGCTTTATCTTCGTATTGTAAATAGAAACGCCAAGATAAAAACAATATTAAAGATAACAAAAGCGCTATAATTAACTTTATTGCAATTTGTTTCATTAATATTGCACCTCTAACCAATTATCTCTTTCTTTACTCAACATATCCGACATTCTATCCCATTCTTGCATCGCATTTTCATCCATCTTGTTAACATTTATACAGCCATCGGACAGAGTGCCTTTATGTAAGAAGAATCCACAACGACCTTTACCAAGATGCAAACATAGTTGCCTTTGAAACCAATTTTCTCGAAGCCAAAAAGAGCCTCCGTATTTTTCACTTGTTACCATTTCATAAACACCCGGAGGTATAGGACCTGATAGTTTATTATTAACACTATTTGGATTATTACGATCTTCACCTGCGCCAGAAAAAACATTTTCAGGGCCAACAGTCACTCTTTGGGGAGGACCTTCAATATCCAATGTAGAGTCACAAACCAATGTATGTGCAGTAATTGAATAAGAACACGTAGCCAGCCCCAACGGATCTATGTAATTAACGGGATTATTTTGCACATACGCATAGGTATTGGGTCCATCGACCATGCCTAAAGGATCGCTCGTGATATACCGTCCTAAATCCGGCGCATAGTAACGATGCCAATTATAATACAATCCGGTTTCGGCGTCTGCATATTGACCGGGAAGTCGGATATTGAGTGTAATTGTTGCGCGGTTGAGCGTGGCTTCCCCAAATGGGGTGTAATTCGCTTCCCACACCACACCTTGTTGGGTATCCGTGACTTTAACCGGTGCACCCAAATGATTGGTGTGCACAAAGTAAAATTGACCACGTGTTGGGTTTTCTAAGGCTTGAGGGTTTGGAATGATAAGCGTAATGTCACCCACGGCAATGGGTATCCAAGGTGACGTTTGAGACACTTCACTCAGAGCGATTAATTGATTATTCGCATAAAAATATTCTTTCGTAAATTCGCCACTGGTCGCATCGGACTCTGCAATCAAGTTACCTAGCGCGTCGTAATGGTAAACTCGGTTAAGATGACTTTTAAAGACGCGTTGGTTAAATACATTGTAAACATAATGCGTCACACTAGAGCCAATCACGGCACTACTTAAACGAGAGGCTTGATTGTAGTTGAGTGTGATACCATTTTTATTGACCATATTGCCTTTGGCATCGTAAACATAGTTAGCCGATTTTGCGCCAGTGAGTGATTGCAATTGACTATCATTGAAATAATTCAAGGCGGTGAGTTGACCATTGTGTGTCTCTGATTCGCGGTTACCAATGGTGTTATAGCCATATAACAAGGTACCATAATAGCTTGTGGCTTCATCCAGGCGTGATGCGTCATCATATTTTAAGGATTGATCGTTTTCAGTCTGTATATAATCTGTAATGGTTTGGATATTACCAAAATCATCATATTCGTAACCTAACTGCAGCAAGTCATCCACTTGCAGGGCAGTAAGATCATAATTGTTATTAAATCCATAACTCTGAATAAGACCATTGCCATAAGTGAAACTTTCCAGCGGGCCAAAGGGTAAATAACGGGTGTTAGTGATTAAGTTTTTGGGAAGTCCCTGTTCGGTGGTCACCACATTTTCAATACGACCTAAATCATCATATTCATACGTGATTTGTCGACCACTGGGGTAATCTATGGTGGTTAATAGACCATTGGTGTACGCATAACCGGTCACATAAGTATGCCCTTTAAAAGTCCACTCTTGTGCAGTAAGTTCACCATTACGATTGTAAACAAAACGGGTTACACCTGAAGGGCCCGTAATACCGGTTAAACGTCCAATACCTTGTTGATCCCAATCACTTTCATCATAAGTTAGTGTGACGTTTTCACTCGTGTTTGGGTATTGAATAGCGGTGAGACGATTTAAAGCATCATAGGTGTATTGCACTTTGATATTGCGTGCATCGGTGGATGAAATGATATTACCGGCCGCATCATACACATGCGTCGTTATGCCACTGTCTGGTGAAATGACTTGTAAGGCATCGCCAAAAGCATTGTAAACCGTTTGTGTGTAACGCGCAGCATCGTCTGTTACGCCTTCCTGTTGGTTTTGGTCGTTGTAATCACCTGTAGTGGTGCCTGCTCCGGGTGCGATAACGGACTCAACGCGATCCAAAGCATCAAAGGTGCGTTGTGTTTGCAGTATGGTGGCAATACCGCGACTGTTAATGCCACTTTCTTTGACCCATTCTAGATTATTATTTTTATCATAATTAAATTCGATGCTGCCTTGATGGGGTAAGGATTGATACAAACGACCTAAAGCATCAAAGACTTGATGATAATCAAAAGATGCAGTTGATGTACCACTGTCAAAGGTTTGAATAATAAAATCTTTGACTTGATTCGCTGTATCAAAAGATTCATCAATGGTAATTTTTTGCCCGAGTTGATTTTCAATTTGATAAAGCGTGTTGCTATCGCCCGTGCGGTATAAATAGGTGAAGCTCATACCATTGGGATAAGTGACAACTTCTGGGAGTTCAAAAGCATTATAGGTAATGGTTAAGGGAGATTGTCCCACCAGCTCAATGGAAGATAAAAGTGGTTGATTAAAACCATCGGTGTAACTCAAGTTAATGACTTGACCATTAGCATCGGTGATGGTTTCAGCCACAGACCACGCATTAAAATTGGAATAGCGTGTGGTGTGTCCCAATGCATTTTTATAGGCAATCAGACGGCCTAGTGTATCGTATTCGTAGGATGAAATATCCGTCACATCGGTTCTCGGACCGTCAATCAATATCTTTGCCACTTTATCGGCATTCGCACTATCATACTCATAGTCAAATTGATAGTGACGAGTTTCCCCATTGGTAGAATAGGGTAGAGTATGGTCCGTGGTATCGATATAGGTGATATCAGAGAGACGGCCATTAGGGAAATAATCATAATCAATCGTTAAGCCATTGCGATAAATTTTATCGATGAGCTTTTTATCTTCATCGGCATAAACAAGCGTGGTGGTTTGTGCATCCGGCGTGCCCTTGCCATAGGTGATGGTATGAATGTGGCCACGCGCGTTTTCACCTTGTGTGTAGGTGTATTGAGTTTGAATGCCTTTGGGATCGGTAATAGTATCTTTACGCCACAACTCATCATAACTGATGACTGAGTTAGTGGCTAAACAATTGGTAGAGGCTTCGCCACGAATTTCTGTGAGTTTGGTTTTACTCACACCATCGATGCCTTCAATTTTCCAAAATTGATAATCGGTGGCTTTACCGTATTCATTGGTAGCAGTACGAATATCGTGATGATCTAAGTTGGAAAGCTCAACGGCACCACTCATGCTGTCGTCAGGAAAAGCACTGCCTGTATAAGATGAAGAGAAGTGAGGCCCGTGATAAGAGCGATAAGCCCGGTGTTGATTGTCATACACCCAGCCGGCATAATGTTCATCATTAATCAGCCAGTCAGTTAGCATGATTTTATGTCGAAAATACCCCCCCAGATCGATGGGTGTGGATTGATGAACAAACTCCATGCTGTTGTTATTAGGGCCATTGATTTTTTTCAGAACATAAATTCCTGGAGCCGTGCCAGTCGTATATTCATAGTCAAATGTCCATATTAAATCCCCAACCACCAGTCTAGAAGGTAAAATTTCACCACTAGTTGCAGTGGCTGAAGGAGAATAGATATCGTATTCCACATAATAGGATTGGCCATTGCTATGCTGAGCATCGACGCGATAAATCTGGGTATCGTTTTGATTTTCATAGCTGTATAAGTAGGTGTGTTTATCACCATTCGGAAAATGAATTTCTTTATTCCATTGATGGAATCCGTTTGATATTGTCCAAAAGGTTTCTCCTCCACCTATGTTGACAGAGTTTATTTTACGATAAAAAACTTCTTTGATACCATTTGGTCTGCTGTAAACAAACTTAGAAATTCTTTTAATAGCACTACAAGAAGAATCAAATGTCGTAGTAGTGGTTATGACTTTATGCGCTCTATCTTTTGAATAATTAATAATTTCTGGATTGTCTTCGGGAGGCTTTGTTGGTAAATCACAAATGGAAGAATAACCAGCAATTCCAGTAATAATCGCATTTTCCGTTTCAATGAATACTCCGCTGCCGTCTTTTCCTTTATATTGTAAGTCAAGGAAGTTGGCATTACTTGTCGAGTGTTTAGCAACGCTGTGCATCTGAAATTGCAAATTATGCCGCCAAGCTTCTTTATGCAACAATTCACTGTTGTAATACCAAGTAAATTCTAGCGGGTTAGAACCTACACCACGATACACCGGAATTTCCTGAAACTTATTTCCCAAACCCACATGAATAGGGTTACCGGCACCCAAGCCAGGACAAGAATCATTAGGGTTGCCTAGCTCTTCATCTAAATCAAAGGCATCACCCACGGCTCCAGCGAAAATGACAGAAGATGATAAGGATAATGCGGCCGAAATTAACCAACGCCTAAGGTTTGAAATTGCCACTAATAAGATACTCCTCAACCACGTTTAATGGAAAGCTTGGCAGGAAAGGTCGATGCGTGAAATCCAACGGTTAATGAGTGTAACGCCTGCATGGTCTACGAGAGCACGCCCTAATTCTGGCATCATCAGGCTTGGCTCTTGCGATTGTAAACGCCATAACAACATCGATCTTTCTGCGTGTCCGGGCCAAATAATGCGCGTTGTTTTTTCAGGGAGCGCATAAGTCACCGGTGTTTTACAGAGGCCGACATTGTATAATGAACGTTCAAAATAATCGAGAGAGATGTTTATATTTTGAGCGCTTCCTTGTGGGTTGTGGCAGTGGCTGCAATTAATGGATAAATACCGTCTTGCAGAATTTTCTAAATCATCCGCATAGATAGAAGGTGTTAAATCGCTTGATGACATTTTTTTTATAAACGGCGTGATGGACGCCGTCAGCTCAGAGGTCGATTTATTCTGATGAATAACCGCTTGAGAAAAAAATTCTGAATTCAAAAATGTTGGTGAAAATCCTAAAGGTTGCATTTGATTCTTAGCGGTATTTTTTACATGGCATTGCTGGCATTGATTAATATCAGGTATGAAATAGTTAAATGTTTCATAGGTTGTATCGATATGTTGAATAGTCAATTTGACTTCTTCACCCAATATAGACGGCGTATTGACTCTGTCATTCCATAGATAAGAAAAAGCTTGCCAGCCATCGGGCGTGAGTTGTAATAAGCGTGTTTCTAGTAATCGGTGTTGGTTTAGGTTTATTGCAGTCACGCGCTTTAAGCGTTGTTTGAGCGGTTTTGCAATAACATGACCTTGAAGATCGACAGCATAATAAAAGGTTTTAGTGAGTAAGGTTCCGATAGGAAAAGTCAATTGCTGACCATCCCAAAGGATGGAACGATTTTTGGGTAACGTTATTGTGCGAAACTTTAAAGCATAGTCAGAAAATAATTCCGTGTTTAAAGCATAAACCTGAGTCTGGTTGGTGGTGGTGAAGTGATCGTTTTTAAGAGTGACGGCTTGCCAACTCTCTAAGGTCTTATGTCTGTTTTCGATGGCTGATGTCAGTGATACTATACTGATAAAAAGCACTAAACATTTTATTGCGAAGGACATAGCAAATGCAATTTATCAGTCAGTGGTTGTAAAAGATCGGTCGACGCAACTTTGGCTATTCTTATTGGCTTGCTATCGAAACAAATCACTTGTTCTGAGGATAATGCTGGCGCACCATCATCGACAGTGATTTTATGGTCCCAAAGTAGATCATAGTGATGTGATGCGACTGACCATTGAAAAAAATCACGGGTTTCTGTCGTGACTTTTTCTTTTATAGCAAATTGGTTGTTGCGGATAGTAATTGCGAAAGGATTAGGGTTGTAGGTCATTCGACTGCGTGGAAAAGGCGTGGACAAATAATGAATGACGCCCACATGTGTCGTGGCATGGTTCGAAAAATGATTTTTTACAATATCAGCAAACTTAACCGCAACCAACAAAATGCCAATGCCCTGTTGCTTATAGCCTAAATGTGATTTGTTGATTGAAAAATTATTTAAATTATTGTTTTGAAGTGTATTATTTTCAATCTTGGTGTGTTTTCCCATCATGGTTAAACCGGGTATGTCGCTTATCATAATACCAATGCTATTGTTAAAAACTGTATTGTTTGCAATGTATGTGTTTTGGCTGTTTTCTACTTCAATACCCACGACATTTTGATAGGATGTATTGTTAATGATTTTTCCGTCAAACGTTTGGCCGATATACAAGCCTGCTTCTGCTGCGGCAAAGGTTTCGCAGTTTTTTATCGTCACCTGTTTACTGCTCACGGGATAAATAGCATAATCACCATTGGAGGCTTTAGCGCCCCGTGTCCAGCCCACTTTTATGTCATCGATAACCACATTCTGGCTATTTCTTACTTTTAAACCGTCACCTTGTGTATCTAATATGACTAAGTTTTTGATCGTTATATTATTACCTTTAACTAGCAATCCTTCTCCTGCCGTTTTTTGTCGCTTAAATGATAAGATCGTTTCATAGTCGCCACTGCCCGTGAGCACAATGTCGTTAGCCAGAAGACTTAAGTTTCTGTGGATAGAAAAAATACCAGGAGGTAATTGTATTTCTCTGTTTTCTGGGATATTTAAAAGCAGTGTCTGGATTTTTTGGTAATCAGAGCTCAATACGCTATTGATATTCAACAACAAAAATAAAGTGATACTTAATAAATGTTTAGGTACGAAATAATCCATTATCGAATTCAACAGTTTAGGCCACAAAATGAATACAGCGCTTAATAACAGTATAAACGAGTTTTGTGCTCTTAATGGTTAAGCTTTATGTGAATGCTTCTGTTGCAGGTGGGGGTGGCCATGGGGCAGCGTCATTAAAGAATTGAGGCTGGCTGAATGGTTAAAAAAAGAAGAAAGTGGCTTATTGACAGAAAAATCTCGAATTTTCATTGCGCTTAAACCACTTGGAGGTTGCTTATTTAATTTCAAAAAATGTTAGATTAGCGATACCGACTGAATTACCACGAACACTACATTGACCTCCATGGCTATATAGCCTAACTTTACGATTCGCCATCTTCGCGGCAAGTACACCAGCATAAATCAATTTGCACGATTCTTTGGTTGCATCACAGGCTGCAGCAGCACTTGTTTGGCAAGAGGCTTGTGTTGTCCAGCCTGCTAATCTCACCGTCACACATTCTGTTGCCGTTCCTGTGCAAGGGCCTACATCAACAGAAATAATATCTTGCTGGCCTGAGTTGGCATCGGCCCCATGAGCAAGGTTTGTTAAAAAGAGAGATAAAATGAAAGCTATGTATTTCAAGACCTAATCCTCTTAATCTAAAACAATGGATGAAAAACGCATTTTCCATTCTCAAACGACGCTTGCAATAACGGTTGTTGTTATTGAACATTATAATAGGATGAATGGTTTCTGGAGAAAGTAATAGGGGAGGACGCAATGAAATACTGAAAAAACCATTCATGGGTTTTGAATGATTTTTTCATAAGGAAGGTGACGTTAAAAATCTTTCAGAAAACAGAACAAACAATGATTAGAGAGATTTCTAACTAAAAAATTCCAATACATCGATGAACTTCAAAGACGCTTTGTTATCACCGATAAACCAGTTGATAGCTTTGACGACGGCGGGTGCTTCGTCTTTTGCTTCAGCATCTTTTTTATTGTTATCCTTACACTTCTCAGAAACTTCATGCTGAGCGTTGAGGGTAAATGTTTGTTGGTTTAAGTCGTCGTCGCTAAATGATATTAAGGCGAGACTTAAAGATAAACCAATAATGGTCATGTAGTTTTTGATCGCTCTTGATGTCATAAGGTTGACCTCTTAATCTCTCTAGTTTGTGTAAGGTTACTATGTTAGAAGAAAATGGCCATAAATAGTTTCAAACCAATCCAAAAAAGTGATGGGTTTATCGGGTTTTTGCCAACACAAGGCTCGAAATGTGAACCCCTGTGCTGGGTCATGGTTAAACGCGTTTAACAATTTGCATAGCCAATTCTAGTGCTTGTTCATAATTCAATCGTGGATCAACCAAACTCTTATAGCGTTGATGTAAATCTGAGTCAGTTAAACCTCTTGCGCCACCTGTACACTCAGTCACATTTTCACCCGTAAGCTCAAAATGTGCACCGCCCAAAATGGAGCCATTATCCGCATGGATTTTAAAAGCATGCTGAAGTTCACCCAGAATATCTGCAAATTCCCGAGTTTTTATACCACTTTCCGTTTTACGGGTATTCCCATGCATTGGGTCACAGATCCACAGCACATTTTTTTGTGCTTTTTGAACAATGCGAATAATTTCGGGTAATCCCTTTTCAATTTTATCGACACCAAAACGATGAA
The DNA here is from genome assembly GCA_039187085.1 of Pseudomonadota bacterium. Classification (GTDB taxonomy): domain Bacteria; phylum Pseudomonadota; class Gammaproteobacteria; order Enterobacterales; family JBCCZV01; genus JBCCZV01. Next base: position 18,478 of record JBCCZV010000024.1, read on the forward strand.
TGAGCGTTAATCGGCCTAACTCATTGTTAGGGTTGAGTTTTTCTATCAACTCAATTAGCTCTTCAGCGCTGAGCTCTGGGCCAACTTTCATCGCAACAGGGTTATGAATGCCCGCAAGATATTCGATATGAGCACTGTCTTTAAAGGCAGTTCTCATACCAACCCAAGGCAGGTGAGTACTCATACAATACCAGTTGCCATCTTTGGCTTTTCGCGTAAGTGCCTGTTCATAGTGAAGATTTAAAGCTTCGTGACTTGCAAAAAAGTCGACACGCTGCAAGGCATCCGTTGCTAGCCCCGCTATAGTATCAAAAAACTCAATACTGTTTTGAATATCATTAACAACAGATAAGTATTCGTCACGCTTTGGTGAGTGCTCAACAAAGTTGAGATCCCAATTTTCGGGGTGGTGCAAATCAGCGAACCCACTGTGTACCAAGGCTCGGAGATAGTTGAGTGTCATGGAGGAGTGGGCGTAGCCACGTAGCATTCTTTCGGGATCGGGAATACGTGAAGCTTCGTTAAACTCTAAGCCATTGATTAAGTCGCCGCGATAACAAGGCAAAGTCACGCCATCAATCGTTTCCTCATCGGCTGAACGTGGCTTGGCATACTGTCCAGCCAGCCGCCCAACGCGAATAACGGGTTTACGCAGACCATGCACCAAGATCAAACTCATCTGTAATAAAATTTTGAGTTTGTTTTCAATGTTTTGAGTGGTGCATTCACTAAAACTTTCTGCGCAATCTCCGCCTTGCAACAAGAAGCGTTTACCCGTCGCGGCTTGTACGAGTTGCTTTTTAAGCTGCACAATTTCGTTAACCGTCACTAACGGCGGATGCTGAGAGAGTTGATGGTTGACACTGTCAAGACTCTGTTGATCAGCATAGTGAGGCATTTGTTTTATGGTTTTTTCGAGCCAGCTTTCTGGTGACCAAGAACGCATTTTTTCTCTCCTTATCAACGAAATATATGGGACAGAATGAATACCTAATTGTTCAATCAGCCCAAATTCAGCAAAACACTTCGAATCATAGTATCATGGCTCAAATACAATTCACGAATCAATTCTAAAGTAATGGCCTTAATAGGAAATTCATTGACGAGAAATTCTGCGAAGGATTCAAGGTATGGTCAAGAAAAGGCGTATTATCTGTAGAATCAGCAAATTAAATATAAAAACATATGGCTAAGAATAAAATTGCTTACAGTTGTAACGAGTGCGGGGCACTGCACACTAAATGGTCAGGGCAATGCCAAGACTGCGGAAATTGGAACACACTCACTGAAGTCGCGGCTCAAGCAGCTAGCGCTTCAGAAAGAACCATCGGTTATGCAGGACACAAAGCAGAAATTACCACTCTTGGTGAGGTAAAAATTGAACAAATTCCGCGCGTCGAAACAGGGTTAAAAGAATTAGACCGTGTTTTAGGTGGCGGCTTAGTGGCAGGCTCGGTGATTTTAATTGGGGGCGACCCAGGCGTAGGTAAATCCACACTCTTGCTACAAACCATGGCAACTATGAGTCAGAATCTGAAAACCTTATACGTGACGGGGGAAGAATCTTTGCAGCAAGTGTCTCTGCGCAGCCGTCGTTTAGACTTGAACGCTGATAAGATTCGCTTACTCACCGAAACTCAAACCGAGTCCATTCTGACTCATGCACAACGTGAAAAACCCGATGTTATGGTTGTCGATTCTATTCAAACGATTCATACCCAGCAATTACAATCGGCCCCGGGTGGCGTGGCGCAAGTACGAGAAAGTGCCGCTCAGTTAGTTAAGTTTGCTAAGCAAACCAATACGGCGATTTTTGTGGTGGGCCATGTGACTAAAGATGGAGCGTTGGCTGGGCCACGCGTATTAGAGCATATGGTGGATGGCGTTTTATATTTCGAAGGTGAAGGCGATTCTCGGTATCGGGTTATTCGAGCTGTGAAAAATCGATTTGGCGCAGTTAATGAATTAGGCGTTTTTGGAATGACCGATAAAGGTTTAAAAGAAGTTAAAAACCCATCGGCAATCTTTTTATCAAAATTTGAAAATGATGCTTCTGGCAGTGTGATCATTGCTACTTGGGAAGGCACGCGACCACTCCTGGTTGAAGTGCAAGCTTTGGTGGCGGAAACTCATCTTGCTAACCCGCGTCGCGTGACTGTCGGCCTTGATCAAAATCGTTTAGCCATGTTGTTGGCCGTTCTCAACCGGCACGGCGGCATTGCGACCTATGATCAAGATGTGTTTCTGAATGTGGTGGGTGGTGTTCGCGTGAGTGAAACCTCGGCAGATTTAGGTGTGCTGGCTGCGGTTTTATCGAGCCTACGGGATCATAAAGTTTCTAGAGATTTGTTAGTCTTTGGCGAAGTGGGTTTGGCTGGAGAAATTCGCCCGGTGCCCAATGGTCAAGAGCGTTTGCGGGAAGCGGCCAAACATGGTTTTAAAGAAGCGATAATCCCTCACGCTAATTTACCGTCAAAACCATTACCAGGTATCAAAGTTCAAGGTATCAAAAGCTTACAAGAAGCGCTTGATTATTTATAAATCTTCTACGCCCGTCAAGAATCACGACGGGACGTTAATTTCTGTACTATCGATGCCATCACATCATCTTGTAGAGTGGATACCTCTGTGTTGAGAGGTGCTAGAAGGTATAATTGAGGAAATACCCTAGCGTGGTTTGACTTTTATCACCGCGTTCTGTCACCAAGGATGATTGAGCTAATGTGTCATCCAACTCCGCCGTATTGGCAAAAATAATGCTCGCTAGATGTCGGGAATGAGGGAAGATAAGATTCGCTTTTACACCCATGATTAGCGCTTCTTGATCGATGTTGTACTGGTTCAAACCAGAGGCTATAGATTGCTCGGCATTAACATTAAAATAACGTCCAGCATATTCCTGGCTCAAGTATTTGACTTCGGGGCCCAATGAATACATGATGGCCTGTCTGCCAAGGCGAGTTATACCTTGGTAGCTAATACTTGCCTCACCAACAACACTTTCGTGTCCTCCGATACCTTGCCGTACTTCTACTTTGGTGGTGATACCAAAAAAGCTATTTTCAATAAAAAGCCCGGCTTCAGGCGTTCCTTCAATATCACCAAGGCCGAGTAAATCCGTATTGTCCTCATCAAGTGTCAAAGGATTACTGCCTGTTTCATCGCGGCCAAAATCGTATTTGATAATAGGGCCTATTTTCCAGTTGTCTGACAATGCCAATTTGTAACCAATACCTTCCCCAAGGGAAGCAAAAAAGGTATCTCCATAAGAAATTCGAAAGTTAGGAAGTGCTGAGATTTGCGCTTCATCATCACCAAGATAGCTCGGAGCGTAGAGGCTACCCAAGCCTAAAGAGTAGCCCCAATGGTTAGTGTTTTGAGGACGATCATTACTCAGTGCAATCATCGGCAAAGTCAATGCTGTTATAAAACATAATCGGCTTAAATTTTTCATCGTGTAATACCTCACTAATATATCAATAGGTTTGTTATGTTGATTTTTGAATGTTCAACCTAACTTCTGAGACGATGAAGATTATGGCGCTTGCACATTGCTCGAATTTTGCGCCTCTGTAAATTTACGTAAAGTTGAATCACCCCCGTGTTTTGCTTTACATAAATTTACAGAGCAGAGATAGAGTAGCAATGTTGTTGCGATACGCTGTGACTTATCATTTTGGCCACGAATGACATTGAAAAGAGTGGCTTCTCTCTAAGTGCACTAAAATATAACTGAATAACAGATGCTTAAAGGTTTGCTGTTGTATGAAAAATTCCATTTTATTAATTGAAGACGATCATAAGTTAGCTGAAATGATAAAGGACTTTTTACATCATTCTGGCTTTACAGTGACCGTGGCTGATAAGGGCCAAGATGGGTTAAAGTGTATTAAGAATCAATATTTTAATCTTATTATCTTAGATTTGATGCTGCCGGACATGGATGGTTTGGATATTTGTAAATCACTTCGGCTAGATATATCGACTCCTATTATCATGCTTACGGCTAAAGGCGATCCTTTAGACCGAGTGATTGGGTTAGAGCTTGGTGCTGATGATTATATACCAAAGCCCTTTGAGCCTAGAGAACTGCTCGCCCGCATTAAAGCTATTTTAAGAAGAGGTGGGCAAAGTCAAGCGAAAGACAAGCATAATCGTTTTGGACGCTTAGAAATTGATACGGACTCTATGAAAGCATTTATCGATGGTAAACCCTGTGAACTTACCAGTTATCAATTTCAATTATTGACGGTGATGTCACGCAATCAAGGACGAGTATTGACTCGAGATTTCTTAATGAATGCATTGCAAGGTAATGATATCGACAGTTTTGACCGCTCTATTGATGTGCATATATCTCGCATTCGATCGGAAATTGAAGACGATCCTAAACATCCTAGGCGCATAATTACGGTTCGCGGTTCAGGGTATGTGTTTGCTCGTGCTCAGGAAGAAATTTAATGAAACGGCCTATTTATTTACAAATATGCACGATTTTTATCGCAAGTTTATTGAGTTTTGCTGTGTTATCAGGGGTGGGTTGGCATGCTTTGGGTCATGATGAATTTAATCGACAGCTCTATCAAAAATCCAGTGCTTTAGCGTCTTTATTATTACCGCCAGCGACAGCAACGACAGAAGAACAACAAGTTGCAATTAACAAAATCGCTAAGGCAATGGAAGTGAATATTTCGTTATTCTCTAAGGACAGAGCATTTATTGCTGCGAGTGGTTCCATCGATTATCCGAGCCGTGTTGATCTTTCTCGTTTGCAATGGGTGAGTGGACAAGGACAAAGTCATTGGACGACCAGAATGCTTGATGACCGTTTATTGGTTATCCGGCTCAATCGATTATCAGTGCCTAATGACACATTGCTGCTTGCTGTATTTTTAGGCGGTATGCTTGTAGTGGTTAGCGCAACTTCTTATCCTTTTATTCGTCGTTTAACGCAACGTTTAGAAAATTTACAAAAAAGTGTGGAGCATATAGGTAACGGTGATTTCAATACACGAATTCCCGTTAGTGGTCATGATGAAATCACGTTACTTAGTCAAAGTTTTAATCATATGGCTGATAAGTTGGAGAAGCTTATTGAAGCGCAGCGTTTATTACTCGCCAATGCTTCTCACGAACTTCGAACACCACTTGCACGCATTCGTCTTGGTATTGAATTGTTAGAAAAAGAGGACTCAACGACACGTAGAGAAACTATCAAGGCTGATATCATAGAGTTAGATGCTTTGATACATGAATTATTATTCATGGCGCGCTTAGACGCCAATGTGGATGGAGACAAGGTAGAGCTGGATCTTATGGCACTGGTAGCCGAAGAGTCTGCTCGATACCGAGGTTGTGAATTAAGCGGGATTCCAGTGAGCATCAATGGAAATTTACGGATGCTTCAATACCTGATTCGAAATTTATTAGATAACGCCTTCAAACATGGACAGCCTCCCGTTCAAGTTACGATGAGTCAATGTAGTGATGAGGTGGTTTTGGCGGTTGTTGATCAAGGAGAAGGAATTTCTGACTCCGAACAAGAAAAAATTTTTGAGCCTTTTTATCGCGCTAAGAATAAACAAAATATTCAAGGATTTGGACTTGGTCTTTCTATCGTTTACAAAATCGTGATGGCACATCAGGCCCAGATCGTTATTTCCCGCGAGCCTTCAAGCATCATTATTCGATTTCCGGCAATCAAAAGAGATTAATCATGAGTGATACTAACGTAACCTTTGCTAATGAAATGGGAGAGTTCTTGGCGCCTCTGTTAATCTTCTTGAGAAAAATTGGTTTTTTTGAAGCGTATGTGTTTATACCTTTAATGACATTAGTTTCCATTGCGTTATTTATAAAATTACTCTCTGTGATCCATCACAATGGAACATTTTCTAATGTTTTTTTGGCTCGGTACCGTAAACTGCTGCTTTTCACTTACTTTAGTGTTTGTTTTATCTTTACAAACTCGATGGCCGTAGCTTTGAAAACTTTTATCGTTGAAGAAATGGACTACGAGACCCCAGTTTGGTTTTTACATTGGGTTGCCCCTTTACATGTGTATATTTTCAGTGTGGCTGGTGCTTTAATTTGGATAGTTTGGCGAAACCTTGATAAAAAATTTGATATTGCATTAATGGGCTATGTGCAAGCAGGTATTTTAGCGGGTTACTACACGGCTTTTTATCGTTTGATTAATGAACCTTTTGAGTTGTTGAATATTACAACAGGTATGAGTGGTGTGTTTTTTCTAGCGTGGTTTTTGATAATGAATATGGATTTAATCTCGCGATTTTATCGTGTTGTCGGTCATGCTGCGTATCGATAAATTGCCTTGAAAAAACTTATCATTCAGTAACCAGTGCTTTATTCGTGTCATTGTGACTTGTACGACTAAAGTCTGGATGCAGTTCGCAACAGACTTGGTTACGGCCTCTGTCTTTGGCACGATACAGAGCGCGATCGGCACGGGCAAATACATCGGTTGTGGTATCTTCACCAAAAAATTCAGCCACACCAAACGAGGCCGTTACATTAATCTCCATGCCATTCGAGTGAATGGATAATTTTTGTAAGTTTTGGCGTAGTTTATTCACGGCTTTAGTCGCATCGGCAAGTCCTGTTTCTGGCATTAAAATAACGAACTCCTCACCCCCATAACGCGAGAGAAAATCCGATTCACGAACACCATTTCTCAGAAACTGTGCCACTTCTTTAATAACGGTGTCACCTGTCAAGTGCCCATATTCATCATTGATTTTTTTAAAGTAATCGATGTCGCACATGACTAAAGAAATGGAGCTACGGTAACGCCGCCAACGATTGTATTCCTGTTCCAGGCGCTCTAAATACATGTGGCGATTGGGTAATGATGTGAGCGCATCTATCTGGGCTAATTTTCTTTGCTCAATCACTTCTTGTTTTAAGCGCTGCATTTCTGCTTCGGTTTCTTTCAGGCGTTTTTGTAAGGTGGCAATTTGCGTTTCACCTTTATTGAAGCACTCCGTTTGGATGGTTTGAAACTCAGTAAAAGCACCTAATAAGTTATTAATGCGAAAATCGACCTGTTGTTTGAGTGTGGGTAAGTCCTTAGATTCTTGCATTTCATTTTTTAATGATTCCATTTCATCGTGCATATTGCGATTCAAATGTTGGCTCGCTTGGTGCGAACGCTGTGAAAGCGAAGTGCTCTGCTCAAGAAACTCTTGAACTTGTGATAGGCGTGCGTTCAGGTCAACCAAAAAGGCTTCGAATTTTGCTTGGTTTTCATTGGCAATGTCGAGCACCATACGGGAGATTTGCTCAACAATATCAGCGAGTTCATTCAAGGGAAAGTCGTCGGATAAACGATTTTCCAGCAAGGTGATTTGTTGCTCGAAGCGTTCAGGAAGATCCACTTGTTTAAGGGTGTGTGCTAACTCTAAACGAATCTCTTCGGGTAATACTTCGGGTATTGATGAGTTCGCTTCATCGCTTCCTCGTTTAAACCAATCGAAGAAGCCTTTTTTGTTCTCTGTTGTTGGCTCTAGTTTTTTGAGAATACGATTTATCTCGCTTAACAGTGTATGAAATTCTAGGGACGGATTTTTAACACCGCTTTTATCAATAAGCTTGGTTAAGCTCGTATTCAAATTCTGGCAAAGCAGGGCATAGGTTTGTTCGCCACCTACTTTAGCATCATCTTGTATGCGACTTAGGTTATCATCCAATGACATTAACTGCTCAGTAATGGCTTCAACTTGCAGCACAATCTCAGAGACAGTGTTAGGGCTTTTGAGAATTTTTCTCAGTTTTGCTAATTCACTATCAATGCGTTTACTGAAACCCGTTGAGGCAAATGAGATTTTTGATAGACATCTTTTGAGCTGTTCGATTTCTTCATTGGATGCATGAGCATCGTCATTATCATGCTTTCGGTTCATAGTTATGCGTACTCATAGGCTTTGTACAAGATCGGCGATTTAAAGTGTAGGAATAAAATTACGTTTTCACATGAGATATCGGAGATTTTGTTGCTAAAAGCTCAGAAGGTAGTTCAATTTCCATCGAAACCGGAATATGGTCGGACGGCTGATCCCGATGATGATGTACAGCCTTAATACTCATGTTTTGGCTAACAAAAATGTGGTCGATTTCCCGTCGTGGGGCCCAGCTTGGAAAAGTGCTGATGCGCTGGTTGTGAGAATAGAGATGAACGCCAGCATCATTCAATGTAAAAAGCACTTGTTCTGCACTACAGTTAGTATCTCCCATAACTATAATATGCTTATTTTCTTTACACAACTCGGCGATATAAGCGAGCTGGTGTCTTCTGGCCCTACCACTGAGAGCAAGATGAACGATAATGATCGCTAATGGGTTATCACTGGGCCCTAAAAAGACACGGATAGCACCTCGACCCGGTATAAATCCAGGCAAGCGATGAAATTCTACTTTTTGTAATGGAAAGCGGCTTAAGAGGCCGTTACTGTATTGGGCCAGCTTGCCCAAATTACGATTACACTGAGAGTGCCAATGGGCATGATTGGATTTACTGGCGATGTACTCCACCATATTGACAAAACCACTACGTAAACTGCCACCATCTGCTTCCTGAAGTGCCACAATATCATAACCCGTGGCTAACGCAGCGACGCCGTTAATAATTTCAAAGCGTCTCCGATGGTGGATAAAATGTCGCCAACTGCGAGTCACGTAATCTCTGTAATGACGCGTTTCAATACCCATTTGAATGTTATAGGTCAGTAGACGCAAAGTGTTAGGCAGAGCATGGTGATTCACGGGCTGTTTCTCGCTCATGGTGTGGGCGGTTGTGGCTTGACTGAAGAATCAATAAGCGTAATGGCTTTACGTGGTGTTTCCAACTGTTCACTGAGCAAGAGTTGTTTACCATCGACAATGATAGCGGGTACCTGTTGAACTCCCCATTGACGTCGTAATTGATGGGTATTTTCCAGCTCTTGATTGACGGCTGCAGAACGTAATGTTTGTAAAAAAGTATCTTCTTCAATACCTTGAGCGATTATCCATTGGGTCCAATCTTCAATGGAAAGAGGTTGATTACCCTCTGGAATTTGCTTTTTGTAAGCTGCATCAAGTAGATCACTGCGTTTCAACGCCTTTAAGGTTTCAAAAATAGCGCCGGCATTTCGCCAGCTTGGCCACACTATAACAGGACGAAAAGTTACAGAGACTCTGGCATCAAAGTCATGCTGTTTCAAAAAGTGTTGCAAAAGATAGCAATCAGCGCAGTGTAAGCTAGTGAGTACATCAACTTGAATACCATCCACTTTTTCAAAGTTAGCCGTTGTGGTTGGTGGCTTTTTCGTTGACGGATCAGGGGGTAGATTCGAACTGTGTACCCAATTTGAAGATAATAATAGAAAGGTTGTGATAAATGGAATGAGTTCACGAAAAGTCATAAGTTTTATTTGAAGTCTCGATTTTACGGGGTTGTTTGCGGTTATAATGGTGCCGATAAAATAATTATATGATGACACCTAGATGTCAAGTTTGCTAAATCCCTAACATTGAGGAACTTATGGACACAATAAGTCTCATCATATCGGTTAACGGACGTAATGTTAATCGTGTGATGCTTAAAAAACAAAAAGTTACGTTAGGTCGTGATGCCGATAACGATATCGTCTTGGATGACCCTGCTGTTTCATCCAAACATGCTGAAATCCTATGGCAAGACGAAGAGGGTTTCATGCTCATTGATCTGGCAAGCACCAATGGTACCTTGGTCAATAACCAAAAAATCGGTGAATATGCTTTACAACATGGCGATATCATTTCTATGGGGATGACCAATTTAGAAATTGCAGACTCGCAAAATGAGTTGAAAACGACAAAGGCCATCAAAAAAAGCTGGTTACCTGGGGTATACTTTTTAAAAGATAAAAAATAATTCAAACTGCAGCTGATCAATAATAAAGCTGATATTTTCAAAGGATGGCATTGGTGAATACACACCCTATGGTTAACACTTGGCGGCAATCGTTTCCTTTCTTTTCTCAATCACAGATGCCTTATCTCTACTTTGATAATGCCGCCACTTCACAGAAACCGCAGGTTGTTATCGATGCAATCAGCGATTTTTATCGCTACTCGAACGGTAATGTGCATCGTTCGATGAATAGACTTGCCCAACAAGCAACCCATGCGTTCGAAGCGGTTAGAGGGCAAGTTGCTGCATTCATTAACGCACCTGATGCTAAGCATATCGTTTTTACCAAAGGGACGACGGAATCCATCAATATGGTGGCACAAGGTTTTGTTTTGCCGCAATTACAAGCAGGCGATGAAATCTTGGTGAGTGGTCAAGAGCATCATGCCAATTTGTTGCCTTGGATCCGCATCACCCAGCAAACAGGTGCGCGATTGGTAGTCGTGCCTCCCACAGAAGATTTGTGTTTCGACCTGGAAGCTTTTAAAAGTAAGCTTCACAGTAAAACACGCTTCATTGCTCTTACTCATATAAGCAACGCACTGGGGATCGAAACACCTATTAAAGATTGTATAAAAATGGCTAAAAGGTTGCATATCCCCATTCTTGTTGATGGTGCCCAAGCCGCATTGCATCGACAACTGGATGTTTGTGCATTAGATTGCGATTTTTACGTATTTTCTGCGCATAAATGTTTGGGACCAACGGGCGTAGGTGTGCTGTACGGAAAAGCAGAGAGGCTTGAACAAACTTCTCCTTGGTTAGTAGGGGGAGAAATGGTAGCACACGCGAGCTATGATACTTTCACTGCACGTGAAGCCCCACAAAAGCTGGAAGCTGGCACACCCAATATTGCGGGCGTCATGGGTTTTGGCGCGGCTTTACGCTATTTAGAATCTGCATCGCGAACACAGATGTGGGCTTATGAAGCTGAGTTAACACATTATCTGAAACAATCTTTATCTTCTTATCCTCACATAAAAGTATTAACTCACCAGCAACATAATCATGGTATTGTTTCGGTGCAGCTTTTGAAACATCATTTATCCGATGCCGCTGAATACTTAAGTGCGAAAGGCATTGTCGTCCGCACAGGCCATCATTGCGCGCAACCACTCATGAAGTATTTGGGGATTGACGGCACATTGCGTTTCTCACTGGCTTTTTATAATCAAAAGGAAGAAGTGGATAGGGTGGTGGAAAGTCTTGGTGATTTCTTAAATGCGTCTACGCACAGTCACGCCGCTCCATTACAAGCCACGCCAGTCGTTGCAGAGCTCCTAAAATCATTGGCATCAAGTCGTTATCGAGAGCAGCAATTGTCTATTTTAAATCGGTTGGCTAAATCCATGGATAGCGTTTTGCAACGAGAAACAGCCATCAAAGTGGAGGAGTGCGAAAGCCAAGTCTGGGTGCAATTGGTGATTGATCAAGAGCATGGAACCGATTTAATCATTGATTCAGAAGCAAGAGTCATTAAGGGGATTGGCAAAGTCTTATCGCATCATGTGCAAGGATTGTCGGCTACAGCGTTGCTTGAATATGATTTTGAAGCATTATTGAATCACTATCACTTACAGCGTTATTTAACGCCTAGCCGAGTTAATGGTTTGCTTGCTGTGATTCGGACGATACAGCAACAAACACGGCGTTATCTGTAAGTTAATTTTTTTTTGTTATAGCCTCCAAAGCTTGCGCAGCTGCGACTAAGCCAAATGATGCTGTAACCATTGAGCTAGTGCCAAATCCCGTATCACAGTTAATGCTTTGCCCATTGCCTGGTTTTTGATGTTTAACACTACCATCGGGCCAAGGATACCAGAGTTGTTCTGAAGAATAGACACAATTAACGCGCATTTTTTTATGAGGATCTTTAGGAAATCCGTGATGACGGCGAAGTTCGTAACGTAATTTTGCTAATAAGGGGTCATTATGGGTTTTGGCTAAGTCGCTGACTTGTATCTGTGTGGGATCTTTTTGGCCTCCAGCTCCCCCGACACTTATCAAAGGAATATTATGCTGAAAACAATGAGCAATTAATGCCACTTTGGGTTTGATGCTATCAATAGCATCAATAACGAAGTCAATATCAGTTGTAACGATATCAGTTACATTTTCTGGCGTTAAGAAATCATCAATAACTGTAACACGACCATCAGGATTAATGCTGTGCATGCGCTGTGACATGGCGAAGGTCTTGGGCTGGCCGATGGTTTCTGTCAAGGTATGAACTTGACGGTTGGTGTTTGAAGCGCAAATGTCATCCAAATCCACAAGACTGATATGAGCGACTTGGCTGCGGGCTAAGGCTTCAGCTGCCCAAGAGCCGACACCACCGACACCAATCACCATGATGTGGGCTTGTTGGATGCGTTCATAACCCTCAGAACCATAGAGTCTTTCGATGCCTGAAAAGCGAGGCGATAATATCTTCTCATTCATTTTTTACGAATTACCTTGTTTGACACACTAAAACTTTTGTTCAGCTCAGTATAAGTTTTATTGTCGTTGGTTTCATCTCTATACAATTTTCGACATTGTACAAAAATTAAGCGTTTATATGATGTTTTTATTATATTTCTGTCGTGTGGACTTATCCCGAAATCTCTTAACATTTTGTATGCCATAGGTTGTCGATTAAGCCACCTTTTACCATGATTTAATAAATTGCTCGAGTAGCAGATTACTCAAACCTAGATGGGAACGCATTTGATGGTAATTAAAGAGACAGTTCATCTGAAAACGATAACATTTAATAATGAAAAGTGTTGAAAATGTATTCGAACAAAGTTTGAATACTGCTTTTATTAAGTATGACTAAAAAAAGCTTCAGTAAAATATTGATAGTGCTGTTTGCATGCCTAACGTCATAAGTGTTCATACTAAGTACGCGTTATAAAGATAACTGTATATTTTGCATTATTAAGATAGGACTTAATGCTATCATTAATAAATGATTTTTATTTTCAATACTTATTTACATTTATAAAATAAGGAAAGGTATTTATGAAAAAGTTATTGCTCATTTTTTTTGCGATGATATCATTATCGAGTTATGCTGATGTTGAGTGCGCTGGTGTTCCGTCGGCTGTTTTTGCTGGTATGCATGGGCCTTCTGCTAATAATACGTCTTACTGGGTAACGATACCCAATGTTGCGACTCTCCGGTTAGGAAATTTTGATAACGAGTTCGCCAAAGCGCGATTTACATTAGCTTTGAGTGCCTTTATGTCAGGTAAATCAGTCACGATAAGATACTATGCACATACCAGTTGCACCCAAGCTTCGCAAGATAAAGCCATTCCGACTCAAATGGGTATTAGGTAAGTCAATATTTATCTAAATTCTAATAAAGAAGGCTTTTTCTTTTGGCCTTCATCGTATCCTTATCTATTCTAGAGCCTCCTTCAATGTTGCATTCTTGTTAGTGTTTGTTAAACAAGATAAGCTAACCATTTTTTTATAGTTAATGGAATATAAAACAATGAATAAGGTATCTATTGTAAACTATGAAAGTGAAATGGCGCTTGAGTTAAGGGAAGTCTATTTCACTGCTATTCGAATGATTTGTGTGCGTGATTATACTCAAGAACAAGTTGCTGCCTGGGCACCTGAAAATTTTGATCCTAAGATTTATCAAGAAAAAATGGATCGACTCAAACCTTTTGTCGCTAAAATAGACTCAAAAGTGGTGGGTTATGCTGATTTGCAACCCGATGGACTTATCGACCATTTTTTTGTGCACGGAGAATATCAAGCACAAGGCATTGCAAAGTCGCTTATGCAAACTATTCTCAAAGCAGGTAAAAACTTGCCGAAGCTGTATTCTCATGTAAGTTTTACAGCTAAACCTTTCTATCAAAAAATGGGGTTTATCGTAGAGCGCGTTCAAGATGTTGAAATACGTGGTGTGGTTTTACAGAATAATGTTATGGTTTTCTTGAATAAAAAAAGCTAAATTTTTATGTGGCAAAGTAAAATTTTTTTAACTTAAATGTTCTATTAGAAAATAACTTCAATTATTAGGAGCCCTATAATGAATGTAATAAAGGTATACATTGCTTTTTTAATTTTAACTTTTTGTTTTACAACTGATTCCGCGGAATATTCGATAGACAACTTAACGATAAGTAAGATTAGAGCCGTTGGGAACTATTCAGTAGATACTTACGATGAAATCGTAGAGTTATGGTTTACTACACCTCTGAATTGGCCAAATCAAAGTCAATGTACAAATACTTCAAGAGTTATCGTTGATGCTAAATTTAACCATATTCTTAGTGCTGCCTATCTAGCTTTCTCATCATCAAAAAAAGTAAAAGTTAACATTGATACTGCTCTTCCTAACCGATTTGGTACTTGTGAAGTTTCATATTTGGATGTTTATAATTAATCTTATTTTCGTGCTACTCTAAAAATAGAAAGCATATTTTTAGAGTAGCACGAAAATAATCTAACGTTTTTACAGTTACCTTAAGCACTAGTGAATTCATAGTTCCTCAAGATTATCTATACACCAATCTCCACGTTTGATAATGGCTTTTTGCGTATTCTTTTCCACTTTATCCCATTGCCGATACATCATCGCCATACGTTGATTTTGTGAAAATTTTTCTTGATGACGGGCTAAAAAATGCCAATATAAACTATTAAATGGACATGCTTTTTCATGGGTTTTTTCCTTTACCTTATATGCACAGGATTTACAATAATCACTCATACGATTGATGTAAGACCCACTGGACGCATAAGGTTTAGTAGCGATGATACCGTTATCAGCAAACTGGCTCATGCCACGAGCGTTTGGCATCTCTACCCATTCTACCGCATCCATATAAATGCCCAGATACCAATGATCAACGTGTTCCGGATCAATACCTGTGATTAAACAAAAATTACCAGTGACCATGAGACGTTGAATGTGATGCGCGTAAGCATAAGTGAGAGATTGATTGATGGCATGTTTCATACAAGCCATTTGCGTTTCGCCTGTCCAGAAATATTCAGGTAAGGCATGATGCGCATCGAGGGCGTTTTGTTCGGCATAATCCGGCATGTGTGCCCAATAAATCCCACGTACAAATTCACGCCATCCTAAAATTTGACGTACAAAGCCTTCAACTTGCGCTAAATTGATGGATTTTTTGTCTTGTTCGTAATGGCTAATTGCCGCTTCGATCACTTCTAAAGGGTGGAGTAATTTAATATTTAACGCGAAAGAAAGACGTGAGTGATACAGGCTCCAAGCATGTGGTGTGAGATGTGTCATGGCATCTTGAAAGCGACCAAATTGTGGAAGCAATTGCTGACAAAAAAACGTCATTAATTCCAAAGCTTGTTGACGTGTGACTGGCCACAGCAAGTCCTCCGTGGAGGAACCTATCGTTTTGAATTGATAGTGCTCAATACGTTTTTTGGTGGCAGTTATCGAATTTTTAAAGGTTTTAGGTTTAGGGATTTTTTCAATATCTGCTTTGGTGAGCGATTTACGGTTATCATGATCGTAGTTCCATTTTCCACCCAGCGGTTTTTGATTTTCCATCAGAATATGGTGACGTTTACGCATTTCTCGATAGAAAAACTCCATTTTTTTTACGCGTTGGCGAGGGAAAGTTGCCTCTATTTCTTCGAAGGGTAAAATGAAATGCTCAGTATCAAATTCTTGCTTGTTGATAGCAGGCATTTTCCAGTCACGTAGTTGTTGCAGTAGCCGCCACTCATCTGGGCGTTGATACTCAAAGTTTTTACATTGATTATTTTTAACTTGGTTTTTTAAAAAAGTCGTGAGTGACTGAAAACGATGTGTTTGCTCTAAATTGAATAAAACGACGTGATGACCATGACTTTCTAGTGTGTCGGCAAAATGCTTCATGGCGAGAAAAAAACCACAGACTTTCTGAATATGGTGATGAACATAAGTGACTTCTTGCTTGAGTTCCGCCATCACATAGAGAATGCCCGAATCTTTACTTTTGAACCAAGAGTGTTGATGGTTAAGTTGATCGCCTAAGATTAGGCGTAAAGTATGATAAGCCACAGCCAATAACTCCGTTATTTTTGAGGTTGACCTTGTCGTCGACAACGTTCCGAGCAGTACTTAACTTCATTCCAAACATTGCGCCATTTTTTGCGCCATGCAAAGGGCTTCTGACAAACGACACAGGTTTTGTGTTCTAGGAAGGGTTTTTTGTGCATGTTGCTGATTCTCTATTGACGAACATGTCGTGCGAGAATACGTTGAGATTCTACAGCCACTTCCGGATTTTTGCGCCAGCCCCATAATCTGTCGCGCGCTTCTTTAGCCGCAATTTTTAAATTAATAATAGGCTCAGGATACATGTTCTGCGTTTCATCAAAAACCATTTGTCGTTCAAGCGGAGGCATTTTCCAAGGTTCATACCAATAGTTTTTTGGAAAGGCTGCCATCTCAGGAACCCACTGGCGCACAAAATCTCCTTCGCTGTCATGATCTTGTGCTTGTTTAATGGGGTTATAAATACGAATGGTGTTGATCCCTGTTATGCCTGCTTGCATTTGAATTTGCGGATAATGAATGCCGGGCTCAAAATCCAGAAACCATTGCGCTAATGGCTTAGCGATTAAACGCCAATCAAGATTTAAATGATGACAGGCAAAACTGACCAACATCGCACGCATACGAAAATTAATATAGCCGGTGTGTTGCAAGCAACGCACGCAGGCATCAATTAAAGGAAAGCCGGTTCGGCCTGCAGCCCAAGCTTCAAAATTGTTCTGCTCTTGTTGACCTTTAACATAAGGATAGTCGTTATAGGCAGCATTCATGGGACGAAACTCGATGTCCGATTCACTTTCAAACTTTTGTATAAAGTGACAATGCCAATGTAAACGTGACGATAGGGCAGAGAGCGAACGACGCCAGCCGGGTTGCGTCCAATGTTGGAGAAGCTTCTGGTACACTTGACGGACACTGAGGTTACCCCATGCCAAGTAAGGCGACAATCGAGAGCAACCTATTCGACTTTTACTGGGGCTGGATAGGCTTCCTGAATAATATTGTCCGCGTTCTTCAAAAAAATCTTCCAAAACGTGATGTGCGGATAGCTCACCTCCTTTTTGAAACTGTGGATTGTTATCAAGCCAAGCTTCCTCTAATCGAAATGTCGTAGGAAGGCTGCCATCAAACCATCTTGCTTGGGTAAAGTCAGGTTGTGCTAAAGGGGATTTCATGACTTTTTTCCAGTGTTTGTCCCAGTTTTCACGGTTGCTGGCACCGCGGATTACGGCACCATTAGATGATTCTTGCCAGTTAATATGGTTTTCTTGGCACCAACGCGCAACCGAGAGGTCTCGTTGAAAAGTCGTGTCCAACCCAATTTCTTCATGGCTGTAGATGCAATCAATGGTGAATGACTGTTTTTGCAGGACAGTTAATAAGTGTTTGAAAAAATTCAACACTTCTGATTGAAAGCTGAAAACTTGTGTACCATAGCAGGCTAACTGTTGATTCATATGCGCTAAAGATTGACTAATGAATCGCCAATGCCGAGTGCTGTAATGAGGATCACTGATGAGAGAGGGTTCAAATAAATAGATGAGCAGGGTAGGTTGTTGACTTTGCAGAGCATTTTTAAGAGGTTGATGATCCGAGAGCCGTAAATCTCGTTTAAACCACACAATATTGATTGGCGTCATAAAAAATGCTTTTCGTCAATAAACCCTATGTATCTACGGCTAGTGTGGTTATGACGATCACTTCGTATAGCGTGCTGAGCTTGTAAAATTAACAACATCACATCAGAGAGAGAAGGACTCACTTGTTGATGTGATGATGGTTTTTGTGACGTTAAGAGGTCTAGGTTTAATTAAATACTTTTCGTGAGCATAGCATTATTGCTATTGTTGGTTACTAGCTTGGTGCTTTGATGAATATCTTTACCAATAACATTGAATAAACCTTTCTTATAGCACTCAAATGCTTGTTGATGGTTTTCTAGATGCTCTTGAGCAACACCAAGAAAAATGTAAGCTAAGCTTTCGGTGGTGAAGGCGTTTCGGCCCTGGGGCTGGGTCGTAGGCACCGGCATTTACTATGACGATATCAACTTGGCCCAGGCCAACGTTGACGGCGCTCTCTACCAAATTGGGGCGATCTTCGTCCTGTTACTAGTGATCATTGGCGGCGTGATCGCCTACAGCGTGACGCGGCCCTTGACCCGGTTGACGGATCGCATGCTGGCCGTGACGGATGGCGAGCTGGAAGCCACAGTACCCTATACCGGCCAGCCAAACCTGATCGGCAAGATTGCGAACGCCGTCGAAGCGTTTCGGAATTCCCGGGTCGAATCGCGAACCCTGCGTGTCCAGCAAGAGAAGACGCTGGACGGCATGAAACTGTTGATGGACCGGGTTGGCGACGCGGCCGGTGTTGTCTCGTCCAACAGTGCAGATCTGGAAAGCGCGTCCCGGATGATTGATGATGGCGCATCGCGGCAATCATCGTCTGCGGCGCAGGCGTCGTCGGCCGTTGAGGAAATGGCGGCTAATCTGAAGGCCACTGCGACGAATGCGACGCGCAGCGAGGCCATCGCCGTAAAGCTATCAGAGGATGCAACCCAGACCAACGAGGTGGTGAACGCGGCTGTAGAGGCTATGCGCACGATCGCCGAACGAATCACCATCATTCAGGAGATCGCTCGACAAACCGATCTCTTGGCGCTGAATGCCGCAGTCGAAGCGGCACGGGCGGGGGATCACGGCAAAGGCTTTGCGGTGGTTGCATCGGAAGTGCGCAAACTGGCTGAACGCAGCCAGACCGCTGCTGCTGAAATCTCTGAATCTTCTGGCAAAACCATGGAGATGTCCGAGCAGGCGGGCACTCTGTTGGCGGATCTGTTGCCGAAGATTGCTGAAACCACAAGCCTCGTCGAAGAAATCTCGGTCGCAACGCGCGAGCAAGAGCTGGGCGCTTCACAGATCTCTGATGCCTTGGTGCAATTGAACGCGGTGATTCAATCGAACGCCGATGCCTCCAAAAATGCGCAGGAAATGTCGTCGTCCCTGCTGACGCAGGCTCGGTCGCTTGAACATATGGTCAGCGAACAGAATTCGGCATCGGGGCGTAGTGGAGACGGTTCGCTCGCAGCTTGACACTGGCGTTAGGGCGCCGGGTCACGGCGCCTTTGGCACCAGTCGTTAGGTGGCAGGCACCCTGACCGGCAGCTTGGCCGGCAGACTGGCCGGCGCATTGGGTCCAGGGGCCGTTTGATCAGGCGCTTCGCCCGGAAGCTGGATGTTCCAGGCAAGGCCCAATCTGGCCAATCCCTGAACGACCCACCAGCCCGGGTCGATTTGATCGGCGCTGTGGCCCATTCGCGCAGACCGCGGGAAGGCGTGGTGATTGTTGTGCCACGCCTCGCCGAACGTCACCAGGCCCAGCCAGGGGAGGTTGCGGCCATCGACGGCGATGTCATCCTGCACGAACGGTCGATGACCGACCCGGTGGGCAAAGTGCACGGTGCACCAATGCCCTGCCAGCGACACGGCAATGCGAAGGCAAATGCCCCAAAGCACCGCGCCAACGCCGCCCCAAGCAAACAGCGCGATCGCAAGAGGCAGCTGGTGCCAGCGCCATGTTCTCTCTAGCCAGCGGTAGAACCGATCGTTGGCGATGCGTGGCTCTATCACCAGATCGGGCGGGTGGCTGAGCACCTGCTCGCAGTGCATCTGCCAGACGGCGTCGCGCCAGAAGCCCACATCGTGTTTGGCGAACGAATGGCAGTCTTTCTGGTTCTGCTGCCAGTCGCGGATGTCGTGGAAGCGGATCATTCCGATCGGCCCAGCCATACCTACCAGTGTTCCAAGATAGACAAGACCGTATTCCAACCAGCGCGGCGCCTCGAAGGATCGATGGATCAGCATTCGGTGCATTCCCACGGAATGGCCGAGGCAGAGCGTCAGCAGCATCAACCCAACAGCCACGGCAGCATTCTGAACGCTCGGATAGGCGATCGCGCCCACAAGACCGCCCAGAGCCATGGCCGAGAACCAGAGCGACTTTGCCGGGTTCCAACGGACACGGCCTGCCAGGGCGGAGCTGCTAGGGCGGGGTCTGACCCTGTCAGTTGATCGCAGGTCCGATGGGGCGGCGGCGGCGCATGGAGTGCCAGGTGGCAATGCCTGGGCGGGCACGGACGGGCAGATCGCGTTCATCGAACTGATCAAGCCGTTATCTGGACCAGGTCGTCCAGGGCGGTATCGATGTCGGCAAAGCGAAACCGGTAACCCATAGCCAAGGTGCGCCGGGGCCGGACGCGTTGACCCTCTAGCAGGATCGAGGCGCGCTCTCGCCCGATCAGGGCATTGATCAAAGCTTTGGGCGCTGACCATACTACAGGTCGGCGCAAATGATGGGCGAAGCGGCGGGTGAACTCGGCGTTTGAAACGATGCCCGGGGCTACACAGTTGTAACGCCCATGCGCCGCGGGGTTGTCAATAACGGCCAGGCAGATGCCCACCATGTCATCGATGTGGATCCAAGGAAACGGCTGGCGGCCCGTGCCCAGGATCGCGCCGATGCCGAGACAAAACGGCAAGCGCACCAGGGGCAGCAATCCGCGCGCCGCGCTGATCCTCCAAAGCTTCGACAGCATCGACTGGCGGTGTACTGCGCCTAAGACCAGACCGATCCTAAGCCGCACATGCCGTGTTCGGTTGGTGTCCAGATGATCGGCCGCGCGCTCCCACAGACCGACGAGTTCGGCCGGGAAGTCCATGCCCATGGGCTGGCTGTCTTCGTCCAGGTCCGGGTAATCGGCAGCGGCGTTGGCGGCGACGTCGTCTCGGGTTCCGTAGAAGCATTTACCGGCGGTGGACACAAAGACCTCAGGCGGGTTCGGTGCTGCGTTGATCGCGTCGACCAGCAAGGTCGTTGTCTCGACGCGGGAGCGGATGACCTCGTCGCGATAGGGTGCAGTCCAGCGCCTTGCAGGGTTCAGAATGTGCTTGCCCGCAAGGTTCACGACCGCATCGCAGGCAGGCAGGCCACCGGTGCGAAGATCATCCCAGGTGATCCGCCCGGGGCCGGGCGTGCGGGAAATCAGCGTCACCCGGTCGCCCCGCGCCCGCAGCACCTGGGCCAGCGCTGATCCGATAAAGCCGGTGCCGCCGCCAACCAGTACATGCGCCATGTCCATCCCCTTTTGGCAATAACCGAAGCGTCTTTCGCCGCGGTGCTTTTCCTGGCTGCACTTTCAGTCTATAATAGGAAAGTGCGCATATAGCTATTAAGCTAAATAAGAAAGCTCGTCAATGGATCGTGTCTTCGAAGCCCTGTCATCAACCACGCGACGGCGGATCCTTGCCTATCTGTCCGAGGTCGATCTGACAGCGGGTGAAATCGCCAAGCGCTTCGACATGGCGCAACCGTCTGTGTCTAAGCATCTGACAGTTCTGGAAAATGCGGGGCTGGTCTGGCGCAAGCGAGAAGGCCAATACATTCGCTATGGGCTGAAAGCCGACACGCTTGCGTCCTCGTTGACAGGGTTTCTGCACGAGGTTTGTCCGCCAAGCCGGGCGCTGAAGAAGGAGAGCCGGGCATTGGCGGACGAGAAGGCGAAGGACGAGAGTGAGCCGCAGGGCGGGCTCTAGGCGCCCGCGTCGGCCTAAGATCCGATTCGTTTCATACCATCCGGCCGTCAGAAAACGACCTCAAGTGCCGCCCACCGGTACCGGCAATCCGGCCCGGTGGATCGGTTGAACGGCTATGCCGCGGCCGCCTCAAGTGGTGTTGCCGGGCCGCACTTCCAGTCATAGTACGTCTCTGCCGCGTCGCAGAGGCTGTCCATCATCAGGCTGTTCGTCGCGGCCCCGACAGCAGCCCCGATCACGGGGATCGCACCCAGTGTCACCTTAGAGCCTGCCCGCACGCCAACCCGCGTTGCCAGGCGTCCGGCCATACGGTGAAGCAGTTGCTCCGCGGTCAGCGATCCCAGATACTTCAGCAGCGTCCGCCCGATCGCCTTTGCACCTGCTTCCTGCTGCATGGCTTCGACATGCTCTTGATCGTCCTTCATGCGGACGATTTGTTCGATATCGGTGTAGCCGCACCAAAGTCCGAGAATGATTGCGAAGTCCTCGTCCTCTAGCACATTGCCTTTGCCGTAAAGCTCGCCCTTTACTGCCCCGATCGAATAGGCGGCGACCGCCATGCGATTGGTCAGCACCGCTAGATCGGCCGCAGCCATCGGCAGGTGCAGGAACGGAACGGCGAAGGATACAGCCCCTGATGTCGCGGCCAGGGCCGTCTGAGTCCTGCGCACGGATGCGAGATTCGACCCCTTGGCGTCCTCGTAGATACCGTCCAGATCGGGGGTCAGCGAAGCGAACGCATCGGCAGCGTATTTGCCGAAATCCAATTGAAATTCCATCGATACCTCCGTGATTGATTGTATCTTACGTAGGAAGTCCGGCGCCTTGGTTAAAGCCCAGCCTGGCCTATGCCGAGGCCCCGCCCGCCACATCGCGGTGAATGTACCAGTCGTCAAAACGCGAAAACTCTGGGAAGCGGCGCTCGTATCCGTTTGCCGTCATCAGGGCTTGGATCCCGGCGCGTTCGGGTGTGAAATTGTGCTCTACCGTAAAGAGGGCGACCTGGCGGCGGGAGAAGTCGAAGGTCGACAGGATATCAAGCTCTGCCCCTTCTGTATCGATAGAGATGTAGTCGATCTGCTCAGGGGCGCGGGCCTCGTCCAGCAGATCGTTCAGGGATAGGGTCGGGACCTCGATCTCATTGCGTGCCGTGCGGCGGCCTTCGCGTTCAAAGACGTCGTCCGGTTTGATCGCAGCGATACGGGAGAAGGCGGGTTTCTCAGTGCACAGGAACCTGACGGCGCCGCCTGTCTGGGCATGGATGCAGGCATGGCTGATCAGGCAGTCGCGCTCGCGCTCTAGACGCGCATGGAATGCGGGGTTCGGTTCGGCCAAGATGCCTGTCCAGCCAAATTGCTTCTCAAGGCTGTGGCTGTTCGACATGGTCACACCATTTGTTGCGCCGAACTCCACGAAATAGCCGCCGCGCTTTTCCGAAAGCTCGAACAGAACCCAAAGGTCTTGCATGATCTGCGACTGCGAAAGGTGCGCGCGATTGAGGGCAAATTGAAAAAACTGCTCTAAAACGCGCGCTTCGCCGGCTCCAGACCGGCGGCGCCGGGTCTTGCGTGCGATCGACAACAG
>JBCCZV010000025.1:0-41512 GCA_039187085.1 Pseudomonadota bacterium
AAGGAATTAATTTATAATTAACGATAACAGTCAGAATTTTAAAATTCAGAAAAACGTACCATTATTAAGTCATTAACCAGAGTAAAATACTGTTTTATTAGTTAATAAATTTATCTCAGTAATCATATAAATTTTTCAGGTATAATGAGCTTGAACAAAAACGATGAATGATTACAATTATTAAGCACTTAGCTCTCAAATTGCTAATCATGTAGAATGAGCTCATTCTTTTTGCTCATTTATTTAGATAGGAACAATTGGTTGTTTTTCACTTATATTTACATATCTCATTCTGAATAGAAGCAATAGGATATTTAATCGCTTGTTCAATGATAGCTATATCATCAGTTTTGAGTTTTTAGATATAGCTTTTTATATAGATTGTATAAAGCTTTTTTATTTAATGCTTCCTTTGTTATTTTTTATATTTCTCTAAATATTAGACTATCAATGGTATTAAGAACTTATTAACTCATTTTTCTAATCGTTGATAACGGTGCTATCCGTAAAAGCCCTTGCACAATCGCCCATGGCCATGAAGGCACATAACTATTGGCTTTTTCTTTATTGATTGCTTTAACCAATGCTTTACAGCCGGTTTCTGTATCCACAATAAAAGGGACTTTTTCAACTTTTTCGTTAATTTCACTGCGAATAAACCCAGGATGAATACAACTGACTTTGATAGGCGTTTTCATTACATCTATGCGAATACCTTCTGATAAGGATGTCAGAGCTGCTTTTGTTGCAGCATAAACCGTCATTGCTCGACGAAAACCTCTTACAGCACTGATCGAAGAAATTGTCACTAGATGCCCTGCATTTTGCTCTCGAAAAATTGTCATCGCTGCTTCAGCTTGCGCAAGTGCGGCAATAAAATTGGTTTCTGCCGTTTGCTTATTAGCCTGAAAATAACCCGTTCCTATTGACGCTCCTTTACCCATACCGGCATTAATTATCACTCTATCTAAAACTGTCATTTGTTGTTTAAATGTTGTAAAAACATCGAATACTGCTTGATGGTTATTCACATCTAAATTTTCTATAAAGACCTGAATTTCAGGATTGATTTTTTCAAGTTGTTTTTTAAGTGTTTCTAGTCTATCTGTTCGCCTGGCACATAACGCCAGATTAGCGCCTTGTTTTGCAAATTCAATAGCCATGCCTCTTCCTAAACCCGAGCTGGCACCTGTAATCACAATATTTTTTCGTAGCATATGATAGATCTCTTTTTATTATAGGAATTTACATTTCATGTATTAAGTATAAGTTATTTTGGCTTGATGCAAGACATTATCCAAAATAGCATGCTCATTTAAACAGGATAAACTGATATTTCCCGTACGCTTATTGAATAAAATTTTTGTGATTCCTGTGTTAACGAGATTCCAATTAATCATCATAAATTGTTGGGGAGGTAAACTTAGCAGACGACAGACAATTAAACTAATTGGCCCACCAGAAGTAAAAATAAATTGTATTTTTGCTGTTGAACACATTGCTTTTTCAAAAGCCTCGTTCACTCGTTGCTGAAATGTTTTCCACGATTCTGGATAATATGTATTTTCGTCTGCCTCTATCCATTGGTTAACAGCTTTTAGAAATAAAGGACGAAAGGCGTCCTTGTTTAATTGATTCTGAATAAAGTAATTTCGCATGCCTTCAGGTGTTCTGAGTTCTTCATCCAATCCAGCTAAAATGGCTTGATGGTTATATTCATTCCACCTTTCATCTACCGAATAATTTTCTGGCTTTAAAGTACCGGCACTTATCGCTATGTCTGCGGTTTTTTGATGTCTTTGCATGTTACCGGTTACAACATTGGGTTGAAGACATTTTTGAGCCAGATAAGGACCTAGCATATGTGACTGCTCAATACCTAAATCTGATAGTTGATCATAGTTTGAAGATTGTGTGTTGGCCTGCCCATGTCGAATTAAATAAATACAAGCCATCATTAATTTCCTTGTGACTTGATGGCTTTTTTACAACGCCAAAGTAAATAATGCACAAAAATCCAAAAATTTTTAAACGCCGGATTTTTAGTTTGACCATGATGGTATCGATAATAAATTTGCTGAGCGATTCCTGCCAAACGAAATAAACCATAAACTTCGTAAAAAGTGAAATCATCAATGACGATTCCCATTTTTTCAGCATAATAATTCACAACTTCTTTTCTTGTTAACATACCATCGAGATGTGTTGGTTGGCGCCGTGTTGCTTGTGCCAAAAAATCATCGCTAGGCTCTACCCAATAAGCCAACGTATTGCCTAAATCCATGAGTGGATCTCCTAGAGTCGCTAACTCCCAATCCAGAACTCCCAAGACTTTCGTGTAATCCTTGGGGTCTAATACGAGATTATCGAAACGAAAGTCGTTATGGGTTAAACAAATGGTTTCCGATTTGGGCATATTCTCTTTTAACCAAGCCATCACAAATTTACCAGAAGGCACATTCCAGGTTTTAGCGTTTTTATAGCGTTTAGACCAACCTTCAATTTGTCGTTCAATATAACCCGCGCCTTTAGCAAGATGTGCTAGACCTGCTGTTTGATAGTCGACGTTATGTAACTCCACCAAACAATCCAAAACATTTTTACATAATTGGCGTGTTTGTTCCGGTGTTGTGTTAAGTGCTTTTGGAAAATTTTTACGTGGAATCATTCCTGTTAATTTTTCCATGATATAAAAATCTGTCCCTACTACATTAGTGTCATCACAAAATGCCAACATATCGGGCACATACTGATAAACGGATTGTAACGCTGATTGCAGACGGAACTCTCGCCCCATATCATGTGCGCCTTTGGCTTTAGTGCCTTCAGGTGCTCTTCTTAAAATTAATGACTGTTGTGCATACTCTAAACAATAGGTCCAATTTGAAGCCCCACCGGAATACTGTGTTGTTTTCGGTTTCCCTTGTAATTCAGGTAATAATTGTTTTAACCAAGCATCAACATTATCAATGGGTAGTTCTTCGCCCGCTCGTACAGGTTTGGCGTGATCTAAAATAGCGGTATTCATTAGTTTACTCTTTATAAGTTGTTTTTGATGAAGGACCTAACATACTTTTAGTCCGTTTGCGCATCATGGTTAAATACCATTGATGGGGTAATAGTTTTTTTAAGCGATATGCTTGATGACCTTCTTTATGTGTCACAATTAAAAACTTACCGGCACGCATATCTTTAACAACAATACGCGCAACTTGCTCAGAAGTTAATTCAGCTCGTTCAAAGAGTTTGTGCATTAACATGCTCACTTTAGCTTCGGATGTTCGCAATGATTCATCTAAATGTGTTTTAAAAAAACTGGGGCAAACGACACTCACATCGACATTGTATTTAACAAACTCTAGCTTCATCGTCTCTGATAAAGCAACTACCGCAGACTTCACTGCATTATAGCTACTCATTAATGGAATCGGCGTTAATCCCGCTTGAGATGCAACATTGACAAAATGACCATAGCCTTGTTGTTTAAAACAGTCTAAGAATACTTGACTCACTCTCACCATACCCAGTAAATTAACATCAATTACCCATTGCCATTGCTCTATCGATTCACTTTGAAAAGAGCCCCCTGTTGCTACGCCTGCATTATTGATAACCACATCGACACCTTGCCATTTTTCTTCCACCGCTTGGTACAAATCTTTAACATCACTTATTTTTGTGATGTCACAGCAATGATAAAAACTTTCTATTCCCAAGTTTTTTAGAGTTTGTACAGTCGTTTGACCGCGCTCCGCATGCACATCGGCAATAGCAATTTTTAAATCAGTGATGTTTTGCTGAGCGAGTTCAAGGGCAATAGATTTTCCCAAACCCGATGCGCCGCCGGTGATGAGATAGGTATTTTTTGTCACAATTTTTCCCTTTTTATGATCGATATTTAGCGAGTTCTAAACGAGACACCATAGCCATATGAACTTCATCAGGCCCATCGGCTAAACGCAAAATTCGCCCCATTTGATGGAAGCTCGCTACAGGGAAATCAGAACTCACTCCAGCACCACCCAAAATTTGCATGGATATGTCACTGACCTTTTGTAGCATATTAGGCACAACCACCTTAATGCTGGATATTTCTGTCATGGCTTGTTTAACACCCAGTTTGTCAATCTTCCAAGCCGCATGTAGAGTCAGTAATCGCGCTTGATCAATGGCCATTCGCGCTTGCGCAATACGTTCTTGATTACCACCTAATTGAATAATGGGCTTGCCAAAAGCAATACGCTGCATTCCTCGTTGAATCATTAGTTCGAGGCAACGCTCTGCTGCACCAATAGCACGCATACAATGATGAATACGACCAGGCCCTAAACGCCCTTGAGCGATAGCAAATCCTTGACCTAAACCAGCGATGAGATGATCTTTAGGCAAGCGTACTTGATTAAAGATGACTTCACCATGCCCGTAGGGAGCGTCAACTTCACCAAATGCAGTTAGCATGCGTTGTATTTCTACCCCCTCCGTTTCAAGGGGCACAATGACCATAGAATGTCGCGCATGTTTTTGATTGTCAGGGTTTGATAACCCCATAAAAATCGCCATTTTAGCATCAGGGTGTCCTAACCCTGTTGTCCACCATTTCTTACCATTGAGAACTAATTCGTTACCTTCTTGATGAATTGTGGCTTGCATATTAGTCGCATCGGAAGAGGCCACGTCTGGTTCCGTCATGGCAAATACTGAACGAATATCACCAGCAAGCAATGGCTCCAACCATTGTTTTTTTTGTTTATCGTCACCAAAATGATAGAGCACTTCCATGTTACCTGTATCAGGTGCATTGCAATTGAAGATTTCTGGAGCAAACAAAATTCGTCCCATTTCCTCAGCAAGGGGCGCGTATTCCATACAGGTTAAGCCTTGGCCTAATTGATTATCCGGTAAAAATAAATTCCACAAGCCAGCCGCTTGTGCTTTTTGCTTGAGTGGTTTGATCATTGGCGGTATTTGCCACTGTTGCCAATCCGATGTTTCATTCAATTCGCGGTTAAGCGTTAACACTCTATCCTCAACAGGATATAAGTGTTCATTCATAAATTTTTTTAATTTAGCCAGAAAATCTTGGCTTTTAGCGTTGTATTCAAAGTTCATAACAAAGTTTGACTCGCGTTTTTGAGCACTAAATGGCGGATAACTGTGAGATTAAAACAAAAAACAAGATGAATGAAGTGAAATATATTGATAGTCTATTATGAATGATATTCATTAGGATTATAGAAGTGATTGACCCACTCAAAATTCAACAACTCGATTTAAATTTATTAAAAGTTTTTGAATCTTTGTATCAAGAACGCAACATGACACAAGTGGCCAAAACCTTATTTATCAGTCCATCGGCTGTAAGCCATGCGATAAAACGATTGCGACAAGCACTTGATGATGATTTATTTGTTCGTCAAGGTGCTCAGATGCGCCCAACTCCCCTGTGTGACAGCATTGCACCAAGAATAATCGCTTCTTTAGAACGACTGCGGCAAGTATTGCAAAGCTGTGGTGAATTTACTTTTAGTGAAACTCAGCAGACTTTTACGATAGCACAGCCTGAACCTATCGAGCCGATTGTACTTCCTCGATTACAGCAAGAACTTTTACAACAAGCACCCAAAGCAAAATTAGCAAGTGTTAGGGTACCCAGAGATGCGATGGTACGCAAACTCACAGCCCAACAAATCGATGTTGCTATCGATATTGCTCTACCGATTAAATTACCTGTTAAGCATTTAGTATTATCTAGAGATGATTATTGCGTTTTAATGGATAAACGTCACGCTTACGTTCAAAAACTCACTGCAAAATCTTATTTAAATTCACAACATATCGTTGTTTCTAGTCGAGCCAAAGGACGTGTTTTAGAAGATTATGCTTTACTGGAGCAGGGTGAAAACCGACACATTGCTATCCGTTGTCAGAGCTATCAAACGGCTAAATCTATGTTAAAAAATAGTCCTTATTTATTAACTTTACCCAGCGCAATAGCACAACAAATTCAAGATAAGGAACTGATGATGTTAGCAATGCCCATTGAGCTCCCCCAGATAATAACGCACCTTTATTGGCATCAAAATAGTTCAAGCGATCCGGCTTTGATTTGGTTGAGAGAAACCATTAAAAAAGCCTTTACTCTTGATTAAAGGCAGTGTTTTTCAAAACATTGAGAATTTTTTTTGCGTACTGAGGATCAGTAGCATACCCACTTTTTTGTAATGATGTAAAATATTTTTCTGCATCTTTAGTATTGTTCAATGCATCTGTATAGCGTGGATTGCTTTGCAAAAAGGTCACATAATCTAAAAAACTTTCCTGATAATTACTATAAGAGCGGAATTTGGCTTGTTTTTTTATGGGTAAATTATTTTCAAATTCTAAAGTTGGTTTAACAGCAATATTGCCGTCCCAACGTTTATCTGCTTTGATACCAAAC
Source organism: Pseudomonadota bacterium (assembly GCA_039187085.1). Taxonomy (GTDB): domain Bacteria; phylum Pseudomonadota; class Gammaproteobacteria; order Enterobacterales; family JBCCZV01; genus JBCCZV01. The sequence goes on from JBCCZV010000025.1 coordinate 6,440, forward strand.
AGATTATACGAGCTTTCTCCTTTGGTATCTTGCATCACATGTTTCCCCCACCCTGTTTCTAACGCAGCTTGGGCTAACATAAATAAGGGAGAGATACCCATCAGTTTAGCTGCCTTCTCAGCATAAGGTTTGAGCTGTTGGATAAAGTCGAGAGGACTTGTGAAAGATTGATTCTCTTGGGCTTGCTCAAGTAGTTTACTGTCAATTACCGTTTGTTGCGGTAAAACGCCTTGGGCTTTTGCCACTTGTTGCAGTGATAATGAGGTCGTGGATTCCATCTCTTTTATTAGAGCATTTTCAATCTTTGCCGTTTCAAGTACTTTGGCTGTATTGTGTGATGAAGAATCTGCAGAAGGCAGTGAAACCACACGAGCAGGTAAAGCGAGATTTTGTTTATTAGCCGCTGCTGGCTGATGGGTTAATTGACGCACCATGATTTCTGCAAGACCTAGCCCTTTTCCAGCAGAAAGGGTCAGTGCTAACTGATCATCATGCATCTCTTGATAGAATTTTTGTTGATGAGAATCAAAAAGCCCACCCTCAAATAATACTTCATTTGCTGAACGCATAGACTTTAACATCATCTTTAAAAAAATTGACTCGAAGTGCTTAGCCGCTTGCAACAAAGCTTGTTCTTTTTGTCCCTCATTTTGGGCTTGCTTGCGAATATCAATCAGGCTTTGACGATCATGATAGATAAAAGCATGCTCACCTTCAGTATTTATCGATGACATATAAAAAAACTTTTCCTTTAAATAACTACCAGTTCACCATGAAGTGCTCCCGCTTGCTTCAAGGCTTCTAATATGGCCATTAAATCGCCTGGTGCTGCTCCCACAGCATTGACCGCAGAAACTATTTCTTCGAGACTGGTACCGGGCTGCATCAAAAACATGCGTCTATTTTCTTGGGTCACATCAATATCTGTAGCTTGATTAACAACGGCTTGGCCATTGGCTAAAGGATTTGGTTGCACTACATCTGGATTTTCATCAATGGTTACAATAAGATTACCGTGGGTAACCGCAGCCGGACTCACTCTGACATCTTTGCCGATAACAATGGTACCGGTTCGGGAATTAACAACAATTTTTGCTTGCGCTGAAATAGAATCAATTTCAAGATTTTCTAATACCGAAATAAAATTCACACGCTGAGAAACGTCTCGCGGTGCATTGACACGTACAGATGCCGGATCTAAAGGTCTCGCGACATCAGGCCCAAGCAAATTATTAATAGCATCGGCAATACGCTTGGCTGTTGTGAAATCGGGATTATTAATATTCAAGGTTAAATGATCAGTATCGCCAAACGAATAACCTATTTCACGCTCAATAATTGCACCATTAGGTATACGGCCTGCTGTTTGTATATTGACAGAAATTTTAGATCCATCAGCACCTTCGGCACCAAATCCCCCTACCAAAAGATTCCCTTGGGCAATAGCGTAAACTTTACCATCAATGCCTTGTAACGGTGTCATTAATAAAGCTCCGCCTCGCAAGGATTGTGCATCTCCTAAACTCGATACAGTTACATCAATACTTTGCCCTCTTTTGACAAAAGGTGGCATTTCAGCGTGAATCGCTACAGCTGCGATATTTTTTAAGGTGGGTGTTAAACCGGGAGGTAACGTAATACCAAAGCGAGATAACATCGTTCGAAATGCTTGCACGGTATATACCGTTTGCTCACCAGTACCATCTAATCCCACCACCAAACCATAGCCCACCAAGGGGTTACTGCGTACACCATTGATTTTGGAAATATCACGTAGTTTTTGCATCCCCATAACGTTGGGTACAGCCAAACTACAGAGAATAAATGCTATAAAAATTTTTTGATAGGTTTTATTGGTACGAAAAGCTGATGACATGGTAGAACCTAAAGTCGTTCGATGGCAAGAATGGTTACGAGTTAATGTTGGCTTTTAAAATGGCCACAAATTGGAATTAAAAAACTTTCCTAACCATCCTTGTCGATTACTTTCTGCTAAAGGTCCTGTTCCAGAGTATGCGATACGTGCATCAGCAATACGGTTGGATGGAATGGTATTTTCTGAAGAAACATCTTCAGGACGTACGATTCCTGTTAATCGTATAAATTCAGAACCTTGATTTAATGTTATCCATTTTTCACCACTCACTACAAGATTGCCGTTGGGTAAAACTTGTTGTACAGTCACTGTAATTGTGCCGGTTAATCGATTATTTTGTTCAGTATCGGCTTCTGCGGTAAATTCTCTCTCTCCACTAGCTATCATATTTAAATTGGCACCTCCAAAACCTAAACTCAGAGGACGTCCTAATAGAGTAGGATTAGGTAAGTTAACATCTGTTTCTTTACTAATTTCTGTATCAGCATTCTTACTGGCTTGGGTTCGTTCACTTAAATTAACGGTAATAATATCGCCAACCCGATTGGCTTTTCTGTCTTGATACAGATAAACTGCCGTGGTATCACGAAATATCGAACCATCTTCTATGGGTTTAGGTGTGGCAACAAGAGGACGAGAGGGAAAAAAGCGAGGATCATTAGGCTGCTCTTCCATCATACTGGAACAACCGCTTAAAAAAAATATCAACCAGAAAGAAAAAAACCATCGCCAGTTGTGAAAGATTGCCATATTTATTCCAACCTTTATAATGTTTGAGTCACAAATTGTAAGGACTGGTCAACAGCGGAAATGACTTTTGCATTCATTTCATAGGCACGTTGTGATTCAATTAAACCGACCAGTTCTTCCACGACATTGACATTGGAACTTTCTAATGCACCGGAAAGAAATCGTCCTAACCCATTGAGGCCCGGCGTTCCAATGACAGGAGCACCACTGGCTCCAGATTCCACAAATAAGTTTTCGCCTATGGGCTCTAAACCCGCGGGATTAATGAAATCGGCTGTTTGGATATTACCGGCAACCACCGGTGCGGCATTGCCTTGTTGCATGTAAGTCACTGTGCCATCCGCACCAACTTCTACACTGATTGCATCAATGGGTATTGTAATAGCGGGTTGCAGTACGTAGCCGTTTCCTGGCGTAACAACTTGTCCCGTTTCATCTAAAGAAAAGTTTCCTGCACGCGTATAAGATGTGGTTCCGTCAGGTAAAAGTATCTGAAAAAATCCGCGGCCTTGAATGGCGAGGTCGAGAGCGTTATCTGTGACAATTACATTACCTTGAGTAAAGGATTTAGCAGTCGCAACGGTTTTAACGCCAGTGCCCATCATTAAACCCGTTGGCAATTCAGTATCTGCGGTAGATTGCGCGCCCGGCTGACGAACATTTTGATAAATCAAATCTTCAAAAACAGCTCGTGATTTTTTATAACCCACTGTACTGGTATTTGCCAAGTTATTGGAAATAACAGCAATATCGTTTTGTTGGGCATCAAGACCAGTTTTACTAATCCACAATGCAGGATGCATAGTTAACTCCTAAAATCTCAACACATTATTATCAATCAACGCTTTTAAAGATGACGACAGACTAATGACAAGTCTATGATGACATTTGCAATAACTGTTCCAGGGTGCGTCCATTTTCTTGCTTGTTCTCCATCAACTTCACTTGTAATTCAAATTGTCGGGATAGCTCAATCATATCGGTGAGTTCTCCCACGGCATTCACGTTACTCGCTTCTAGCATGCCAGAAGAGATACGCACTTGACCATCAACAATGGCCGCTTCACCATCTTTACGTCGAAATAAACCATCAGCACTTTTTGTGACTTCATCTAATGCAGGATTCACCAATCGAATACGATCAATAAGCTCAACAGCATTGGCTGGTGCGCCCAAAGGTATAATAGAAATGCTACCATCAGCACCAATTTCTAGCGTTTCAAAAGGTGGAACAACAACGGGACCACCTTCGCCCAACATGAGATTGCCATGACTATCTTCTAGTACACCTGCCGCATTAATTTTTAAACTGCCGGCTCTTGAATAACCTTCTGTACCATCAGGCGCTTGTACAGCAAACCAACCTTCACCTTGTATAGCAAAATCTAAGTCATTCCCCGTCGTGATTAAAGCACCGTGATTAAAATCGAAACCCGGGCGCTCCGTCATTGCAAAAACACGGGAAGGAAATCCTTCCCCAAAAGCAGGCATAGAACGAAACTGTGCTAAATCCGCTTTAAAGCCTGTTGTTCCCACATTAGCAAGATTATTCGCAACTTTAGCTTGGGCTAGCATAGTTTGTTTAGCCCCACTCATCGCGACATATAAACCCTTATCCATCATTAACCTCGCTAATCAACACCATAAAAATACATCCAAAGAAATATTTATCGAATATTAATAATCGTTTGCGTAACCGTATTCGAAGTTTCAATACTTCTCGCATTAGCCTGAAAGTTACGCTGTGCTGTAATGAGATCCACTAACTCACTGGTTAAATCCAGATTAGCTTGTTCTAAAGCACCTGAGCGGATTAAGCCAAACGTTGAGGTGTTTGCTTCGCCCGCTAATGGTTCACCAGAATTGATCGATTCCGCCCAAGTCGCATTTCCTAGTTGACTTAAACCTTGATTATTCGCAAAGCGCACCAATGCCACCTTTCCAACAGCTTCTGATTGTCCATTGGAAAAATTTGCTCGAATAACACCGTCATCACTAATATCAATACCGGTTAATCGGCCAATTGAAAAACCATTTTGGCTGAGTGAATTGACGGTAAAAGGTGATGCAAATTGCGTCGGCGAATTTGACGAATAATCCAATACGATGGTTTGAGTAGAGTCAGCACCATTATCAATAATACCAGCGCCTAATGGAGCCGTTGTAATCGGGTCTAAAGGGACTTGAGCAGCAGGGTCGTAAGCACCTCCACTATCAAAGGCTAATGTTGCATAGTCCGGTGTTGCTGGATTCGTTGTTGCTGTGCCACCGACGATATCAACGGCTTGACCATCCACATAAAGAAAATTAGCCCAACTGTTAGCGGCATCTTTGACAAAGTAATAGGTGGCAATATGACTTTCGCCTAATGAATCATAAATGGTGATAGACGTGGATGCCGTATAACTGGTTGAAATTGTTGGGTCGAAGTTATTAGGATCAAGGACCGTGGCATTGGCTTCTAAGTTCATACCCAGATCAATTTCAGTTGTTGCCGTTGGGTTACCTGCGGTTTGCGGCAATTGTAAAGGTATGGTACTACTTAAGCTAGTTGATGTTACTGTACCATCAGGATTGACTGGAAAAACACGCAATGATTGCCCTTGCGCATTTACTACAAACCCATTGGAATCGACACCGAATGCTCCTGCTCGTGTATACACAAACTCATTGCTTAACAAATTCGGCGCCAATACAAAAAAACCTTCACCGCTCACCGCAAAATCTAAGGTGTTATTAGTAAACTCTAAATTACCTTGTGTGAATTGCTGTGCAACTTGCGTTAACAAAACACCACTTCCAATCGTATTGGAGCTTGCACCCAATGCAGAGGTTGCGTAAATATCACCAAATTCAGCCCGAGATTCCTTAAAACCCACAGTGCTAACATTCGCAATGTTATTACTTGTCACGCCTAAATCAGCTTGCGCTGCTTGTACACCGGATAAACCTGTATTAAATGACATATAACCTCCAACGAAGTTTTTGGATAAAAAAAGTAGTTAGAATTCTATAATCCAATTTCCTGTACTTGAGATAAATTAACAGATCCCAAACCGAGTAAATTCAAAACAATATCACTAGCGCCTTGCTGAATATTAACGCTGCCGACATAAGCCCTCAGATTAATAGGTATGGCAACATTTTCTCCATTTACATTACCTTCTAAACGCAGTTGATAAGCACCAGCCGGCACGTATTCGCCTTCCGCATCTTTGCCATCCCATGCAAACTCAACGGTTTCAGGGCCAGGTAAATCACCTAATTCAATGCTGGTCACTAACTCGCCACTATCATTGGTTACATGTAAAATAGCAGTCTGTGTTGGCGCTTCTGTATTAACATTGCCTGAGATAAAGCCTTCATTGGGTAAAAAAGCCACATCGGTTGCCATTAAAACACTGCGTCCTACCAAAGATGAGGCTTGCAAAGCCTGATTAGAAGATAAAGAGCTTGCCAGGCTTTCAAACGATTCTGTTAAATCATTGATGCCTTCCAGACTGGAAAACTGCGCCATTTGAGCAATAAAATCCGTATTTTCCATTGGTTTAAACGGGTCTTGGCTTGCCAGCTGCGTGGTTAATAAAGTCAAAAACTCTTCTTGCCCTAAGTCATTATCACCGCCCGTACCCACTTGGGTTTGCTCAATACTATTGAGCCCAGCATCGTTGTAAGTATCATTTTTTATGGTAGGTAAAATATTCATATGAGTTACCTTAATAAAAATTATTGTCCCAATGAGATGGTACGTTGCAAGAGTTTCTTTGCCGTATCTGCTACTTGTACATTGGCTTGATAGGTACGGGAAGCTGAAATCATATTGGCCATCTCTTCCACGACATTTACATTAGGAAGAAAAACATTACCGTCTTCATTTGCTAAAGGATGTTCAGGACGATATTCAATACGTGTTGGTGCTGAACTTTCTATAATACCTTTGACTGTCACACCACCTAATGCGGTTTCTTGTCTTACTACTGAATCCTTGACGGCTTCAAATACCGGGTGTCTTGCTCGATAGGTTTGGTTGATGCTACTCGAAATACTATCAGCATTGGCTAAATTACTGGCTGTCGTGTTGAGTCGTATATTTTGCGCACTCATTCCGGAACCAGAAATATCAAAAATATTATAGAGCGCCATAAGCTTTTTATTCTCCTCTTAAAGCTTTTTTTAAGCCTTTAAATTTATTGCTTAAAAAATTTAAGCTTGCTTGATATTGCAAAGCATTTTCTGAAAATTTATTAATTTCAATTTGTGAATCGACAGAATTCCCATCACCGGTATCTGGCTGAAAAGGAATTCGGTATTGTAAAAACTCATGAAAATCACTATTAGATCTTGAGTCGATATGGCTTTTATGGGTTTTCATTAACCCCATACGACTCGATTGGGCATTGGATAAAATTTGACGAAAATCAATATCTCTCGCTTTGAATCCTGGGGTATCTGCATTAACCAGATTATTCGCTAGAATTTCAGCACGTTTACCTCGTACTTCTAAGGCTTGTTGATGAACACCTAAAGCATTATTAAAGTTGATTGCCACAATCATCCTCCTCAATTTTTTATAGTGATCAAAAGCAATTTGCAGACCAAAATAAATTTTTTATGGGAAACCAGGGAGAAGTGATTGATAAGGTAAGCTTATCTTGTGTTATCAATAAAAATTAACGAGTTTCTAAACCTCGTCAAAATCAATGAAAGAAGCAAAGCGGATTATTTGAGCCGGTAAACTATGCCAGGGTGGCAAACTATCATTTCAAAGCGATCGGCAACAGTTGGAGACATAGCCTCAGAAGCTCCTAGAAAAAGATAACCACCAGGTTTTAAACTATCAGCAATCTTAGTAATGACTTTCGCTTTTAAGTCTGCTGAAAAGTAAATCAATACATTTCGACAAAAAATAATGTCAAATTTTCCTAGAGAGTAATTTTTTTCCAGTAAATTAAAATAACGAAAAGTAACGACTTGTTTAATATCACTATTTACACGCCAACGATTGTCTTGAGTCGGATGAAAGTATTTTTTTAATCGAACTTGAGATAGCCCTCGAGACAATGATAACTGGTCATATTCACCTTCAGTAGCAACTTTGAGTACTTTTTCTGAAATATCAGTAGCAATGATTTTGGTACCATGCAATTTCTTTTTAGCAATCGAATTGTATTCATCAAGACTAATACAAATTGAATAGGTTTCTTGACCTGATGAACAAGCAGCTGTCCAAATAGTGGGACTACCCGGCTTTTCTGATAGTTCGGGCAGTATTCTGTCTTTAAATATGTCGAAAGGAAAAATATCTCGAAACCAAAAGGTTTCATTTGTCGTCATAGCATCAATAACTTTTTGACGTAAAATAGGGTTAGACTGGCGCTTCATAATGGTATTAAGCTCATTTAAGCTATTAATACCTTCAGCTTTTAACATTGTATTGAGTCGGCTTGAGACGAGATATTGTTTATTTTCTCCTAATAGAATACCACATTGCTCTTCAAGCACTTGACGAAAACTATCATAATCTTCAGGTTTAATATTAGAACTGTAAACATTGTCTAAAGAAGGCATAAACTCAGTTCCACTCTAATTATCTTGAACCGCTTCTATTCGGCTTTTAACCGCAGTTGCCAATTCATCAGGACTAAACTTTGCTAAGAAGTCATCAGCTCCAACACGTTTGACCATCGCTTGATTAAATACCCCGCTGAGGGAGGTATGTAGCATAATATAGAGATTTTTGAGTGTTGGCTGCCCTCTTACTTCAGCAGTGAGCGTATAACCATCCATCTCAGGCATTTCAATATCAGAAATAACCAACAGGATTTCTTTGGACGGCTCTCTTCCCTCATCAGAAATAGATAATAGAAAGTCCAAACCTTCTCGCCCATTCTTTTTAGTAACAACTTCAAAGCCCATCGATTCGATAGTCTTTTTCACTTGATTACGAGCCACTGCAGAATCATCAACGACGAGAATTTTATATTGTTCTTTGACTGAAGACTCATCTTTCTCTACGATAGTATCTTCTGTCCACGATTTTGGTGGAGCCACTTCTGATAAGACTTTTTCTACATCGATAATTTCTACCAACTCACTATCCACTTCCGTTACAGCTGTCAGATAGCTACTACTGCCACTGCCCTTTGGTGGCGGATGAATTTCTCCCCAGTTCATATTGACTATGCGCTCTACAGAACTCACTAAAAAACCTTGGGTAGTACGATTGTATTCAGCAATGATAATGAAACAGTTATTAATATCCGTTAATGCTCCTCCGCCTACAGCCATACTCAGATCAATAACTGAGATGGTATGCCCACGAATATGAGCAACACCACGAACAACCGGATTTCTCTTAGGTAGTTCCGTTAGACTGGGGCATTGCAAAACTTCTTTAACTTTAAAAACGTTAATACCGTATTTTTGCTTGCTTCCTAATTTAAACATCAACAACTCAAGGCGGTTTTGTCCAACCATCTGAGTTCTTTGATTCACACTATCAAGAATGCTTGGCATAAATTCCTCGCCGCTATTGTTCGATTACCTGGCTCGTTTCCTGCTTAGTTAAAAACAAGTCTTTTTGAAACGAGTCAGCGTCAATTGTTCGACAACCAATGATGGACCAAAAGCATTAATTTGTCATCATTTGATATAACTTCAAGCTTAGGTCATTTATATGAAAACAAGTAGTTTTATACGAAAGTTGTTATGTTTTTCTGCTATCGCTATTAGCCCTTTTTGGCATACTTATGCTGCCAATATCTATCATTCTCATGAAAACATGCGGCAAACAGCAAGAAACTTGATTGAAGAACAGTTAAATAACCCAGAAAGTGAAGTAAAGCAATTTCGCATAACTTTTGGAAAAATAGATTCTCGCTTACAGTTTCCACGTTGTGATATTCCGCTGATTGCGTTTTGGCCGAAAGGGAGTCGTTATCAAGGTAGAACCACCGTTGGCGTAGAATGTACGGGCAAAAATTTTTGGAAATATTACCTTTCTGCCAAAATTCAAATTATTGAAAAAGCTGTCATTTCTAACCGTCGCCTTAATCGTGGAGAAGTGATTAGTACGGGGGATTTGACGACTATTGAAGTGGATATCACTCAAGTACGGGGTGCGGCCTTTTCAGATATTCATGAAGTTGCAGGAACACGGGTTAAACGCACTATTTCTCGCAATCAAATGATTATTCCGGCACAAATTTGTGCCGTTTGTCGTGGTGATAGAGTAAAAATATCTGCAAATACAGAGACTGTAGCTGTACAAATCGATGGTACTGCACGCCAAGATGGTATTGTAGGTGATTCAATCTTGGTGGAAAATTTATCATCTCGTCGTACAATAGAAGCTAGAATTACAGGTATAGGTCAGGTTCAAGTCAATTTATAATTGACTATTTTTAGTATTTTTTAATGGCTATTTATCACTCAAGATTTAATCGAAGTTGCCGATAGGAAGATAAGTACAAGATAAATCTCACGATCTTACGACGGAATTGAAATATCATGGTTAACGACATTAAAAACGTCTCCACCTCTGTGACTAATCGTACTAATGCAAGTAATGTACGTCAAAATGATGCAGAAAAATCAACGTCTTCTAACCAATCGACAGATACAGCACAAACAGCAAAAAGTGACTCTGTCGAGCTGACGGATACTGCCCGCCAACTAAACGCATTATCAGAACAAGTGTCACAAGAACCGGAAGTTAACAGTCAAAAAGTTGCGGATTTAAAAGCGAGAATTGAAGAAGGTAGTTACCAAGTCAACAATGAAAATATTGCAGACAAATTGGTTAATGAATTTAAGCTATCTCTTGATAAACCATAAAATTAACTTGCATAACCAAGAGCTTATCGTATGTCAGCACTCATTACTAAACTGAAGAATGTTATTGAAAGTGAAATCGTTTTAGTCCAATCACTCCATGATTTGCTCAAAACCGAATATGATATGCTGACTTCAAGAAATTTGAATGACTTACCCGAAATCACCCAAAAAAAAGAAGCGCAATTTAAAACACTTGATCAAACAGGTCGACAAAGAATTCGTCTGTTTGCCCAATGTATTCCTAGTGAAAACCAGCTAAAAACCCATATCGATGAAAAAGTTCTTGAGAACCGCCTAGCACATTACGATGATCAGTATTCTACCCAACTCCTTAAGAATTGGCGAACACTTAAATCCGGCTTACTGCGTTGCAAACGGCAAAACGAAGTGAATGGACGTCTGATTAATGCCAGTCGAAGAAATTTAGACAAACTTCTCATTGCTGTGAAAGGGTATAACCCCCATTCCCAAACCTACGACAAAAAAGGACAAGCCCAATACCAGAAAGGTTCAAGAACTTGCATGCAAGCGTAAAGCTCCTTTCTTCAATATAATCTCAACTACTGTTTTAGATTTTTAATGTTTATCGATGTTCAAAAGAATTAGCTATCCCAAACCCATTAGACAAAGTATCAAGAAACCCTTCATCCGATTTACTTACAAGATATTATGACTATCTTTAAAGCACTTTTGCCAATAAAAATGATGTGCACACGGATTCAAAGGAATGGCTTAACGGCCAAATTCCTCCTTGTTCATGGCAATAAAGCGCCAAGTCCTAAAACAGGATAGACTACCACTCTTCTCAAGAAGGAAAAATACCTGCATGAAAAGTTTAACTGTTTTTCATGCACCTTTCTTTAAAAGATATAAGCGTATACGACACACCACATACCAAAGAAAACCAACGGGCAATAACAACATACTTATCTGGTAGAGTACTTCAAGCCAATTTGAGGCTTCTTCAGCAAACTTCGACTGAAAATAATAAAGCCCAAAACATCCCAACGTAAAAGTAAAAATGGCCATATAAGCCTGGTTCATAATACTGTATTTTTTGCGTCGTCTGCGCTGTAATACAGCGCGTTCATTGTTTTCGGCATTAGCTGAGACACTATAGCCGCACGACGGACAAGAACGCATCTTGTTGGACATTTTTTTACCGCATGCGGGGCATGTTGTGATAGCCATTCCACCTCCTGGCAATTTCACTAAAAACTCGTGAGATTGCCATTGCTAGAACTTCAATGCAAGCGATTTAGCTCAGGCATTACGGGCTTTTGTAACAATTTCAAAGGTATCTTTGGACAAGTGATCATTGGCAAGTAGCTTATCGAGTTGCGTTTTAATCAAAGATTGACGCATATCATCATACTTTTTCCAACGGTTGTATTGTGATACAAGCCGTGCGGCTATTTGTGGATTAAATTCATCAATGGCGAGAATCTGTTGAGTGAACCAGTCGTAAGCTTTGCCATCAATACGATGAAAATGTTTGAAGTTCTGTGATGCAAAAGCACCTATTAATGAACGAATTTTATTCGGATTTTTGGCTTCATAAGCTGAATGTTGAGTCAATTCGATAATTTTTGATAAGTCTCCCCAACTCATTGACATGGCTTGAATAGACAACCATTTATCGATCACCAGGGCTTCATGCTTCCATTGGTGATAGAAATCCTCAATGATTGCGGTTTTATCATCATAATCAGAGAAAACGACAGCTTTGAAAGCCGCTAATCTATCAGTCATATTTTGAGCACTTGCATACTGCTGCTTAGCGATATCGATATACTTGTCATTATCGAGTTGCGTCAAATAATGTAAACAGACGTTTCTGTAAGCACGCGAGGCAATAGCTTCTTTTTCTTGCAATCGCTCTGACTGGTTAACCTCTCGTTCATAGTGCATTTTAAATGTGGATTCAAACGCTTTTGCTATGAGCTCTGTAAGCAGTTGATGGTATGTCACCATTTTATCGACATCTATTCGTTCTCGCATTTCCATCAAGGCTGAATAACTCGGCAACAATAAAGCCCGCGATTTTAATGCAAGATCAATATCTTGGTCATCTAATAAAGCATGCAATGCGTCAACCAGTAATGGGTCTAACGTGATTTCATTTTGCGTGTTTTCCTCATCAACTGCCTCAAAAAGATTTCTTGAGAGTAACTGTTGTGTCGCGCTCCAACGATTGTATTCGTTACTGTCATGAGATATTAAAAAAGCCAATTGTTCGTTTGAATAGTCATATTCTAATTTTACAGGAGCAGAAAAGTCTCGTAACAGACTTGGTGTAGGTTTGTTCTCTACCCCACTAAAAATAACTTTCATGCTTTCTTCTCTAACATGTAAAATATCGCCATCAAGCTGATTGTCATCACCTTTAATCATTAAAGGAACCGAATGACCCTCTTGATCAATGAATCCTAATTTAATAGGAATATGAAATGGTTTTTTAGGTCCTTCACCTGAGCGTGAAGAACAGCTTTGCTTTATATGCAATGAATAGGTTTGCTCTTCAGGATTATAATGATCTGCTACTTTGACAGAAGGCGTACCTGCTTGACTATACCAACGGCGAAACTGTTGTAAGTCGTAACCTGAAGCGGATTCCATGGCCAGAATGAAATCCTCGCAGGTCACAGCTTGCCCATCGTGACGTTCAAAGTAACAATCCATGCCTGCACGGAAGTTTTTTTCGCCTAAGAGCGTATGCATCATTCGAATGACTTCAGCGCCTTTATCATACACTGTAACCGTATAAAAATTATTCATTTCAATGTAAGAGTCCGGACGTATTGGATGAGACATGGGGCCTGCATCTTCTGCAAATTGCGCACTTTGGATTAGTGCCGCATCATCAATTCGCTTAACGGAGCGCGCTCTTAAATCGGCGGTAAATTCCTGATCTCTGAAAACAGTCAGCCCTTCTTTCAAACTTAACTGAAACCAGTCACGACACGTGACACGATTACCTGTCCAGTTATGAAAATATTCGTGACCAATAACACTTTCAACACCTTCGAAATCACTATCTGTGGCAGTTTCCTGACTGGCCAAAACATATTTCGTATTAAAAATATTGAGTCCTTTATTTTCCATGGCTCCCATATTAAAATCACCAACAGCCACAATCATATACATATCCAGGTCATATTCTAAACCAAAGCGCTCCTCATCCCATTGCATAGCATTTTTTAAGCTTTGCATAGCATAATGACATTGATTAAGCTTTCCTTTATCAACATAAAATTCAAGATTAACAATTCGGTTGGATTGAGTTTTATAGGTATCACTTAAACGATCAAAGTCCCCAGCAACTAACGCAAATAAATAGCTGGGTTTCGGATAGGGATCGTGCCACTCTGCCCAATGACGGTGTTCATCAAGATCACCAAAATGCTTTAGATTGCCATTTGAAAGTAAATAAGGAAACTGTTTTTTATCAGCTGTAATACGCGTGGTAAAAATCGATAAAACATCAGGACGATCTAAATAATAAGTAATTTTTCTAAAACCTTCCGCTTCACATTGAGTACAAAATTTTTGATTTGATAAATATAAACCTTCTAAAGAGTGATTTAAATGTGGTTGAATTTCGACTGTTGTTTCTAGTCGAAAGCTTTGGGCATTTGGAAGTTGATGAATAACTAAATTTTCATCGGTGACTTGATAATCTTCTTCATTTAGTGGCTGTCCATCAATCGCGATAGACTGCAAATTTAATCCTTCTCCATGTAAAGTTAAAGATGTCTCAAGTTTAGAGAGCTGTTCATTTTTCGTAATAGTGAGCGATGCCTTCACTAACGCTTTTTCGTTATACAAATCAATATCCAGATCCGTCTGGTTGATTAAAAAATAAGAAGGCTTGTAGTCTTTCCGGTATTTGGTAACGTTATTTTTTTTCATAATGAATTCTCTGCCATAATAAATTTTAAATATATTATCTATAAAATGAATGCTCAATATTAATTATATTAACTTAGAGCGAGTGTTATTTAAAACCTTTAATTTTTGTTGCGCCTTGTCATTTCAAAACTCCTCTTACCAGACAAGCATTTCAATTTTTTTTATTGCTGAATCACCCTGTTAGCTGATCTTACCAATGCTTGTGGTAGACTTTAGTTTTAAAGTTATTGTGAAAAATATTTTTTATCCTGTACATGTCTAGTCGTTATTCGTATTATCGATCGCCGTTTGAAATACACAATCTTAGTTTTGATATTTTTTATATTTTTACGAATAGGATTGTAGAAAATGTGTTTGGTAGTGTGCATAGCAATACAATAAAATCAGTCATCGATATTTCTTAGTGTCATACCGAACCAGTGCGATTGAATACGGAGGATAGTTCATTGAGTACAGTCGCGAAGTTTGAGATAGAGCACCATCAATTCATTAATAAAGATGGTAAACCAACCCAAGATTCTCTACCTGAATTTGCTACAAATGAAAACATCATGAAACAATTTTATCGTGACATGTTGTTGTTAAGAGCGTTTGATGCCAAAGCTTATGCATTGCAGCGCACCGGTAATATGGGAACTTATCCCGCCTCTTTAGGACAAGAAGCTATTGGTGTCGGATATGGTGCTGCGCTAAATAAAGAAGATGTTTTAGTGCCTTATTACCGTAGTACTGGCGGTTTGCTTCAACACGGCGTTTCCATGACTGAGATTTTACAGTATTGGGGCGGATATGAAGAAGGCTCAAATTACAAAGTTGCCCGTGAAGATTTTCCAATAGCAGTACCCATTGCCACACAATGTTTGCACGCAACAGGTATCGCTACTGCTTTTAAATTACGTAATCAAGCACGCGCTTGCATCACTGAGATTGGTGAAGGTGGGACCTCGAAAGGTGACTTTTACGAAGCGATTAACGTGGCAGGTATATGGAATTTAGGCGTCGTTTTTATTGTTAACAATAATCAATGGGCCATTTCTGTTCCTAGTAGCATTCAAACAGCGACCGAAACCTATGCACAAAAAGCAGTAGCAGCGGGTATTGAAGGTGTTCAAGTGGATGGCAACGATATCGTTGCTGTTCATCATTATGCCAAGAAAGCGTTAGAAAAAGCCCGAGCTGGTGGCGGTGCGACTTTGATTGAATGTATTTCATATCGCCTCTGCGATCATACCACAGCCGATGATGCTAAACGCTATCGCTCTGATAATGAACTTGAACAAGCTTGGGAAAGTGAACCCGTTCTTCGTCTAAAAAAATACATAGACCAGCAATTTGGTCAATTAGATGACGAGCAAGAAGCGACAATGAAAAAAGAAATTAATCAACACATAGAAACTGCTGTTACTGAGTACAATCAAACACCTCAACCCAATGTGACAGAAATCTTCGATCATATGTATGAAACGCTGCCACAAGCTCTTTTAGAGCAACGTGAGCAAGCCATTAAGAGGGGGTAAACGACGATGCCAGCAGTAACTTTGATTGATGCCGTGAATATGGCTCTTGCTTATGAGCTTGCTCATGATAAAGATGTGGTGCTTTTTGGTGAAGATGTCGGTGTGAATGGTGGCGTTTTTCGTGCGACACAAGGCTTACAAGAAAAATTTGGTAAAGATAGAGTCATCGACAGTCCTCTTGCAGAATCCATGATTGCAGGTTTAGCTGTTGGTATGGCAGCACAAGGTATGAAACCTGTTGCTGAAATTCAATTCTTAGGCTTTATTTTTTCAGCACTTGATCAAACTTTTTCTCATGCGGCTCGTATGCGACATCGTACACGAGGGAGAATTACACAACCTATGGTGATTCGTGCACCTTTCGGTGGTGGTATTCATGCCCCTGAACATCATTCTGAAAGCACAGAAGCATTATTTGCGCACATTCCTGGTTTGAAAGTTGTCATACCTTCAAACCCAACCCGTGCTTATGGACTGATGCTAGCCGCTATACGCGATCCTGATCCCGTTATCTTTTTGGAGCCAAAAAGGATTTATCGAATCGTTAAACACGAAGTTGAAGATACCGGTGAAGCTTATCCTTTAGAAGTCTGTTATGTGGAACGAGAAGGTACTGACATCACTCTGATTTCGTGGGGTGCTATGATGCACGAAACACTCATTGCCGCAGAAAAACTTGCAGAAAAAGGCATCAGTGCTGAAGTCATTGATGTGGCGACGGTGAGCCCAATCGATATGGATACTATTTTAGAGTCCGTCGCAAAAACTGGCCGCGCTTTAATCGTGCAAGAAGCCCCTAAAAGAGGAGCTGTTGGTTCTGAGATTGCGGCTAGTATTGCAGAGAAAGGCATTATGCATTTGTTAGCACCTATCGGACGAGTCTCAGGTTACGATACAGTAATGCCGTATTATCGTCTTGAAAAGAAATACTTACCCACCGTTGATAGAATTCTCAATGAAGCACAAGATTTAATGGAATATGCCTAATATTGTGTTTTTTTGCGAACTCGATTTTTCACCAATTTTTTAAAGTGATTGGGAGACAGTATGAAAGTTTTCAACCTGCCTGACTTAGGAGAAGGCTTACCTGATGCAACCATCGTGAGATGGCTAGTGAATGAAGGTGATAAACTTAGCGTTGATCAACCTATGGTTGAAATGGAAACAGCCAAAGCAGTTGTAGAAGTACCATCACCTTTTGAGGGTGTTGTTTCTGAGCTTAAAGGTCAAGCTGGTGATGTCATTCAAGTGGGTGACACATTAGTTATATTTAATCAAAATGCTTCTGAACAGAAACCAGAGCCTACAGAAGAAATAAACAAGGTTAAGAATAACAAAGTAACCGCCAATACCGCTAAAGAGACAAAACAAATTTTTTATTTACCAGACTTGGGCGAAGGATTACAAGATGCTGAAGTGGTGCGTTGGTTAAAATCAACAAATGATGATGTTAAAGTTGATGAACCTCTTGTCGAAATGGAGACTGATAAAGCCGTGGTGGAAGTACCTTCGCCTTATTCCGGTGTCATTACCAAGCTATATGGTGAACCGGGTGAGCTGATTCGTGTTGGTTCAGCTTTGGTTGAGTTTAATGGAGAAAATAATGTCCCTGCAGCTGAGCCTCAAGAAGAAGATGCTGGCACGGTGGTAGGTGCTGTCGAAGTCGGTCATCAAGTGACACGTGAACCCAGTTCTGCCCTTGTAAAAGCATTAGCAAGAAAGCTGCGCGTTGATTTATCTTCTGTGCAAGGAACAGGTAAAAACGGTGCTATTACGCAAAATGATGTTAAAGCAGCATCTGAAAAAAGAACCGCTAGTCTGCAAAAACCTACAGAAAGCGTTTCCACTGATCGACATACACATCTTACCTCTACTCAAGAACCGCTTAACTATCGTGCTTCGCCAGCGGTTAGAGCTTTGGCCCGTAAACTGGGTGTCAACTTAGCTAACTGTGAAACATCTGGTAAAAAGGGTTCCATCACACAAGAAGATGTCAAAGCCTGTCATCAAAAGCTTTCTACAACTTCTCGAACGCCGCAACTGTCTACCGCGACCTTGTCACCTAGCAAACCTGTATCGCAGGGATTACCCGATGTGACTATTTCACCAGAAAGCTTGCGAGGCGCTCGTCGTGCAATGGCTGTAGCTATGACTAAAGCGCAACAGCAAGTGTGTTTAACGACATTAGTTGACGATGCTAACATTCATTTCTGGAAAGGGAAAAACAACCCTACAGTTCGCTTGATTCGTGCAGTTGCTCAAGGGTGTTTAAAAGAACCCGCTTTAAATGCCTGGTTTGATGGGGAAAAACTGGAAAGACTTGTTCACCCTCATGTGCACATTGGAATCGCGGTTGATATGCCTGATGGCCTTTATGTACCCGTTATTCGTCATGCTGAGAGAAAAACTGCTGCGGAAATACGTTTCGACTTAAATCATTTAATAGAAAAAATTCAAAATAAGACGATTAGGCCTGAGGATATGGCAAATCCTACTATAACTTTATCGAACTTTGGCACAATTGCTGGACAGTATGCAACACCTGTTGTTTTACCTCCACAAGTCGCTATTATTGGTGCGGGAAGCTTCAAAGAACATTTGAAATTGACATCAAAAGGCATTGAGAATCAAAAGCATATTCCATTGTCACTGAGCTTTGATCATCGAGCTTGTACCGGTGGCGAAGCTGCGAGATGTCTCAAATCTATTATGGAGGACTTATCGCTTCCTGAATGAAACTATTTTTAAGTTTGCGTTTGACGTAATTGGAAAATAAAATCCATCGCGTCAAACTTCTTCTAAAAACCAGCATTCATTATTGAATGGTTGTGTCGCTTGCCCTTCCTTGGGATGACACTTAATCAACTCACGCAATCCTTGCTTTTGTGATTTATTGTTATGTTATAGAGTGCTCTTGATCGCAATATAAATGCGATAAAGCTCTCACTGATGACCTCTTATTTAAAGAGGTTTTCCCCAGCCCAGCAACATCCTGCCGCCATTATTTTTTTCCATTACTTGTTTACACCTGTTATCTAAGTTGTAGACGAGTCAAATATTACACACCCAGCAAATGCAAAGCAAGCAATTAAATGTGACAGAGTGCCCTCAAATCGTATGCCAAACGAGCTATTACTTGCAATGTTAATTGCGTTCGATTCATTCTACAAAAAAAGTTTAAATGCTGATAAATTTTTATAGCTTAACTGTTTAAATTTATTTTTAATATTACGATACTTCAGTTTTACAAAAGAATTATTCCATTTATTGAATGAGAATAATTTCTCAATATAGAGGAAGCATTAGTAAGATACTAGGGTTTAATTCCATATTTTATCAAAAAAAAATTCTTCTTTAAGCCTATTGCCCTATTGTAGATTTTTATTCAAGGCATTACATTATGGCCACTTATCAATAAAACTTTTCTTTCTTCTTCGACGCTAATCGATATAAAAAATTTATTGTTGTTAGCCTAGGTTATTTGAATAATGAGTAGTTATATCGTTGGAGCGACAGCTTTTTTTATTGGCTTTACTATAATGAGCGTCGAGTTGATCTGTGGTAAGTTATTAACGCCTTATTTTGGTGCTTCTATCTATGTATGGGGCAGCGTGATATTTACATTCATGCTATCTTTAGCCATTGGTTATCTTTTAGGAGGAAAAATTTCTCTCTACAATCCTTCATTGATAAAACTTGGTGCGATCGTTTTCTGTGGCGGTTTAGCATTATTACCTATAACACAATCGACGAAAATATTAGATCTTTTTTATTTCAATGACCCAAGATACGGTTCTCTTGTAATGAGTTTCATACTTTTTTCTTTACCAACATGCCTAATGGGTATCGTTTCCCCTTATTGCATACGTTTACTCATATCAACAAAAAGCAGTGTCGGAATGACAGCAGGAAAACTTTATTTCCTTTCAACCTTAGGCAGTGCAGTAGGAACGATTGGCACCGCTTTTTATCTTGTTTTATGGATTGAATTGGATAAGATTATCCTTTTACTCAGTGGATGTACACTGACATCAGGATTAATCATTGTCATGCTCTCAAAAATTATCGACTAAAAATATCAATATCTGTCGACTCTTGACATTACAGTCATTTGCCTAATTCAATGCCTATTTAAGTAAACAAAACGGCTCTTGTACAAGAAACAACTTGTGAATAACATGTTGGAAATCAGTTTATGGTTGTTGAGAATGAGGTGTGCCTTGCATAAACCGCTTATAAACAAGTTAGCCACAGTTGTATTCATCCATTTATTATTCTTGGTTGTACTTGATGACATTCACGCTAAAATTCTTCACACTCAAAAATCACTTTATCACCACATACTTGTGGAAGAAAAAAATGGAAAACGTTGCTTAAAATTTCAAATTCATAAGAATTTAACGAGCAACCAATCTTGCATTTTCTTGCATGATAAAAATCAATTTGCTCTTGAATATGCCAAATTAGTCATGGGAACTTTATTGCTCAACCCTAATCCTCAAAATGTTCTAGTGATAGGTCTTGGTGCAGGCACTATTCCAATGGCTTTGAATACTGCTTTACCTCAAGCCAAAGTCACGAGTGTAGAGCTTGATTCGGCGGTTTTTGATGTAGCCAAAAAGCATTTTGATTTTTCTGAAAATGAAAATAATAAAGTTGTGATCATGGATGCCAGATTTTATGTGAGAAAACTGATTAAAGAAAAGGTTAATGATATTGATCTTATTATATTGGATGCATTTAGTGGTCACTATATTCCTGAACACTTAATGACAAAACAATTTTTAAATGAAATTAAACGAATATGCTCAAATAATTGTATCGTTGCTGCAAATACTTTTTCTTCAAGCACACTAGCTAAATATGAAGCAGCAACTTATTTACATGTTTTTAACAGTTTTATCTTATTAAGCTCCCAACATACTCACAATCGTATTATCATTACCGCAAAAAACTTATCATTACTTTCTGGAGAAAACATTCTTAATAACAAAATTCCTACCGAAAAAATGCTTGCGCTATTTGATTTAGATTTTGATTATTTAACGCATCACTTCACACGTATCAATGGTCCAGCCATTGAACAGTTCGTTTTATCTGATAATTTTTCCCCTGTAAATTTATTGAAAAAAATCCAATAATTTTTTTCCAAAACTTTAGGCGCTTATAGAATTACAAGTGATTTTTTTAATTTCTTTGCCTGGACATTTTTTTATTTTGCTCAATAATTGTTTTACTCAAATCAAGATACAGCCAGGCATATACACTGTATCGCTGTTTGATTCTCATTAGCTTAGAAAAACGTTCACTGAAGCAGTCAAACTGAATCGAAAACTCAGAAAAATAATGTGGACGTCTTTATCGTAAATTAGGGAGAAATTCATGAGAAATATCGTACCAGCCGTTGTATTGACTAACGTTTGTTATCTAA
The DNA here is from genome assembly GCA_039187085.1 of Pseudomonadota bacterium. Classification (GTDB taxonomy): domain Bacteria; phylum Pseudomonadota; class Gammaproteobacteria; order Enterobacterales; family JBCCZV01; genus JBCCZV01. Next base: position 27,762 of record JBCCZV010000025.1, read on the forward strand.
TGAGTCATTGCGCTTATAGCGCGGAAGATTCATGGTGCGATAGATATCTGGATGGACCCGCAACACCACACGTCTATTGTGATCATCAAAAGCAAGAAATCCCTTTATCCTCTTCAAGAAAGCCTGTTTATCAAGCTAAACGTGTGGCTAATGAAATCGTAAGGGGCATTATTGAAAAAGAGATAAAAAGCGCGAAAGAGACTCAAGGTTTAGCTTCTCAAAGTCAATCTCAGCTCACGCTTTCATGCTATGTCGGCGAACAAAAAATCTTAGCTGATTGCCAACCAGCTTGTCAAAAACTCAATAAAAAAACTGGAGAGTGGCAACAGTGCTAACGGACTTATAAGAGCTGATTGCTCGAAAATAAAGCATTTTCGAGCACATTTTATTGCTCAGTTTTAGCTTCTAACTCTTTAAACTCTCTTAAACCTGCAGGCAATGGTAGAGAAGATTGTTTCTCAAAATCAACCCAAACCAAAGTGCTAGTTGCCCGAGTTGCCAATTGTTTAGACTCGCCAGCGTTAGCCGCCCAAATTTCGTACTCATTCACCAAGCTTGAGCGGCCAGGTTGTCTACAATATAAACTTATTGAGCATTCACTAGGATAAAGAATCGGTTTGATGAATTGACAATCAGTATGCACTAAAACAGGGCCTTGTTCATGCGAGTGCAAAACACCCCCTAGACAATCTCTTAGCCAATTCACACGAATAGATTCAAAATACCGAAAATACACGACGTTATTCACATGCCCTAACGCATCCATTTCACCCCAACGCACAGAAAAGTGTTCCTCACGCACCAGTTTTCTTAGTGCAGTTATATCTGTATTACTTGAAACTTCTTTTGATGACATACTTCTCACCTTAAAATGGTTATAACTGGCATTTATGTTTTCAGTAGTTTTCAACAATTATCTTAAGTATAATTAATTTCACTGTAAATTAACTATTTGCTAAACCAAATGGAATATAGCGACCCAATACTATAAAGTCGATCTGATTTTTGTAAGCGAATACTGAGTAATTTTTTCAATAATGCCTATTATTTATTTCAAGAATAGTCGAAGCTGAGCAATAGGAACTCATGAGACTTTCTGTGATTTCTGTGATAGATTGCAAAATTTTTCTACGTTTTATTAGAATATTTAAAAATTCAAAGATATTTGAAGGAGAGTTTGTATGATTTCATTAAGGGCAACAGGTGCAGTATTTCCTCTTATCATACTGTTATCTGGATGTGCGACTAACCCACAAAATGCTCAAGATCCTTATGAGGATATTAATCGTGCGGTTTACAAATTTAATCGCGGTGCCGATAAAATCATACTCAAACCGATTGCTGAAGGTTATGACTACATACTTCCAGAATTAATCAAAGATGGCATAAGCAATTTTTTTGGTAATATTGAAGATGTAACCACTGTTGCTAATGACTTGCTCCAAGGCAAAATTAGTGAAGCTGGAAAAGATACTTCGCGAGTCATCATCAACACCACGGTGGGGATTGGTGGACTTTTTGATGTAGCAGGCTTAGCCGGTATCAAAAAAGGTAATGAAGACTTTAGCCAAACACTTGGTGTGTGGGGTGTTGGGCAAGGCCCCTATATTATGGTTCCTTTCCTTGGACCATCAACATTACGCGGGATAACTGGGCTGGGTGTTGATAGTGCTTTATTTTCAGCGACAAACGAAATCGATCACGTTCCCACGCGATTAACATTAACGGGTGTCGATGTCATCGAAACACGTGTAGGATTATTACCTTTAGAGTCAACGTTGGAAGATGCCATTGACGAATATGCTTTTGTTAGAGGCGCTTATTTACAGCGAGAAGAATTCAAGCTTTATGATGGCAACGTTCCTTTACCTGATGATGAGGACGAATTCTGGGATGATGAGTGTGAGGAAGAAGAAGACTGCGAGGAAGAAATTTAATTTTTCAGCACTCTGACAATGTAGCTAACCAGTAAACGTCTAAAACGTGTTAGCTACTCTTGTTTAAACCTACTTCTTGAGTACCTACAATTCCTTTTGCTTGTAAGTCTTTCAATAAATTTATGGCACCCTCCTTAACTACATCTGGATTAGGATGATTGAGTTCCTCTAGTAAAACTACCAAGATCTCATTAAGTGCTGAGGTATTTTTTTCTTGGATGAGTTCTAACAATCGATAGGTTACAGCGTTAATTGCCATAAAAGCGACTTCATCATCTTGCTTTCGATAAACCACTAAAAAAGTCGGGCTCTGTGGTGCATGCTCTGGTATATACTCATCACCGATGTTTTGCACATCAAAAGCATAAGCTAAATGCCAAGCTAGTGGGGAAACTTGCCAAACAGTTTCCATTTCCTCACCACTTTTAACATCCTGTAATGTATTGTTTTCTGGTGATACCATTAAAGCCAACTCTACCCATTCATAATGAGCTAGTTCTAATAAAAAAGGAAAGTTTTTTATTGGTACAACAATATCAGATGTTAAAAACTCAAGAAACTCTTCAGATATTTGCAAAAAATACGGTGTTTGACATTGATGATACTTCATAAAAGCTCTGACTGTCTTATGCCAATCTTCATCACTGGTCAAGCTGCGAAGTATAGGAAAGCCATTAGCGATGAACCCTTCAATGTTATTGTAAAAAAGTTCGGTATAAACTTTTAAACGCCTTGATTCGATGCCTAATGGTGCAGGATTGTTTAGAGGGTCACGAATATATTGAGAAAAGTTATTTTGTAATTGTTTGAAGATAGGTAAATTATTACTTTTCATACTCGATTTTTTTTGTATCAATCGGACTATAGTGTTGAGAGAGTTGGTTAATTTTATCAACTTCTTTCATCAATATGTCAATGGGTGGAATATTAAAGTCCCTTTCTAACAATGTTGGCCTAAAACCAATTTTCGCATAAGCATAATCTAGAAGCTGCCACACTTCATTTTTTACATCCGCGCCATGGGTATCCACTTTTAAATCGTCGGCTTCATCATAGTGCCCAGCAACGTGGTAATAAGCGACTTTCTCAATGGGTACAGCATCAATAAAGTCTTTAGCACTATAACCATGGTTGATACTATTGACATAAACGTTATTGATATCAAGCAACATCAAGCAGCCGGACTCTTCAACGATGGCATTGAAAAAATGTATTTCTTCAAGTTCATTGGAAAGAGGTGAGTAATATGAAACATTTTCAAGAATCAAAGGTCTCTCCAATACATCTTGAACTTGCTTTACTCTGTCTGCGACATACCTAACCGCTTCATTTGTAAATGGAATTGGCATTAGATCGTATAGATGTCCGTGATCACTGCAATAACTGAGATGCTCGGAGTACATAAGAATATTATGATAATTTAAAAATTTTTTTAAATCGTTGAGAAAAGCCGTATCAAGTGGGCTTGGACTACCTATGGAAAGTGATAAGCCATGACAAAAAAAGGGATAACGCTCTGTAAAGTAACGTAATTGCTTACCTAATCGACCACCTAAATTTATCCAGTTCTCAGGCGCTATTTCAAAAAAAGAAATGGGGGATTTCGTAATATCTATATCAGTGAGAGGCGCGATTAATTCACGCCTCAAACCAAGCCCAGCACTTAAATCCATGTGTTGGTGCTCAGAAAGCAAAGTCATTAAGCTTGGCCACCACATTTGCCTTCGCCACATTTCCCTTCTTTCTTGGATTTGTCGCCACCACATTTGCCTTCGCCACATTTCCCTTCTTTCTTGGATTTGTCGCCACCGCATTTGCCTTCGCCACATTTCCCTTCTTTCTTGGATTTGTCGCCACCGCATTTGCCTTCGCCACACTTACCTTCACCCGCAGCCGCAAGATTGAAGCCAGCTGAAAGGTCAGTAGCACCAAAAGGTGTCGTTTCAGCATTAGCAATGGTTGCTAAGGACATTGAAGCAGCAATAGACGCACCGATTAATGCTGATAGTTGTTTTTTGTTAGCCATGATATGTCTCCTAATTGACAAGTTTAAAGTATAAGGTTTTAACACCTAGTTGGTTTTAATCATCACTACAACTTAGATGTTATCTATTCGCTATTGTTACAGCAAAAAAAGATTTTTTTTTTTGCTAAGAAACGCAACGCTGTTCACAAGAAAGCTGTATACAAATCATTCACTTATATTGGAAGACTATGAGATAAACAAATTTTTATTTAAAAAACAGAGTTTCAATAAAAAAATTATCCAAAAAAATGCTAGAAGTTTTTAAGTGGGTTAAAACAACTCAAACGCACTCAGAAGATATTGTTAGCAATATCATACCAAATTTGAAAGAAAATCTGGAAAAAAGAAAGCTTTTTTAGTACTTGTAAGGCTCTATTTTATTAATAGAGCGCTCAAATATAAATAAACTATTTTTTGAATTAAGGAATGCTTGCATTTAATAGAATGGAAATTCGTGGCTTTGATTGAGACAAGTTAACATCGATAGAATCTCCCGTTACGTCTCCGGGTTGAGCCATAGCATTACCTGTTTTTGAAACTCTTGCTGTTATCACCACATTCTCTGCGCTTGAGAGCCGCATAGCAGGAGTCATAGCATCATCATTGGTTAATGTGACCGTAACAGGTAGATCTTTGACTCTCGCCGTTTTAACGGCTAACGGCATAGGCGGCCCATTTTTAGCTTTTGCGAAAATAAACACCTTATCGGTGGGCGACACTTTTGATTGCATGGCCGCATCCAAAGCCACATCGACAGTTACTGTAGGAGATGAAGATATTGGTGGTAGCATTGCCGCCTTTTTTGACGCTGAATAGTGCTGCTTTTTATTCACACCTTTATGCCCAAAAACAGAATCTATAGAAACTGACACAAAGTTGTCACCGTTCTTCATTATAAGTACGTCGCTGGTTCCTTCGAAATCTCCCGTTTGTCCAATAGCGTCACCTGATTTAGAAATTCTTGCCGTTATCTTGATTTTGTTGACGGTATTAATAGTCATTTTAGGCATCATCGCCATCGACTCATCAAGCATAACGGTGCTACCAATGGCTTTAGCTGATAGCTTTTTAACAGCTAGCGGCATAGGCGAACTTCCATCAGCCATTTTTGCAAACACAAACAGCGTATCCTCAGGCTCAAACTTTCCAGCAAATCTATCTGCAACATCAAGCTTAATAAAGATTTTACGCGGTGCGCCGTCATTGCTGGCTAGCTGAACATCGCTCGCTAGAGACGCTTGCGATGGAACAGACATTTGTAGATCATTGCTTATTGTTGTTGATTGAATTCTTTGGTTATTTTCAGCAATTTTTGCATCTAGGTTTTCGTGTACAGGAGCTTCTGTAGGAACTGTAGATTTTAAAGTTTTCCAGTAAGTATTAGCTTGGACAAAGTCACCAGTATTCTCTGAATACATAGCCATTAACATTAATGCATTAGCATTTTTAGGCTCTTTTTGAAGAGCCGCATTTAACACATGCTTAGAACGTAAAGTATTGCCATCTACTGCCGTCATTAGCTGTGCGAGTTGCACATGTTGTCTGGCTGAATTAAGTTTTAGCGATTCGACTTTTTCAACAACCCGCTTAGCGCCTTCTTGGAACTTAACAGCAGTGTAAGCTTGGCCTAGAAGTAACCACTCATCCGGACTTTGGGGGCTTTGAGCCACTCGCGTGCGTTGTGCTAGTAAATAATCTTGTACTTTATAAGGGTTGTTTTGTTGCGGTTCTACCAATAGTTTTTGTAAGGACTCTGCTGAAAGATCATCGTTCTTCATAATAGCTTGCCAATGATCAACTTGTTGATAAAATCCAATTTTTGCATAACTGATGACTGAAACCGCAAGAAGTATTGATGCAGAAAAAGCTAATATCAATGAGTTTTGTCCATGCTTCTTCGGTTTTATTTCGGAAGATTTATTCTCTTGTGGAATGTCATCTAATAATGATTGCTGCAATTGCGTTTTTAAAACAGCAAATTCGTCATCGCTAATGCCTTGATTGATTCGTTCCTTTTCTAATTCCTCAAGACGGTCGTTAAATACCGCTTGGTTATAATCTCGTCGTGAAACTTGCGATACTTGTTTATTAACTAAAAGTGGCTTAATAACTACATATACACTAAGAAAAAAAATAATTATGGAAGCTATCCAGAAAACTATCATCAATTTTTTCCTTTCATTTCTTGGGTTAACTGATCAAGTCGTGTTTTTTCTTCTTCGGTCATTGGTTGCGCTGAGTTTTTCTTTTGTCGGCGAACAATAAATACCAAGGCTAAAACGCCTAAAAGCAAAATGACAAAAGGCCCAAACCAAAGAGGGTAATTTCTAGGCTCAACAGGTGGACGATAAAGTATGAAATCACCATAGCGTTGATGCATAAACTGAAGAATATCGTCATCTGTTTTGCCTGCTATTATCATCTCATAGACTATGGCTCTTAAGTCTTGAGCAAGTTCAGAATCTGAGCCAGCAAGACTTTGATTTTGGCATTTTGGACAACGCAATTCATGAGTTAACGAATGAAATCGCTTTTCTTGCTGTTCTGTCTCAAATTGGTAAACATCGAATGCAGCCATAGTCAGGACAGGCATAAGAAAGACGCATAGCATCAAAATCTTCTTGGTAGAGAGAGAAGTAAAGTTTATTAACCAATGGCTTTTTTGAAACCAAGTGTTGATAATCATGACGTTTTTTCCAACATTTTTTGTTGTTCGTGTTTTTCGATCCTTGGTTTAAATATTTCATTCCATGTATCCATAGTGACAACTCCTACATGGCGATAAATAATTTCTCCCTGCGGATCAATCAAATAGGTTTCGGGAGCACCATATACACCTAACTCAATAGCAAACCTCCCTGGCTCATCAAACAAAACAAAACGATAAGGATCTTTATATTGTTTCAGGTAACGCAAAGCTTTATTTCTTTCATCTTTGTAATTCAATCCAACAATTTTTACATCATATTGTTGAGCTAACTTTATGAGAGCAGGATGTTCTTGATAACATGATGGGCACCAAGTCGCCCATACATTAAGCAAAAAATAATCGCCTAAAATATCTGCTTTTGAAACAGTTTGCTCAGGGGTTTTTAATAAAGGCAGATTAAACTCTGGCATAGGCTTGCCAACTAACGCCGAAGGTATTAATGAAGCATCTTCGTACAACGCTTTGTAAAAATAGCCGACTAGTACGACGACTATGATCAGTGGCAAGTAAGCCAATATTTTTATTTTCATGATGCAGATGCCATTTTCATCTTTGTCTGTATTTTTATTCGGTAGCGTTTATCTGAAATACTCAAGATACCGCCAAGAGCCATCAAAGCACAACCGATCCAAATCCAACGAACGAAAGGTTTGTAATAAAGGCGAACCGCCCAAGCGCCGGTATTATCCAAAGGTTCACCCATAGCCACGTAAATATCGCGTAAAGCGTTAATATGAATATCAACTTCCGTGGTAACCGTACCGGAAGCATTGTAGCGACGTTTCTCAGGTTTAAGAGTAGCAAAGGTTTCACCACTCTTCTGAACGTCAAATACAGCCATATCAGAAACGTAATTAGGCCCAATTTTCTCGTCTAAGCTTTTCAAAACAAAGTCATAACCAGCAACACTCACAATATTGTTATCAAGACTGACTCTAACATCCTTTTCTATACTGTAGTTGTGCGCCACTACCATACCAATCAAGGCGATGGCAACACCTATGTGAGCAGTCCACATGCCGTAATAACTTCTTGGAATTTTTTTCAATCCTTCAAGTTTCGCTTTACGATGCGCTACTTTTTTCCAAATATCTTTTGAATGTGTGGCTACTACCCACAAGGTTAAGAATACAGCGAGATACATGTAAACTATGACGTCATCGGTAAAGAAATGTGGAATCACAATGGCTAATACAGCACAACTTACGAAGGTTACCCACAAACTTCTCAGCAGGTCTTGTGGTGAATGGTTTCGCCAGCGCATAGCCGGTCCCATAGCCAATAAGAAAACCAAAGGCGACATAAAGGCTGCAAACATAGGATTATAGAAAGGAGGTCCCACTGAACTTGGATTCTCACTGAGTATGGGATACAGAGTTCCTAACAAGACAACAAATGTCACAACAGCTAGACCCAAATTATTCATTAACAACAAAATTTCCCGTGAAACCCAACCAAAATCGCCTTTTGATATGACGCTGCCCGCTCTGATAGCAAAAAGCGTAAAGGAACAACCAATTACCACGCCTAAGAAAGCAAGCATCACAATACCTCTTTCAGGATCGGATGCAAATGAATGGACAGATACCAAAATACCTGAACGCACAAGGAAAGTACCCAATAAACTTAATGAGAAAGCACTAATTGCGAGTAACACCGTCCAGCTTTTAAATAAACCTCGTTTGTCCGTTACTGCTAGAGAATGCATCAATGCCGTGCCGACTAACCAAGGCATAAACGAAGCATTTTCTACTGGATCCCAGAACCACCAGCCTCCCCAACCAAGTTCGTAGTAAGCCCACCAGCTACCTAAAGCAATTCCAATGGTTAAAAAGACCCAAGCTGCTGCTGTCCATGGACGGGACCAACGCGCCCAAGCACTATCGAGCTCGCCGCTGATTAGTGCCGAAATAGCGAAAGCAAAAGCCACAGCAAATCCAACATACCCCATGAACAACATGGGAGGATGAATAATAAGTCCAGGATCTTGCAACTGCGGATTTAAGTCTTTGCCATCAACAGGAAAATTCGGTAACAACCGGTCAAAAGGATTGGAAGTAAAAACAAGGTAAATGAGTAAACCTACACTAAGTAAACCTAACACGGCCAACACGCGAGCCATCGCATCTCGGGGTAATTTTTGGCTGGTGTACGCCACAGCAGTCGACCAACCAGCGTGCATCGCGACCCAAAGTAGGAAAGAACCTTCATGCCCACCCCAGACAGCAGACAATTTATAAGCCAGCGGTAAATCTGTATTGGAATGTGTTGCTACATATTTCACGGTAAAGTCATCTATCACAAAGACATATCCCAAACAAATAAGCGCAAAGGTAACGAGGCCAAACTGCACATAAACAGCTGGACGGGCAACCTGCATCCAGCTATCAATACCTTTTTGGGCACCGACTAAAGGAACAATGCCTTGGACAACGGCAATGGCAAGAGCCAATGTCAAAGCAAAGTTGGCTATCTCTGGTATCATTTAATATCCCCCTGCGACAGGTGCTTCTTTAGAGTGATCAACTTCCTTCAATGCTTCGGCTAATTCCGGCGGCATATAGTTTTCATCATGTTTTGCGAGGACTTCACTCGCTTCAATTAACGAAGGATTAACCAGCTTACCCATGGCAACGATACCTTGCCCTTCTCGAAACAAATCTGGCAAAATTCCCTCAAAACTGATGTTAATCGTGTCGCCGTTGGTTTCCAATGCAAAAGAAACCTTCAAACTTTCTGGGTCTCGACTAACACTGCCATCTACGACAAGGCCACCAATGCGAATCACTTGGTTGAGAGGAACTTTCCCTTCAGCGATATCCGTAGGTGTGAAAAATAAATTAATGTTTTTTTGAAGGGCAAATAGAGTGAGAATTACTGCACTTCCTAACCCAATGACACTAAAAATAATGATGAGTAATTTTTGTTTACGATGCGCTTTCATGCTTTGCTCTCTGAAAAATTAAAAAATTTTAAGCAGTTTCAGGTGTTGTTAGCTTGTTGTTCTGCTATAAGTTTTTCTCGTTTTATGAAGCCAACAATATCTTTACGCTGCTTTTTGTGTCCTGCTTGAAACAACCACAACATACCAAAAAGCGAGGTCAAGCCAACACCATAAGATAACCACACATAAAATGCGTAACCACCCATGTGTAAAAAATCACCAAAACTTTCAAAAGCCATTAATTTAACTCCTCAGCGAACATCTGCCGAACCCACTTACTTCGACGCTCTCTCTTTAATACCTCAGTACGAGTGCGGATGAGAACAAGCGCAGCAAAATATAAATTTATTCCGACAAAAACAATTAAGAAAGGCCATAACATGGATAATTCAATAGATGGCTTCTCAAACTTCGAGAGCGTTGCGCCTTGATGCAGGGTATTCCACCATTCAACTGAAAAATGAATAATAGGTATATTAACGACCCCTACAAGCGCGAGAATAGCCGATGCTTTATCAGCTGTTTGATAATCATCAAAAGCATTTTGAAAAGCAATAAAACCAATGTATAGGAATAAAAGGATTAATTCTGAGGTTAAGCGTGCGTCCCAAACCCACCAAGTGCCCCACATAGGTTTACCCCAAACAGCTCCTGTAAATAAAGCGAGGAAGGTGAAAACTGCACCTATGGGTGCTGCGCTAGCAGCCACCATATGAGCCATTTTTATCCTCCAAACCAAACCAATGGCCGAAGTAATAGCCATAAACATGTAACAAGCCATTGACATGAATGCAGTTGGCACGTGTAAATAGAAAATTCTTACTGTTTCGCCTTGTTGATAATCCGGCGGTGAGAAAGCTAATCCCCATACAAAACCTACGACCATGATAAGAAGTCCCGACCATAGAAACCAAGGTATCATGCGCCCTGATAAATCAAAAAAGATTTTGGGTGACGCCATTCGATGGAAAAAAGCCCACATAAATAATTCTCGCTATAATTGAAAGCTCAGTAATTTAAACAAAGTTCGCAAAACTATCGAACTGCAATACGTAAAGCCGCTGCTGCAGCTATAGGTGCCAAGCTAATGGAAAGGCTTAACAAAGCCCCTAAAAACGCCAACTGCCCAGAGTATGCTAAACCCATTTGCGCAGCAGCGATTGCGCTCGCACCAAAAATCAAAACCGGTATATAAAGCGGTAACACTAAAATAGATAGCAACATGCCACTTCTTCCTAGCGAAACCGTTAGTCCCATGCCAATCGCGCCTAGCAGACTGAGAACCGGAGTGCCTATCAACAAGCTCAACATAGTCACTTTGATGCCTTCCCCATTTAGATGCATCAACACACCTAAAAGTGGTGATATAATAATCAATGGTACGCCCGATGACAGCCAATGAGCTAACACTTTTGCGAAAACAACAATAACTTTGGAACATGGAGCCAGGACTAGTTGCTCTATACTTCCGTCTTCATAATCTGTCCGATATAGACTGTCTAAAGATAATAAAGTTGCTAGTAAAGCTGCGACCCATATCACGCCAGGTGCAATTAACGATAAAGTTTCTGGCAAAGGTGTTACTGAAAGCGGGAAAAGACTCACGACAATAGTAAAAAAGACAACGGGGTGAAGCACTTGACCTAAGTTACGATAAGCGCTCATAACGTCTCTTCGAAGCAAAACTTTAAAAATCTGGTATGCAGGCAAATTCATTAATGTTCAACCGTTTAATGGAAGCATGAGAGATGAAGTCTTGATGACTCGTAAAGATTACCGCACCACCTTGCTTGGCGTGTGCGATTAACAGGGACTCCAACCAAACTACCCCTTTTTTATCCAGTGCCACAAAAGGCTCGTCAAGTATCCATAGAGAAGCATCTGTAATGAGAAGCCTAGCCAACGCCACACGTCGGCGTTGCCCAGCCGATAAATCCGAGCAGAGCGCATCTTCATAACCGTATAACCCTACACCTTTAATGGCTTCGGATAGGTTCGCATCAGATTTGGTTGAAGATATACCAGCGTAAAACGTTAAATTCTCCATCACTGTCAATTCGGCTTTGACACCATGTGAATGGCCAATGTAAAGAAGATGTGATTGATAGAAAATAACGTCTTCATGAATTGACTTACCTTTGAAGCTCACTTCTCCAGCTGCAGGCGTTAGGAATCCGCAGAGTATCCGGATTAGGCTCGTCTTACCAGCACCATTGGGCCCTTCAATTTGCATAATTTCGCCCGATAAAACATTAGTGCTGAGATCGGTAAAAAGAACTCTATCTGAACGTACACATTCCAGTGCATTCAATTGGACAAGTGGAAATTCTTGTTCTAATGGTTGATCATGCGATAACTCACTCATAAGCGGACATCAGTTTCCGTGAATAATGATTAGTAAAAGATGATAAGCAGAGGCATTGTATAAAATAGCCGTTAAAAAGCAATCTTCTATGAAGTGACTTTGATAAGTGCATCAGAACATTTTATCAGAATCAATAAACTCAACAACCTAGAACAATGTTATTCACACTAGGTAGACCAAGATTTAAAACCGTTATTATGGATGCTTTTCAAAAAATCAGTCAATTGTTACGAAATGTCTCTGCAAACTCTGTAGATCTTCGTGCAAATCAACTTGGCGAGAAATCGGTAGCTAACGTTTTTCCTGTAAAGATCATTCATAAACCCGCACAAAACGAACTTGAATTGGTGGGTCAATCGATTCAACATAACTTCAAACCAAAGCAAGTACTTGCAAACCATTTATCTTCTAGCAATGGAATGTTGGAAATCAGCAAATCGTTTAAAAACCTGGCCACATTATACCTAAAACAACCCGCTCAATTCCGTGCTTATGCCGAAATCATACAATCTAGTCCTGCTCTTTTAAAAGCACTTAGTCAGTCAAAAAGCATTTTTGGAAAAATCGTTGCTCAAGATGCATCTGGAAACTTAGTCAGTACATCTTTGGGAAACGCCTACTTAACCACAACCAATAATTTACCCTTAAATGCCAACGTATCTTTACGCTTTTTTAATTTCGATAATCGTTTGCAACTACCTATTCTAGAGTTTATTGACAAAGCAGGAACAACTTGGCAACCTAATCAATTAAAACATTTACCCAGTCATCAACAAGGTAATTTAAGTGTAATCACAACAGGCCTATCCTATTTAACCACTGAACTAGGTCGTTTTCTTGTGAAAACTCCTGAAAACATACCTGTAAATCAAAAAGGTTTGTTTCTTTTAAACACGCAAAACCCTAAAGCTCTTCACTTTTTAACAAATACGCACGGAATTGTTTCTCTATTGCTCTCAAGTCAACAAATTGACGGGCAATTACTCCCTTCAACAGCTTTAACTTCACCTTTAATTTTACAAAGAAATTATCAAGAGAAAGCTTTTTTTGAATTGCTAAGAGGATTACTACCACTGCAAAGACCTCTACAAAATGTCATGGCACAATTACGAGCAAATATGAAAACGTTGGGGGCACTGCCTCCAAGCTTTGGTTTTGCTAACCTGCTCAAACCAACCAGTGAGTTAATACTACTTCAGAGTATTTCTTCTACAGCAACACTTCATCAAAACGCTAACACGATTAAAGATCTTTTGTCACAGGTGATAACAAGTTATGAACCAAGGTCGGAGGTATTGTCCAGCATTAAAACACCTTTGAACATGAAAGGACAACAAGAAACCCTAAACTTGTTATCATTATTTCAATCGTTAAGGTCACTCACCTTATTTGCCATTCAACAAATCAAAATACTTTCTCAAATTCCTCATGTGCCTTTTGTCTCACTAGCCTCAGGACAATTATCCAGCGCAGCTTTGCTATCTTTCTCACACATGAATAGAGTTAACCGAGCTAGAAACACTCAGAATATGATTTCGCCGTACTTTTCTCATTTTCTTGAGAGCAGTTCTGCAACCGATTGGTTACAAAGCCTTGAAAGCTTACTAAACGTTTCTGAGCAAGGAATCGCGAGGCTAAAAATACAAAAAATGCTTAATAACCAATTTGAATCATGTCAACAGTATCATTACATGGATGTACCTGTAAAAACAGAAAAAAGTTCAAAAAACACAGTCGAACTAGAGATAAAAGAACCGCCAAAAAAAGAA
>JBCCZV010000026.1:0-41476 GCA_039187085.1 Pseudomonadota bacterium
AATACCAAACTTAAGCAAAGTCAATACCCGTTAGCTACCCAATACAGTGTTGATTATGTTGTTGGCAATATCAGTAAAAAAATGAATCTTGAAGAAGATATTCTATTGATGTACATAACTTCCCATGGTTCAAAACAAGCAACTGTAACTTTCGATCATAATGCGATAAAAATGAATGATTTGTCAGCAAAATATCTGGCAGATATTTTGGAAAAAAATAGCGTCAAAAGAAAAATTTTAATGATTTCTGCTTGTTATTCCGGTAGCTTTATCGAACCATTGAAGTCGGATAATACATTAATTATTACTTCAGCGTCAGACAAAGACACTTCTTTTGGTTGTGCAGATGATAGTGAAATGACATGGTTTGCTAAAGCTTTTTTTGAAGAAGGTGATGGCAATGTCCTTGATTTTGTTAATCGTTTTCATATCGCTACGAAAAAAGTTACACAGTGGGAAAAGCAAAAAGATTATGAGGCATCCAACCCACAAATTTATTGCAGTGCAGATATCGTCGATTATCTTAATGTTAAAATTTTAAATCGCTCTCAAGTTTTCGATGAAAAACTTTGTAATAACAAGCCTTGGTGGCAATTTTGGTAAGTCGTTGAATATCACTCTTGTCTGTTAATCAATGCCGTTGAACAATGAGTAACGCCTTATTAAAAAAGTTTTGGTTTTTAGTGTGCTGATATTTATTAAAAAAGCAGATGAAGATATATATTGGCTTAATTTCCTCTCAAAAAATGAGGGCTTGTAGATTCGAAGGTAAATGTTTAAGCTGCAGTTGTCCGACCATTCTTATCCATTCATCAAACTGGAATTTAACTTATGCTCAGTAAGCATCAATACAGTTCGAGTACCATTGACTATCTTTACCAACAAAAAAATACGGGTTCCGTTTTTATTCTTTTGAAAAATGAATTGGTCGAAGAGTATTATCTGCAGCGCTTTCACGCCTATTGTTACGCACAGAATGGATTGATTGAGATATTATTTGATTCGGAATCAAAAATAATTTGTAAGAAGACTCAACACAACGAAGTTCGTGCTAAGGTTATTATTTCAAAGTCGTTATAGGTTTAAATTGGCAATTTTTTAGGAATATAAAAATGCGTGAGAGCAGCAATTCCCTCATGTTTTATGGCGGGCTTCTGCTAAACTTTTAAAGTATATGTCGTTGAAATTTCCTCTCTTTGCAGGTGATTGTAATGAGTTTACAAATAGAGCCACAAGAACAAAAAATTTTAGACAGTGTGAATATCCCTCCTCGCCCTAAAGCTTTACTTACAGTCATGGAAGAGTCAAAAAAATCTGAGCCTTCATTTGCGGTTATTGCCAAAGCTATTGTTGCTGATGTTAGTATTTCCGCAACGGTCCTGCAAATCGTTAATTCGCCAGCTTTTCGCCGCGCCGCCACCATTGCTTCTATCGACCAAGCCTTGAGTCTTCTTGGTTTAAAACGAGTTATTTCAATTGTAAATGCCGTGTCAGTAAAAAGTGCTACTCAGTCAAATGTGGATATGGAATCTTTTTGGGATAACGCGACCGTCATTGCTAATGCTTGCGTTATTGTTGCTAATAATCTCAAGTTGCGAGCTTTGGTTGATGATGTTTATACGCTAGGCTTATTCCATAATGCAGGTGTGCCTATAATGGCCTCCAAGTTCCCTGATTATATGGATTTTTTTCAAATGGCTCATGAAGAAGGTTGGGCTTTTAACATAGTGAAAGAAAAAGAAAAATATCAAACGACGCACACAACAATAGGTGCCTTAATGGCTCAAAGTTGGACGCTGCCCGATGAATTGGTCAATGTCATTTATAATCTGCATTATGCTGATGGTATTTTCCTGAGTGATGATTTATGCGAAAGCTCCAAAAAACAACTCGCTATATTAAAAATGGCTAGAGAAATAGGTCGTTTTTATGGTGGAGAAACGGAGTCTTCAGCTGAATGGCTTGAGGTGGAAGGCCAAATCATTCAGTTTTTGGAGTTACCCAGTGATCAATTTGAAGTCATCAAAGAGGAAGTCATTGCCTCGCTGGAAGCCTAGTTTTTTATATTCTTTAAAGCTTTTTTTGCATAGGAACATGTGGAATACCCGCAGCTTCGAAGGTGTTTCCTGTGGTCTCAAAACCGAGTGATTGATAATAGAGCTCTAAATGAGATTGTGCATTCAATTTCGCGACCGATACCCCTTGTTTTTGAGCAAAAACAAGCATATCTGTAATCAGCTTAGCGCCTATCTGCTGGCCGCGGTATTTTTTGCGTACGGCGATTCTTTCTAGCTTTGCATACCCTGGTTCTATACGCATTCTGGCGGTTGCAACGGGTTCTTCTTGTATTTCAACAAGAAAGTGATGACTACCAAGCTCTTGATCATCATGCTCAATGTTGTAAGCGATGTCTTGGCCTTCGCAAAACACAATACCGCGAATCACATAACATTTTATTAAATCATCATGTGAAATCACTCTATTTATCATCATAACTTCGGGACTTTTATCAAGAATTTCAATATTAGGTTGTGGCATGTTGACCAAGTCGTGTCATTTAAATCGCTAAGTTAATCTATAATTTTAACGAATTAACTTGTTGACTTCCATAAAAAATTTGAGATTGTATACTCTACAGAGCAATAGATTATGGAGTATTTAAAAGTCGTAAGAAAGTGAGAAGATAACTTTTCTTGATGACATTTTTACACGATATTTAATATCTTTGTTGCTCAATATAAAATTCGCGTAAAACTTTTGTTGGGGTTTAAGAGGTGCATGGTAATTGGGGTACAAAGAGTCGATGGCATCTTCGTCTTCCGAGCGAATAAAATATTCAGTCACGCTGTGTTTGTAATGCTTCCAAGTTCCTTTAGCAGCCAGTTGAACCATTTTTTTCGCTGCGTCGGAACCACCGTAGGTTCGAATTTTATATTCTTTATGGTCCATTAGCCTCGACTTGATCCGTTCATAGTGATTGATAAAAAGTTCCTCCTGAATACCAATACGCTCATTATCGTAAATCGTATCCGACCAGTCGTATGGTTCAAATTCAAAAATTTCCTCGCTCCAACAAAGTGTGCTCCAATGGCCAATCAACAAACCTATGATAAGTTGACAGCTTTTAAGAGAGCAGACCATTTGATAACACGAATTAGAGCCTTGTGATACAGTGATCACCAAACGATCAAGATAAATGTTTTTGTTGCTTAACAGTATTTGCATTTTAAACATATAGCTTCCAATTCATGCGAACAGATTAAATCAAATACACACTTTCCCTGTTTTGGATCAGTCTTAAGTCTTACTAAAATTGTAGAAGTAAGTTTTAAACTCTGTAAATGTCGAGTATCAATAAATGAGAATTTGCCGACATATTTTCTTACGAAAGTGAGAATTCAAGAAGTTGGCAGGTCCAATCTCTAAAAGCAATAAGCCTTTTGATAAAGCTTTGCTGCGGAATATCACAGTTAAATCTTGTGGTATTAAAATGCTTTAGTAAAATACGCTGCATAAATAAAGGTTGTTTATAACACAACTGCTCAAATCATAACCTTTTGTGAGAATAATTATGATAATTAAACCCAAAACACGGGGATTTATTTGTACAACTGCACATCCCATTGGTTGCAAAAAACACGTAGCTGAACAAATTGAAACCATAAAGTCCCAATATTCTCATCTTGAGAAAGATCAAGATATTCCCAAAAATGTTTTAATCATTGGGTGTTCAACCGGTTATGGTCTAGCGTCTCGAATTGCAGCTAGTTTTGGCTATGGTGCAAAAACACTCGGTGTGATGTTTGAGAAAGAGCCTACAGAAAAACGTACAGCAAGTGCTGGTTGGTATAATAATCAAGCATTCGAGGCGTTTGCTAAAGAATCAGGTTATTTTGTAAAAACTCTTAACATAGATGCATTTTCACAGACAGCCAAAGAACAAGTTATCGAAGAAGCTCGTTCTCATTTGGATAAAATTGATTTAGTCATTTATAGTTTAGCTTCCCCACGTCGCAAAGATCCGTTCAGCGGAGTAGTCTACTCTTCTACCTTGAAGCCTATTCAAGATACAGTAACCCGTAAAACTCTTGATACCGATAAAAAAGTGGTGCATGACGTTACTCTAGAGCCTGCCTCTCTCGATGAAATATCTCAAACAATTAAAGTGATGGGTGGAGAAGATTGGGAGCTATGGATAAATGCTTTACTTGAAGCGGAGTTGTTATCGCAAAATGTCAAAACGACAGCCTATACCTATATTGGCAAAGAACTCACTTGGCCTATTTATGGCAAAGCAACTATAGGTAAAGCTAAAGAGGATCTTGACCGAGCGGCAGCAGCTTTGAATGCGCGTCTAAAAGAAAAAGTTAATGGGCAAGCGCATGTTTCTGTTTTAAAAGCTGTTGTTACTCAATCGAGTTCAGCCATACCCGTAATGCCACTATACATTTCGCTGTTGTTCAAAGTGATGAAAGAGCAAGGAAGTCATGAGGGGTGTATAGAGCAAGCAGGTAAGCTTTTCGAACATTTGTATGCGAATAAAACATTAAGTTTGGATGATAGCCAACGTATTCGGGTTGACCTTCCTGAATTGGAAGACAAAGTTCAAAATGCTGTCGAGCAACTTTGGCAAGAAGTTAATACGGAGAATTTGGATGAACTTTCTGATTTTTCAGGATATCAAGAAGAATTCTTTAAGCTTTTTGGTTTCGGGTTAAAGAATGTCGATTATGAGCAGGATGTAGATCCAAGAGTTATTGATTAAAGCGTGACAGGAGCAAACTGTCTAAAGTAAGGGCTATTCACAAGGATGTGTCAATCCGTTTATACGGTTGCAATTCTTTTCTTTACAGCTATAAAAAATAAACATCTGCAAAAAAAGAGAGTAACCGATGATAACAACTTTCGATTTTGATTGTTTTTGGCGAATAAAAGATGGAGGAGATAAGGGTACACTCTTTTATATCCATGGATTGGGAGAATCTGGCCGTTGCTTTGAACATTTGATGGATGAACCGCAGTTATCTGAATGGTATCATATTGCTCCAGATTTACCTGGCTATGGAAAAAGCCTGTGGACTCAACATATTCTAACTTTACAACAACTCGCACAATTCTTGGCAGATTTTATTCAAGACACCTATCTGCCAAAGCCCATTATTATTATTGGTCATTCCATGGGGGGGGTTATTGGAACTCTCTTATCTGCTATGTGTGATGATATTGATGGCTTTGTTAATATTGAAGGTAACTTAACGATTGAGGACTGCCAGTTCAGTAGTCGTGCTTCTGTATATTCAAAATCAGAGTTCATAACTCGTGGTTATAAAGAGTTGAGCGCATCGATATTCGAACTGGCATTTGCCAATGAAAGCTTTAAAAACTATTTTGTTAGTTTATCCATATGTGATCCTTCTTCCTATTATCAACACAGTCAAGAGTTAATTGATATCTCTGCTCGAGAAAGCTTACTAGGTATGCTAGAAAAGCTCCCGATTCCAACGATTTATTTTGCCGGTATCCCTCAAGGTATTTCAGATCGCTCTCTTGTCCTTCTAAAGGATACTAGCATTGATGTGGTAAAAATTACTTTGTCAGGTCATTGGCCATTTCAGGAAAATCCAAAGTTGTTTATTTCACAACTCAAAAAATTCATGGGCAAAAATCAAGAAGTTATTTAAGTCAGTAAAACTGAGCGTTAAATACAAAAAGCTTCTAAACTTAACTTAATAAGTCAATTGTCCCGTCTGCAAGATCATTGAAGTTTTTCAATGTCAAGGTGATACGAATGAAACTAGAAGAAGTTGGACAGGATCTAGAAAAACGCACCGAGCCGCGTTTTCAATGTCGATTTCCTACAAAAATCATTAGCGATCAGGGCGATCACATTGAGGGGTTAATTGTGAACATTTCGCTTTCTGGAATGCAAATTGTATCTAATGGACCTGCGATGGCGGCTTTGTTTCCTAATTTTAAGCGAGATAATCAATCCAAGCCGATAAACTTATTAGTTGAGTTTGTTATCCCGACGTCAAGCAACGAAGAAGTGACCATCAAAGTACACGCCAATGCGGTATGGGTTAGACGTGTTCAAAGAGATATGTTTGCTGTCGGCTGTGAGTTTACAGAAATGCTCGATGATGCAGGCGAACTACTCACAGACTACATTTATTACTTCGGAAAACCGCTTTAATTTATTTAACAAAAGTTTTCAAAACTACTTCTTGTGATAAAGCTTTTTAGAAAATTTAACTGTGTGTTCATATTCATCAGTATCAGTTTTAACAATGACTTTAAAATTTAAGTCGTCTCTATGTCCAAAATCAAAGGTTGATAAATAGTAAATAGCTGAACCTTCTTGAACTTCTGTAAAATCCAACTCTGTAATTTGTTGCGCGGATTGTACGTTTCTTAATTCACCAGTCACAGAAGCGGTGATAGGTGTTCTCTCTCCGGACTCCATGGATTTTTTTAACACTGAAATATTCAATACCCCTTTCTTATCAGAACGACGAATTCCGTACTGTTTGCTCACTTCTGGAGAAAGAAAATCACTACCAAATGCGCTGTAATGAACCGTAATATCGCCAAAATCTTGTTTGTCCGCAAAAGCAGATTGTAATCCACTCATAAAAAACGCAATGCTGAATGAAAAAATGGGTAACAAAAGAGAGTTGATATCGAAATTTTTCATAGGTGTCTCCAATAACCAAAGCCACGATTAAAACGTTTTTTGAAGGGCTAGTAACGTCGAAATGATAAAATAAGCATAGCATTTTGCTGATTATTGTTGAATCAGCAAAATAATAAAAATTATTGATTAAATACGCTTTGTTTCTAAAAGGCGGGGTAATAAGGAAGCTGCAGCACCGGTTAACAGGATATCCGCTTTATCCTCAAGAGCTTTAGGAGCAGGGTCGATCACAATCACTCGAGCGTTTCTGTTTGCAGCTAGTTCGATAAGACTAGCGGCTGGATAAACGGTTGCGCTTGTCCCTACAACCAGCAAACAGTCACAAGTCAAAACTTTTTGTTCGGCTATCGCCCATGCCGTTTGAGGAAGAGGTTCACCAAACCAAACGACACTGGGTCTACAGTAGCTGGATTGGCATTGTGGACATCGACGTAATGGCGGTGGCTTATCAAGAGTCACGGCTTCATAAAAGTCACACTGCGAATTATTACAGCGATCTGCATTAATTTCGCCGTGTAAGTGGACAATATGTTCTGGCTGACAACCGGCTCGTTCAAGGAGATTATCGACATTTTGTGTAATGGTAAAGATACCCTGATCGGCTAGCGCAATGTGAGCCGGGTTCGGAGTCGCTGTAGAGAGTTGGCGACGCCTATCATTATACCAACGTATCACCGTTTCAGGATCTTCTGAAAAACCTTGTTGGGATGCTAAACGCATTGGATCAAAACGTGACCATTCACTGTCTTTACTCCCTCGGAAAGTGGAAATACCTGATTCGGCGCTTAAACCTGCACCCGTAAAGGCAACGATATTTAAGCTGTTGGCTATAAGGTTTTGAGCATGAGTGAGTGTTTTCATTGATGTTTTTTTATAATGGAAATTTTGATTACCGATAATAAAAACAACTCAAGGTGAAAGCGAGAAATTTTATTAAAATAGATAAAAAGAAATCTTGCTACATCCATGCATTAGCGACATCAATATAATAGCCTTTAATATAGCGAGAAAAATAACGCCCTAGCATAGGATGATTAATTTGATCCGGTGCGGCTTCAATACCTAAGTTAACTTCTGACACATAGGTTTTATGGCTGGCATTATGCACAAGAACATGATACCAGGGGCATTCTTTAGGAGGATGCGAAGCAGCCATTTGGTTATACCAATCTTCGGAGAGCATAAAAACCGGATCCATATCGATAATTACCCCTCGGTAACCAAAAAGTTTGTGTACAATAACTTGACCAATCCGGAAACGAGCTGATTGATAAACGGGGTAGTGACCTAATAAGCTTTTCATAGGTTTAATTGTAGTAATAAAGATTTATTTTTGTTTTTAATGTTAGTATTTAAGTTTTTTTGAGAAGTTTTTCAGACTTTTAGTGAGTGGATTTTTTTTGTTTTTAAGCGTTTATCACCTTAATGAGTATTAACGCTTGCAAGAGATGCAAAGTTGTATTTTTTGAATCTCTCAGCTAGTCGTAATAGAAGTCGCTCTTAACACTTCGTTTTTTCATTGGATAGGAAAACAGAGTAAGGAATAAATAGTCCACATCATAATTGATTGAATATTGCTCTTATCTCTTGAATATTGATTATAATGGAGGTGTTACCGCAAACTTTTGGAATGTATTAAGACGTATCGATGAATAGTATCTTGGTTATTGAAGACGCTAACTATTTGGCGAATATGATCACTCAGCAAATTCAGCGCTATCATAATATGCCGACTTTTATAGCTGGAGATTATGCAGAAGCAGAACTTTTGCTCGAAAAACATCGAGAAGAGCTTTTTATGGCTATCGTTGATATTTCATTGCCTGATGCACCAAATGGAGAAGCGATAGATTTAGTTTTAGAATATAAAATCCCAGTTGTGGTTTTTACGGGCCGTGTTGAAGATTCGGAACGTGAAAAAATTATTAATAAAGGTGTTGCAGACTATGTTCTAAAAAATGCTAGCCACAGCATTGAGTATTTATTACATCTCGTTCATCAAATATATCGTAATCGACATATTAAAGTTTTAGTCGTTGATGATTCACGCATGTTTAGAAGAATTATGTGTGGTTACTTAAAACGCCAATGTTTCCAAGTTGTGGAAGCTAGCAGCGGTAAAGAAGCACTTGAGCTTCTAGAAATTCACGACGATGTTAAGCTGGCAGTTCTAGACTGTTTTATGGATGGAATGGATGGTTTTGAATTAACGAGTGAAATCCGGCGCCGTTTTCCAAAAGATGCACTAAGTATCATTGGGGTGTCTGGCAAAGCAGGTCACACGATATCCGCTAAGTTCATGAAAAGTGGTGCTAATGACTTTATTGTTAAACCTTTTATTGCTGAAGAGTTTTTTTGTCGAGTCAATTTGAGTGTTGATTACATTCAAAACGTGAAGGCTTTAAAGGGAGCAAACACGCAGAAAAATCAACTGATTGGTATGGTAGCTCATGACATTCGAGGACCTTTGGGTAGTATGGTTAATGCTGCGGATATCATGATAGGGGCTCAACTTTCAGAAGAAAAATCAAAAAAAATGTTGGGCTTGATCAGTAAAACTGGTCAAGAAATGTTGAAGTTGGTCAATGAATTGCTAGATATGTCGGTTGTCGAAAGTGGTGAGTTTGAGCTGTCTTTAGAAAAAGCAGATATTTGTGAATTGCTAAACGAAAGCATCACCTTTTATAGCGAAGCGGCAGAAAAAAAAGGCATCTCATTCGAAATTCAAATACCAGAGCGACTCGAAGTTGAAATTGATGTGGCACGAATTAAACAGGTTATTAATAACCTGATCTCCAATGCTGTAAAATATTCACCACAACAATCTTGCGTTAAAATCACATTAAAAACTCAAGAAAATTCGTTTCTTTTTGAAGTGTACGATCAAGGTAAAGGTATAAAAGAAGAAGAAGAAAGTCGACTATTTGGTGCCTTTCAAAAACTCAGTTCAGAAACAACGGGTGGAGAGAGTAGTACTGGTTTAGGTCTGGCTATTTGTAAGAAAATGATTGACGCACACAAAGGACAGATTGGTTATCAAAAGCTCGAGCCTCTTGGTTGCAAGTTTTATTTCTCAGTTCCGCTTGTACATAAAAAAGACACCTAGAATAATGATTTTTCAATTCATACAATCTGTATTCTCTTAACCCTTTCATTTTACGAACAATCATACTGTTTTGTTCATTTTCGGTTATCTGAGTATGAGTTTTCCAGCCACGCAGATTGCAGTATAATGACCTGCATACTATTTAACTGAGGATTCGTTGCCATGGGTGTTTATGCCGCAGAACCACAGGAAATACCATTTCCAAAGCCGCCTAAGCCGCTACAAGACGAAGAGCGTGAACACTATCGCAATGTGTTTAAGCAAAAATTAAAACAAGAGAATGCGGTACTTGTTGCGCATTATTACACAGATCCAGAAATTCAAGCGTTAGCCGAAGAGACCGGTGGTTGTGTGGCTGACTCGCTGGAAATGGCGAGATTTGGCAATGAGCATAATGCAAATACACTTGTTGTTGCAGGGGTTAAATTTATGGGAGAAACGGCAAAAATCCTTACGCCTGAAAAGCGGGTTATTATGCCGACTCTTGAAGCGACTTGTAGTTTGGATTTGGGATGTCCTGAGGAAGCTTTTGGGCGTTTTTGTCAGGAACATGCGGATCGTACCGTTGTGGTCTATGCCAATACTTCGGCAGCTGTCAAGGCTCAAGCGGATTGGGTAGTGACTTCGTCTATTGCTGTTAAAGTGATTGAATATCTTGTAGATAACAATGAAAAAATCTTATGGGCACCGGATAAACACCTAGGACGCTACATAAAAAATAAAACAGATGCGGATATGCTCTTATGGGATGGTGCTTGCATTGTTCACGATGAGTTTAAATGGAAAGCGCTTGAGCAGACAAAGAAGATTTACCCTGATGCTGGCGTCCTTGTACACCCAGAATCGCCTGATTCGGTTATTCAGCAAGCTGATGTCGTGGGTTCAACATCACAATTGATTCGAGCAGCTAAAGAGTTACCTCATCAACAACTCATTGTAGCAACCGATAAAGGCATTTTTTACAAAATGCAAAAAGCGGCACCGGAGAAGGAACTCATTATTGCACCCACTGCTGGAGAGGGCGCAACATGTCGCAGCTGTGCTCATTGTCCTTGGATGAAAATGAACCAGCTTGATGTGCTCGCGAATGCTTTTGAAAATCCGAGTAACGAGATTCATATTGACTCAAATTTACGTGAAAAGGCTTTACTTCCTCTTGAAAGGATGTTGTCGTTTAATGCGTAATCTTGAGTTTACAAAGTAATTTTTTCTAATAAGCAAAAAGCAATTTTTTTATCATAATAAGCCGCTTCATTGATAAAGCTCACATACAAGGGGCGGCTTTCTTCAAAATAAACCGTATTTCCATTGAACAAACGAAAGATGGGGGCTCCGGGACGTATTTCAGTAAAGTCTTTGCTTTGTAAGTCTTGATGAATCACACCAGCAAAATCACCACTTTCATCTAATGGGTATTGAACATGAGAGATGTATTCAAAAGCTTCGATAGAGTCTTCCAGGAGAGGCAGGCAATCGTTATTGTATTGTTCTAAAAAATCCAATAGAGCTACAACAACATTCTCAGTTTTTTGTAGTATTTCATCATGGAGTAGTCCCTGAGCAACCGGGCCAACTTCAATCAGCACATTGCGACTAGCTATTGATGCTAAGAAGTGGTGATCTTGCATCAAATTTTCTTCACTGGTGATTACCACGTTAGGCAATTGCAGAGAAAGGTATCGTGCAAGTTGTGTATGAAAGGCATCCTTTTTCGTTAACACAATATTGATGCCCATACATGCGGTTGATGTGTGTAAATCCATGATAAAGTCAGTCGCCGCCGCGCCTTTAGGGCCGAGTAGCCGATTAAGAGTGCGTGCACGCTCTAGCTCATAAGAGGCGGTTGCCACATCGTTAAGTGTTTCTTGGTTAAAACAACGATTCAGATCTTTGTCGATATAGCGTTTATTAGCTTCAATCGCCTTAGGGTTGCCAAAAAAAGTTTTCACATTAATTGAAGGCCAGCGTTGCCATTGTTCTTGCCAATAGCGCCGCATTTTTTTGATGGTGAAAACTCCGGTTTTCTCATTGCCATGTGTGCCTCCAACTATGGCTACAGAATGAATGGCTGTGTTTGGCATATGGAGTGTCTCTTGTCTGTTGGGGGGATTAAAATTGGCGTTGTACTGCGTATTTGGCCAAAGCTACTAAAGCGTCTTTGTAAGTTGAGTTGGGTATTGGTGATAAAGCGGCAATAGCATTGTCTGCCTCAGTTTTAGCCCGCTTTACAGTGTAATCGATACTACCAGTCGATTCGATAATTTGCATAACTTCATTTAAATGTTGTAAACCACCTGAAATGATAACATCGCTAATGAGTTTTTTTTGTGATTCATTACCGTTGGCGATGGCGTGCAGCAGCGGTAATGTGGGTTTACCTTCAGCTAAGTCATCACCAACATTTTTACCTAAAGTTTTGCTGTCAGAGTGGTAATCCAATGCATCATCAATTAACTGAAAAGCTGAACCGAGATGAGCGCCATAGTTAGCCATAGCTTTCTGAATATCTTTAGGTTGTTCAGAAACGATGGCACCAAGTGCAGAGGCCGCTTCAAAAAGTTTAGCGGTCTTACAATAAATTGTACGGTAGTAGTCTTCAACACTAATGGTGGGGTCATTGCAGTTAATAAGCTGCATGACTTCGCCTTCCGCTATGATATTGGTGGCGTCACTCAATACACGCATAACTTCCATATTGTTAACTGTGACCATCATTTGAAAAGCTCGAGAATAGAGGAAATCGCCAGTGAGTACACTGGCTGCGTTACCAAACTCATGGTTGGCCGTTGGTTTGCCGCGTCGCATATCTGAACTATCCACGACATCATCATGTAACAAAGTCGCGGTATGGATGAATTCAATCGTTGCTGCTAGTGTGTGATGATGCGTATTGTTGCAACTCAGTGCCCGAGCGGATAGCAAAACCAACAAAGGCCTGACTCTTTTCCCACCACTTTGTACGATATAAAAACCTAATTGATTAATGAGCGCTACGTTTGAAGAAAGCTGGGAGTTAATAACTTGATCAAGGGACTTTAGGTCCTGAGCGAGTAATTCGCGAATTTCATCTATTTGCATTGCTGAAACATCTTACTTGTAATGAAAAAAGAGTGGATAACGAGAGATTGACGCTATAGTATCCTTTAGTCAAAGATATTTGTAAATGAAGAGCCATTAGCATCATTTATTGTCAAAATCATATTTCGATAATAAATTGAGGTTATGTTACTGACAAACCTTGAACTTTAATCTAGTGTTCGATTTTTCGCACGAAGTTTGTGAGGGATATAGCTTGACGGCAGAGCGCTAAATTTATATACTCGCGGCCCTTAAGTATTGTACGGTATCGAATTCTGTTCCATTGCTTTCCAAAATTCAGCGCTTAGCTTTCTTATTCATAAACACAGTTTGTGAAACACAGTAGCGTTTTGTAGTGACATAAAGGGTTGAACAATACAACCTTTCGCTAACTGATTGAAAAGCCGTGGACTCATTAATTAATCGGAGAAAACACGGCCATGTACGCGGTGATTCAAAGTGGTGGTAAACAGCACCGAGTAAAAGAAGGTGAAACCCTTAAATTAGAGAAAATCGAAGCCGAAACCGGTGCAACCATTGAGCTGGATAAGGTTTTAATGGTAGCAGAAGGAGAAAACTATGCTATTGGTACTCCTTACGTTGAAGGCGCAAAGGTAACTGCTGAAATAATCCGACATGATCGCGCTAAAAAAGTTAAGATCATAAAATTCCGTCGTCGTAAGCATTATAAAAGACAGGCGGGTCATCGTCAGTGGTTTACAGAAGTTAAAATCACGGCAATTGACAAGTAATTAATAGGAGTATTCATAATGGCTCATAAGAAGGCTGGTGGTAGTACCCGTAACGGTCGCGATTCAGAATCGAAACGACTTGGTGTTAAGCGATACGGTGGTCAAGAAGTGACTGCTGGTAGCATTATTGTTCGTCAACGTGGCACCAAATTTCATGCTGGTGTCAATGTCGGTTTGGGCAAAGATCACACTTTGTTTGCTAAGCTTGACGGAGTTGTGCGTTTTGTAGAGCGCGGACCTAAGAAAAGAAAATTTGTTGATATCGAACCAGTTACTCACTAGATAACTTCGGTATCTAAGCCTGAGTTTGTGCAACTCAAGCATCCAAAAAGCTCCGCATTTAGTGGAGCTTTTTTGTTTGTGGGCAGTGTAATTCATAATAATTGCGGATTGATGAAGAGCCACTATGAAGTTTGTTGATGAAGTAAAAATCAAAGTCATTGCTGGGGACGGTGGTAATGGATGTTGTAGTTTTAGGCGTGAAAAATATATACCTAGGGGTGGGCCTGACGGTGGTGATGGCGGAGATGGAGGTAGCATTGTTTTAGTGGCAAGCAATGATATCAATACCCTTGCGGATTATCGTTATACTCGAACCTATGTGGCAGAACGCGGTGAGAACGGAAAAAGCGGTAATTGTACTGGGGCCAAGGGGAATGACCTCGAACTCATTGTCCCAGTGGGGACCACCATAAAGGATACACAAACCGGTGAGCTCATGGGTGATATGGTGGAAAATGGACAAAAACTCGTTGTTGCCAAAGGTGGTTTTCACGGTTTGGGTAATGCGCGTTTCAAAAGCAGTGTCAATCGTGCCCCTCGAAAAACTACCCATGGCTCTCAAGGCGAGCGTAGACAGCTGCACATGGAATTGAAAGTGCTTGCCGATGTCGGTTTGTTGGGTTTACCTAATGCTGGTAAATCAACACTAATACGCCAGCTTTCTTCAGCGAGACCTAAAGTTGCGGATTATCCGTTTACCACACTCATCCCTAATTTAGGAGTGGTGTCGGTTGAATCGCATCGAAGTTTTGTGATTGCTGATGTTCCGGGACTTGTAGAGGGTGCTGCTGAAGGGGTTGGTCTTGGTGTTCGATTTTTGAAGCACTTATCTCGAACGCGTCTATTGTTACATTTAGTCGATGTAGAGCCTAGCGATCAAAGTGACCCTGTGGAAAATGCCAAAAGCATACTTCGAGAGTTGGAGGGGTTTAGCGAAAAACTCGCTAAGAAGCCTTGCTGGTTGGTGCTGAATAAGTGCGATTTGATGCTAGAAGAAGATCTCATTGTTTTGCGGCAAATGTTGGAGGAAGCGTTAGGTTGGAAAGCGCCTTCTTATGTTATTAGTGCGGCCACGGGCGAAGGCACTCAGCAGCTTGCGCAGGATATCATGCGTTACATGGAAGAAGAGATCGAGCTTCTTGAAGTTCAAGACAAGAAACAAACACAATCAAAAGCTATCGATCTCGATAAAGATATATGGTCTCAAGGTGAGCAATCTGTATCAGAGGAAAAATATGTAGAAGACGATGAATGGGATGACGAGTTCCCAGAAGAAAAAGACGAATCTTAAATTAGGAGGCCGCTAAAAGGTAATACGTATTTGGCGGCCTTCTCATTGTGCACTAAAAAACCTCGCTAAGCTACTAGCTAACTCGCTAAGCTACTAAGCTAAGGCTTTTATTTTCGCGCTTAAACGATTCTTATGTCGAGAAGCTTTATTTTTATGAATAAGACCTTTATTAGCGGCCTTATCGATAATAGGCTTAGCTTCGTTAAACGCTTTCTCGGCAGCTTCTTTATTGCCAGACTCTAGTGCAGCAATAACCTTCTTGATGTAGGTGCGCAACATAGAGCGACGACTAGCATTATGTCGACGATTGTTCTCTGCTTGTCGAGCACGCTTTTTGGCGGATTGAATGTTAGCCAAAATGACACTCCTAACTTTAGTTGGATTAAAACTGGTGAAATAGTTGCACCCATTCCTGGATACGGAATATTACGAGCGGATTAAGCCGCTACAAATAAGGTGCTGAAATATGCCGTGTTTCGGTTATAATGTCAAGCTTTTCTTCGGCATTATGCTTCTATCCGTGAAAAGTAAAATTAGTGGGTGACTTGCAAAACACATGGCTTACAATCACTTGCTGTTTAGTTTTAGTAAGTAATCCCTGTTATTAATCGATAAAAATTGCATCATGAAAAAGCTTAGTTTACTCAAGTCCAGCAGTGTTGTTGGCCTTATGACTTTGGTGTCTCGAGTATTGGGTCTGATTAGAGATATTGTAATCGCCACCTTTTTTGGGGCGCAAGGTGCGACAGATGCGTATTTTGTGGCTCAAAAAATACCCAATTTTTTACGGAGGCTGTTTGCCGAGGGTGCCTTTGCTCAGGCTTTTGTGCCTGTTTTAGCTGAGTATAAAGCTGATGGCGATCAGCAAAAAGTAAAAAGTTATATCAATAAAGTGGCTGGAACCCTTGGAGGAATCTTAACTTTAGTGACGATTTTGGCGGTTTTAGGCGCAGGTATCGTTATTGCGGTATTCAGTCCGGGCTTCTACTTAGAGGGGGGTGAAAAGTATGTGTTGGCTACTGATATGTTACGCATCACTTTCCCTTATCTATTTTTTATTGGGTTGACAGCGTTTTGTGGAGCGATTTTAAACTCTTACAACCAATTCGCCGTTCCGGCTATAACTCCTGTTTTTTTAAATCTTTGTTTGATAGCCGCAGCTATGTTGTTTGCACCTCAGTTTGACGTGCCTGCTATGGCGTTGGCTTGGGGAATTTTTGTAGCAGGTATCATTCAGTTAGGCTTTCAGCTGCCTTTCCTGTGGCGATTAAATCTTTTACCCAAACCAGCCTGGGGCTTTAACGACCCAGGAGTGAAGAAAACAATGAATTTAATGATCCCTGCTCTTTTTGGTGTTTCTGTTAGTCAGATAAATCTGTTGCTCGATACGCAGATTGCATCTTTTTTAGAAACGGGTAGCATTACATGGCTTTACATGTCAGATCGTTTATTAGAGTTCCCTTTAGGTATTTTTGGAATCGCCATTGCCACAGTTATTTTACCGGTACTTTCAAGCAAACATGCCGAAAAATCGCCAGAAGCCTTCAATGCAACTTTAGATTGGGGGGTGAAAGTTGTGGTGCTCGTGGGAGTGCCTGCTGCCGCTGGGCTTGTTATTCTTGCGGAGCCTCTCATGCTGACATTGTTCCAATACAAGAATTTTAGTTTGGCTGCGGCCTATCAATCGAGTCTTAGCTTACAGGCTTACGCGCTGGGTTTGTTACCTTTTATGCTAATTAAGGTTTTAGCTCCCGGGTTTTTTGCCAGACAAAATACGAAAACACCGGTTAAGGTTGGCATTGTCGCAATGGTCAGTAATATGGGATTTAACTTGTTACTTTTTATACCTTTCAAGCATGTCGGTTTAGCAATGGCAACGACCTTGTCAGCAATTTTGAATGCATCACTTCTGTTTTATTATCTTAAAAAAGAAGGCGTTTATAGACCTGTAAGCGGCTGGTTAATTTGGTGTTCAAAAATAACAATCGCGCTAGTGGTTATGGTAGCTGCTGTATCTTGGTTAGCGCCTACTATAGAATGGTGGCGTGAAAACGGGGTTATCGATAGGGTTACCTACCTAAGTTTTTTGATCGCTGTTGCTATATCTTTGTATTTATTGGCAATTCGTCTGTTGGGGGTTAGGTTAAAATCCCTTACACAGCAGGTATGAAAGATCGAAGTTCCTTTTGTGATATCGGGCAAGTTAGATGGATTACTCTTGTGTCGTGAGTTTAAGTAAAATGGGCATTTGAGTATAATGCATAAAATTAACAATTTATATAAAAGCGGGTTTGTAAGTCATGGAGTTTATTCGTGGGGCTAATCACATTTTACCTAAGCATCGTGGCAGTGTCGTCACTATAGGTAATTTTGATGGCGTGCATTTTGGTCATCGCGCAGTAATTTCTAAAATTATCGAACAGGCTCAGAAAATAGGTACTCAGTCAACCGTAGTGTTGTTTGAACCTCACCCGCAAGAATACTTTTTGAAAAATCAAGCACCTGCTCGATTATCATTGTTACGCGATAAGCTTGAATGGTTAAAGCAGTTGGGTATTCAACAAGTTTTATGTTTGAAATTCAATCGTGAACTGTCCAATATGACGGCTAATAACTTTATTAAACACATTTTGGTCGACGGCTTAGCTATACAGCATCTGGTTATTGGTGATGATTTTCATTTCGGAAAAAAACGAACAGGAAATTTTTCAACCTTACTTGAAGCGGGACAAATATATAATTTTGCAGTTGAGGCCTTAGATAGTCGAGAATTGAATGGAGTTCGCGTTAGCAGTACTGCTATTCGTAAAGTACTTGATGAAGGAAATTTTCAGCAGGCGCGGTCTTGGTTGGGACATGCCTATTGTGTTACGGGTCGTGTATTTTACGGTGATGCAAGAGGACGCACTATAGGTTTTCCAACAGCTAATATTGCTCTAAGACGACAAGTTTCGCCATTGCAAGGTGTTTTTGCGGTAAAAACGAACTATCAAGGGCAAAACTTATTGGGAGTTGCAAACATAGGCATTAGACCTACCGTGAATGGTCAACATAAGCAGCTTGAAGCACATTTTTTTGACTTCAAGGGTAATTTGTACGGCGAGAGGTTGCGAGTAGAAATTGTCGAAAAAATTCGTGATGAGCGTAAGTTTGAAAATTTAGAAACCCTTGTTGCGCAAATTAAAAGAGATGCCGTCGCTGCGAGGCAAGTTTTTTCGCAAACGTAATGGAAAACGCTTTTTAAGAAAATCTGGTTTAATTATTATCCTACAACGAGTGTAGTAACCTTATGACTGAATATAAAGAAACACTAAATTTACCTAAAACCTCCTTTGCGATGAAAGCTAACTTATCCCAACGTGAACCTCAATTTTTGAAAAACTGGGAAAGCATGGAGGTTTACCAAAAAATTAGAAAAGCTCGTGAAGGAAGAAAGCCCTTTATTTTGCACGATGGCCCTCCCTATGCGAATGGAAATATCCATATCGGCCACGCATTGAATAAAATACTTAAAGATACCATCATCAAATATAAAACACTGGATGGTTTTGATGCTCCTTACGTACCGGGTTGGGATTGTCATGGTTTACCTATCGAACTACAAGTTGAGAAAAAAGTAGGAAAAGCGGGTCGTAAAATTGATCACGCAAGTTTTAGAAAAAAATGTCGTGAGTACGCAGAAAAGCAAGTTGATGGACAGCGTAAAGATTTTATTCGTCTTGGTGTTTTCGGTGATTGGTTTAACCCGTATAAAACAATGGATTTTACAACGGAAGCGAACATCGTTCGAAGCTTAGCGCGTATTGTAGAAAATGGTCATCTTACTCGTGGTGCAAAACCTGTTCATTGGTGTACAGACTGTGGTTCAGCACTGGCAGAGGCAGAAGTCGAATATCAAGATAAAACTTCCCCCGCCATTGACGTTAAATTTAACGTGGTTGATGAAGGGCAAATATTTAATCAATGCCATCAAATTGATGGTCATCATGGTGAGGGGCCTTTATCGGTTGTGATCTGGACAACAACGCCTTGGACGATTCCCGCTAACCAAGCGGTTTGTTTACATCCAACTTTGGAATATGCTGTTGTTCAAGTTGAAAAAGACGGTAAGAAGGAACGTCTTTTTCTTGCAGAAGCACTCATCAAGGATTGTATGTCTAAATGGGATATAGAAAATTATCATATTGTTGCCTATGGCAAAGGTGAAGCTTTTGATCGCGTCGCGTTAAAGCATCCATTGCTTGACAAAGAAGTTCCTTTAATTCTTGGTGAGCATGTTACGATAGAAGCAGGAACTGGAGCGGTGCATACAGCTCCAGGTCATGGTCTTGATGATTACATCGTGGGTCAAAAATATGGACTAGAGGTTTATAATCCCGTGGGGAGTAATGGCGTTTATCTTGAGGGCACCCCATTCTTTGAAGGTATGCATGTATATAAAGCGAATCCTGAGATTATTGAAAAATTGACGGAAGCGAGTCAACTTATGCATGCGGAGAGCTTTAATCATAGTTACCCTCATTGTTGGCGTCATAAAACTCCCATCATTTTTCGTGCAACTCCCCAGTGGTTTGTTTCGATGACACAAAGCAATCTCAGAGATAAGAGCGCCAAGAGTATTGATGATGTTGAGTGGGTACCTTCATGGGGTAAAGAAAGAATCGAAATCATGATGTCAAATCGCCCTGATTGGTGTATTTCACGTCAAAGAACATGGGGTGTTCCTCTCAGTCTATTTATTCATAAACAAACAGGTGAGCTTCATCCTAATACTGTTGAGTTAATGGAAAAAGTCGCACAAAAAATCGACGTTGAAGGTATAGAAGCTTGGTTTGCGCTTGAGCCTCAAGAACTATTGGGCGATGATGCAGAAAACTACGAAAAGGTAAATGATACCTTAGATGTGTGGTTCGACTCTGGCACAACACATTTTAGTGTGTTGGGACAAAGAAATGATTTGTCTTATCCTGCTGACTTATATTTGGAAGGTTCCGATCAGCATCGAGGATGGTTTCAATCATCTTTATTGAGCTCGCAAGCGATTAACGCTAAACCTCCTTATAAAAAGGTGTTAACTCACGGCTTTACTGTAGATGCTCAAGGCAAAAAAATGTCTAAATCCATTGGTAATACCATTGAGCCACAAGAAGTAAACAATAAGTTGGGAGCGGATATATTACGCTTATGGGTCGCATCTACAGACTATCGTGCGGAAATGGCAGTTTCCGATACCATTTTAACTCGTACAGCTGACAGTTATCGCAGAATTCGTAATACCGCTAGATTTTTGCTTTCCAATCTTAATGGATTTGAGCCAGACCAAGATTGTGTGGCAAAAGAAGATATGGTTTTGCTCGATCGTTGGGCTGTTGATGCAGCATTGCAAGTACAAAATGCGATAAAGGCAGATTTAGAGAACTATAACTTTTTAAGTATCGTACAAAAAATTCAGCATTTTTGTTCCATTGAAATGGGTGGTTTTTATCTCGACATTATTAAAGATCGACAATACACAGCTAAACGAGGAAGCAATGCGCAGCGTTCCTGCCAAACAGCGATGTATTTGATTCTGGAAGCTTTAGTCCGTTGGGTAGCTCCCATACTTTCTTTTACGGCTGAAGAAATTTGGCATAACTTACCTGGCAAACGTGGCGAGACAGTATTTGTTGAAGAATGGTTTGAAGGTTTGTTTACTCAAGATAACGAACACTTAAGTACAATGGATTGGAATAAGATTTTACAAGTAAAAACCGAAGTGAATAAAGCTATCGAGCACGCTCGAAAAAATAAAACACTGGGTGGTTCACTAGAAGCGTCCGTAACACTTTATGTTTCAGCGGACTGGTTAAATATTTTAACCAAGCTTGGAAACGAGTTGCGTTTTGTTTTAATTACCTCTGAAGCAGTTGTGAGTCCTATTGAGCAAACAAATAAAGATGCCGTAAAAACTGATTTGGACGGGGTAGAAATTATGTTGACGAAAATGGACGCTAAAAAATGTTCTCGCTGCTGGCATCGACGTGATGATATTGGGCAAAATCTAGCACACCCAGAGCTCTGTTCGCGTTGTGTTGAAAATGTTGATGGTAATGGCGAAATTCGGCAATTTGCATGAACAAACTATTCAAAATAGGTTTGACGATTAGCGGATTATAGAGAGTGGTAATGATTGCAATAGTAAAAAATACAGGTTTGAAGTGGTTATGGATAGCTGTGTTGGCTTTGGTATTAGACCAAGTAACTAAGCTATGGATACTTGCTATCTTAAAGGAAGGGGACATTATCCCTGTTTTCCAAGGATTTAATATCGTTTTACGGTACAACCCAGGAGCAGCCTTTAGTTTTTTAGCGGATGCAGGCGGTTGGCAGCGATGGTTTTTTACCATCATAGCCGCAGGTGTTTCTGTTGTCCTTGTGGGTATTTTGTATCGTTTACCTTTGACAGAAAGAATTAATGGTATTGCTTACAGTTTAGTGTTGGGTGGTGCTATTGGAAATCTTATTGATCGACTTCTTTATGGTAAAGTCGTTGATTTTATTGATTGGTATTACGGAAGTTATCATTGGCCAGCATTTAATATTGCGGATTCAGCGATTTGTATCGGTGTTGTACTTCTTATTATTGATATGTTGTTTTATGCAAAGAAAAGGGAGCTAGCAGGTAATGTCGGAGACCATTAAGGCAAATAGTCGTGTTTTAGCACATATTTCTTTATTTCTTGAAGACGGTAGTATGGCCGATACGACTAAAAATACCAATGAACCCGCTTGGATTTTAATGGGCACTGATGAATTCTCTCCAGCTTTTGAAAAACAAGTTATTGGACTAAAAGCGGGAGAGAATAAACGCTTTGTTTTAGATGTGGATGACGCATTCGGCCCCAGTAATCCAGAAAATATTCACTTTATGGATATCACGCAATTTCCAGCGGATGTTGAACTAGAAGAGGGTAATATTGTTGCTTTTGAGCAGCCTAGTGGAGCCACTGTGCCTGGGTTGATTACGGAGGTCAAAGAAGGTTCTGTGCGTGTTGATTTTAATCATCCTCTAGCTGGAAAAAAAATTATTTTTGATATCGACGTTTTGAAAGTCGAGTCAAGCCAAGCTCAATCTTTATAAGTGAGATCATGTGATGGAGATTTTATTAGCAAGTCCAAGAGGCTTCTGTGCCGGTGTCGATCGAGCGATTGAAATTGTCAATCGTGCTTTAGATTTGTTTGGCGCGCCTATTTACGTTCGGCATGAAGTAGTTCACAACCGTTATGTTGTGAGTGAACTCCAAAAAAAAGGAGCAATATTTGTCGAAGAAATTCAGGAAATTCCTGAAAATGCCACTGCTATATTTAGTGCCCATGGTGTTTCACAAAAAGTCCGTCAAGATGCCAAAGAACGCGGTTTAAAAGTGTTTGATGCGACCTGTCCTTTGGTAACAAAAGTACACATGGAAGTCGCAAAAATCTCCAAAAAAAATGAAGAATGTATCTTGATTGGTCACAAAGGGCATCCTGAAGTAGAAGGGACAATGGGCCAATATGACTCAATGGCATCAAAAATATATTTAGTTGAAGATTTAGAGGATGTCGCTGCATTACGTGTAGAAAACCCTAAAAGGCTACATTTTGTCACTCAAACCACGCTTTCAGTGGACGATACTCGTTCGATTATCGATGCACTACAGAGGAGGTTTCCTCACATTCAGGGTCCAAAAAAAGACGATATTTGTTATGCCACGCAAAACCGACAAGACGCAGTAAAAGAGCTTGCTCAGATTTGTTCTTTAGTGTTAGTTGTAGGCTCGAAAAATAGTTCGAACTCTAACAGATTGCGTGAGTTGGCTGAAAAAATGGGCGCAAAGTCTTACCTAATTGACGATGCTTCACAAATTCAAAAAGCATGGTTAAGTGGTATTGACAAAGTTGGTGTAACAGCAGGAGCTTCGGCTCCTGAGATTTTGGTAGAGGAAGTTGTGTCGGCTTTGGAAGTTCAGGGTGGTAAGGTTATAAATAATACCAATGGTGTGGAAGAAACCATTACATTTGCACTGCCTAGTGAGCTAAGATAATTTTTACCGTCATACTTCTAATTTATAGTCGGGATTCATTTTAGTGATACTTTATCCTTATTTAAGAAATGCATTGTTTTTGTTGGATGCTGAGCGCTCTCACAAATTAGGCCTTGGTGGTTTGAAGTGTATTCAAAATACACCATTTTTGAACTTGGTTTCACAACAGCTGCCTTCTGTTCCAAGGAAAGTGATGGGAATTGATTTTCCTAATCCAATAGGTTTGGCCGCAGGCTTAGATAAAAATGGTGAATGCATTAATGCTTTTTCTGCCATGGGTTTTGGGTTTGTGGAGGTAGGGACAGTGACGCCACACCCTCAACCTGGTAACCCATTGCCTCGAATGTTTCGCCTAGCCGATCATCATGCTGTGATTAATCGTATGGGCTTTAATAATGATGGCGTCGATAAACTCATAAAAAATATAGAGAGTGCAAAGTTTGAAGGGATTTTAGGTATCAATATAGGAAAAAACTTTGATACACCTGTCGAAGAAGCTGCTCGAGACTATCGTATTGGTATGCAGCGAGTTTATCCATTCGCCAGCTATATTGTCATCAATATATCCTCACCCAATACGCCTAATTTAAGACAATTACAGTTTGGGGAAGCCTTGCATGAATTGCTCGAAATGATAAAAAATGAGCAAGAAAAGTTGGCAACTCAACATGGTCGTCGTGTCCCTGTCGCGATAAAAATTGCTCCAGATTTGAGCTCTGGTGAAATAGAGCAACTTGCGGAAGCTTTTAGTCAAGCCAACATTGATGGTGTGATTGCGACGAATACTACTAATGATCGCAATGCTATCAAAGGACACAAGCACGAAACGCAATCAGGTGGGCTAAGTGGACTTCCTTTACTTAGTAAGAGCAATGAAATTATACGCCGTCTCCGTCATTCATTGGATGGCTCTATCCCAATTATAGGTGTTGGTGGTGTTACCTGTGCTCATCATGTTGAAGAAAAAATTGAAGCAGGCGCTGACCTTGTTCAAATTTATACCGGTCTTATTTACGCTGGACCAACGCTAATTAAAGAAAGTGTTCTAAAATTAGCGGAACATCAAACATAAAATCGATTTTCAATGACTACTACCCAATACTCTTTTTTTGCATCAGCCGCAAAAGGCTTAGAATCCCTCTTAGATAAAGAACTTGCATCCCTCAACATTACCCAAAGAAAACTGACAAAATCAGGTGTCAACTTTTCTTGTGCGCTTGGTGATGGGTACCGTGTGTTAATGTGGACGCGATTAGCTTCAAGAGTTACTCTTGAGTTACACAATATTCCTATTGAACATGTTGACGACCTCTATTCTTCGTTGCAAGAATTACCTTGGCATCAACATTTCTCGAACGACTCAACATTCGCGGTGAGTTTCACTGGCGTTTTGAAAGGGATAAATAATTCATTATTTGCAGCTCAACGAGTGAAAGATGCTATTGTTGATGCTTTTACCCGTGAAGGTTTAGAACGCCCCAGTGTGGATACGGCTTTTCCTCACATACGTGTTTCTGTACATTGTTATAAAGGTAGGGGAACAATTAGTCTTGATATGTCTGGTGAAAGCTTACATCGTAGAGGTTATCGACAACAACAAGGAGAAGCTCCTTTAAAAGAAACCTTAGCCACAGCATTATTGTTGCGTTCCGGTTGGTCAAAAGATTCTAAGCATGAAGTCATTATTGATCCTTTATGTGGTTCAGCAACCTTGTTGATTGAAGCGGCAATGATAAAAGGTGAAATTGCTCCGGGCATATTACGTGAGTTTTGGGGCTTTAAACATTGGTTAGGCCATGATGAACAAGAATGGCAGAAGGTTGTAAATGCAGCCAAAAACGCAAAGTCAGGAGCTTTGCAAAAGTTATCTCACATAGAGTTCATAGGGGTAGAGAAAGATACCTATACACTCAATGCGGCAAAAATTAATGTTCGCAAAGCCGGTTTGGAATCCATCATCGTTCTAGAACATGGAGATAGTACTTCAAAAGAAAGATGCTTGAATCCAACTAGCAAGTCTTTTGGCCTAGTGATTAGCAATCCCCCTTACGGTGAAAGACTGAGTGAAAAAGAAGAAATTTCACAATTATACGCCCAATTAACTCAGAAATTTAAGATGCAATGCATGGGCTGGGAACTAGCATTACTGAATTATGAAGAGAGTTTAATCCGACATATTGGTTTTCGTTGGCACCATAAATATCAAATGAATAATGGCCCCTTGGCTTGTGAACTTTATTGTTTCAGCCTGGCACAAGCAAGCATACTTGATCGTTTCGACCCGTGGCTAATCACTTCAGATTGGGAATCAAAGCTGAGTGAGCAAGCTGCCATGCTAAGAAATCGTCTGCAAAAAAATCAAAAACAATTAAAGAAGTGGCTGAATAAAGAAAATATCACTTGCTATCGTTGGTATGATGCTGATTTGCCAGAATACGCCGCGGCCATTGATGTTTATGAAGGGCGCTTACATATACAAGAATATCAAGCGCCAAAAACGGTCAATGAAAAACAAGCAAGTCGTCGACTCAATGATATTATTCATATTTGTTTAGGTCTAACGGAAATAAAGCCTGAAAATGTTGCTGTCAAAAGGCGGGTTAAACAAAAAGGCTCAAATCAATATGAAAAAATTAATCAAACGCAAAAAACCTTTAAGGTGCAAGAAAATGGTTTAACCTTTAAAGTTAATTTGTTTGATTACTTAGATACTGGACTTTTCCTAGACCATCGAACGACTCGACAAATGCTTCAAAATTTGTCAAAAGGTAAGCACTTTCTAAATTTATTTGCTTACACTGGTAGCGCCAGTGTTTATGCTGCTTCTGGTGGAGCAGCTTCCACCACCAC
The DNA here is from genome assembly GCA_039187085.1 of Pseudomonadota bacterium. GTDB lineage: Bacteria > Pseudomonadota > Gammaproteobacteria > Enterobacterales > JBCCZV01 > JBCCZV01. The sequence continues at coordinate 26,117 of JBCCZV010000026.1, forward strand.
CGTTGACATGTCTAAAACCTATTTGTCATGGTCACAAGATAATATGCAATTGAATGGTTTTGATTCTGCTAAGCATGTTTTTGTGAATGCCGATTGCTTTGCATGGTTAAAAGCATCAAAGCTGAATTATGACGTGATCTTTCTCGATCCCCCCACCTTTTCAAACAGTAAAAAGATGGATAGTGTCCTGGATATTCAGAGAGACCATGCTGGTTTAATACGCTTGGCGACAGCTCGTTTATCAGATTGGGGATGTTTAATCTTTTCAACAAACTTTAGAAAATTCGCTTTTGATAACACATTGAAAAACGAACTCAATGTGGAGGAAATCACGGAAAAAACGCTTCCAAGAGATTTTTCCCGCCGTAAAAACTTCCATCATGTTTTTTTAATCCAAAAAAAAAGGAGCGATGTTTAGCTCCTTTTTTTTTGGATTAAAATGTGCCAGTTTGTTGCTGTTTTAGCTTTTAGCGGCTTTTTTGCGGGTCGCTTTTTTTCGAGCCGGTGCTTTCTTAGCAACTTTTTTGATTGTTTTCTTAGTTGTTTTCTTAGTTGTTTTCTTAGCGGCTTTTTTGGCAGGAGCAGCTTTTTTGGTTGTTGAACCTTTTTTTGTAGCTTTTTTGGCTGGCTTTTTAGTGGCTGGTGCCGCTATTTCTAATTTCTCAATAGCTTTTGCAATACTACTACTCTTAGAGTCTAGTTTTTTAGAGTTCGCCAAATGTGCTTTGACATCGACAAGTTCCTGCTTTGCTGTTTTTATCTCTGCAGTTAGCGTTTTCATTTCTTCATTAATTTTTTTAACTCTAGCTTTTGCTGCAGGAGTCGCTTTCTTCGCTAGTGTTTGGTTAGCATTAGCCAAACGACTTTTGAGAGCTGTTTGTTTTTTTACCAAACGCTCTATGCTTTTTGATTGGGTTGCAAAGGTTTTCTCTGCATTTTTGATTTCATTCCCAATCTTCTTTGCGTAGTCAGCAAATGCAGATTTGAAAGCTGCAGAAGCACTAGAAAGATCGTTATTTGCTTTTTCAACAGCAGGCTCTACAAAATTTTTCTCATTCGACATGATGTATTTTCTCGTTAACTTATATTTAGGGTTGATTGATAGTGAATAATAGTACTATAGATATTGACATAAGTGTATTCATAATCCAGTCAAAATCTTTAAAATTATTTAAAAAAACCATAAAATTGTTGTCTTTCGAGTTTTTGATTCACAAATTTAGGACGTCTGATTATGTCTGAAGTAAAAAAAATACATCTTTATATGACTTCTGGGTGTCATTTGTGTGGTGATGCTTTGGAGTTGATAAAACTTTCAAAATATTTTTCTGCAATCTCTATCACTCAGATAGATATTGCGATGAGTGATGAATTGATTCGGAATATGGGAGAAAAAATTCCTGTTATCGAATGTGCAGATACTCAAAAAAAACTTTTTTGGCCATTTTCGCTTTTAGAATTCGATCAATTTTTTCATACGATTTGTTTATGACCCCCTTTTTTCTTATTCGACCTATGAAAAAAATAAAGATACAGAAATGATATTAAAAAATGTATGAGTCAATATGATTTAAAAGGACAATTATTGTTTCCAGTTTAGCGCGAAAATAATTACCCCAATTGTGTCTTTTTTATCCTTATTCGAAGCTTATGTGAGAGAGTTCAACAAGCTGTTCACTAAAACTGCTTTTTTAAATCTACCCCTGAATGTTTTTTGCGAAGCAGTAAACCCTTAAAGGATTTAAGCCCTTATTTTTCCAATGAAATAAAAGTAACTGCCTGTAATTACATCCCAAACTCACAAAAAAGCGATTGCTTGTATTAAGATTGCGCAAAATGCCTAAATTTTACTTGACTCTAATTTGATTGGAACGTATGTTTCAAACAACTGTTTACTTTGCTTGGTAACTCATGAATAACAAAAATTCGACAAAAGACAAAATACTCGATGCGGCAGAAACTCTTTTTGCTGAACGTGGTTTTGCAGAAACCTCTCTTCGCATGATTACGAGTAGAGCCGATGTTAACCTTGCTTCGGTTAATTATCATTTTGGTTCAAAAAAAGCTTTAATCCAGGCTGTTTTTGACCGTTTTTTTCAGCATTTATCCACTGGATTTAACTCGCGATTTGAACAGCTTGAAAAACAAGAGATTCCCCCAAAAGTTGAGGAGGTCATCGCCGCTTTATTAGGTCCAATTTTAGACATTGATAATGTACGAACTCATGGAACCTCGATATTTATGCGCCTTCTTGGAAGGGCTTATGCTGAAACACAAGGTCATTTGCGACGTTTTATGCTTGAAAAATATGGTTATCTGTTAAGTCGTTTTAATAAGCAAATCCATCGTGCTTATCCGACTTTACCTATGGAGCAGCTATTTTGGCGGCTACATTTTATGTTGGGATCAATGGTTTTTACATTAGCGGGAAGCCAAGCTTTACAAGAAATTGCCGAAGCGGATTTTAAAGAAGTCGTGGATACCAAAGCACTAGCTGGCAAGTTAATCAACTTTTTAGCTGCAGGCATGAAAGCTTGATGTATAGCCAAGTCAAAATTAAGTGCTAAAAAGCTTCCGTTACAGAGCAATAATTTTTTAATAACTTTTAAGTTTAAGTAAATCCAGACGTTTTTATATAGACGTCAAATCTTTAAATCTAGGAGAAGACAGTCATGTTGACTTTAATACATATGCTGGTGTTGCTCGCTTCAACATGGGTAGCAGCTTTTAAAAAGCTTGAGTTTAAATCAGCTATTCTACTTGTGGGCTTATCTTTAGCGATTACAAGTGCTATCACAGAGATAGCGCTATTTCCGTGGGTTCTTTTCGCTGTAGTGGTTGCTTTCTTTGGTATTCCATCGATTCGAGTCACTTATCTCTCCAAACCGATATTGGCTTTCTTCCAACGTGTTTTACCACCGATGAATCAAACAGAAAAAGATGCCTTGGAAGCGGGTGATGTTTGGGTCGATGGTGATTTATTCCAAGGTGATCCGAATTGGAAGAAGATCTTACACATGGATAAACCGACATTATCACCTCGTGAGCAATCTTTTGTCGATAATGAAGTCGAAGAGCTCTGTGACATGCTAGATGACTGGCAAATCGTTCAACATGACAAAGACTTGTCCGAAGAAGCTTGGGCATACATGCGCGAAAAAGGTTTTTTTGGCATGATAATTCCGAAAAAATACGGAGGTTTAGAGTTCTCAGCACTTGCACACTCTGAAGTTGTGAGCAAAATTGCTACTCGCTCTGCCAGCGCGGCAGTTACCGTTATGGTTCCTAATTCGCTAGGCCCTGCTGAATTGCTTTTACACTATGGTACGGAAGATCAAAAAAACCATTATTTACCACGCCTTGCGTCGGGCGAAGATGTACCTTGTTTCGCACTAACGGGCCCAGAAGCCGGTAGTGATGCGGGTGCAATCCCTGATACTGGTGTGGTTTGTAAGGGAGAATACAAAGGTAAAGAGGTTTTAGGTATTCGCTTAAACTGGAATAAGCGCTATATTACTCTCGCGCCTGTAGCAACCGTACTTGGTTTGGCATTTAAGCTTTCTGACCCTGACAAACTGATTGGTGACAAAAAAGATATAGGCATTACGGTTGCTTTGATTCCTACATCTCACCCTGGTGTTGAAATTGGTAACCGTCACATTCCTATGTCAATGGCATTCATGAACGGTCCGACACATGGTAAAGATGTTTTCATTCCTCTAGATTGGATAGTGGGTGGGCAAGAATATGCCGGCAAAGGCTGGAGAATGCTCGTAGAGTGTTTATCCGCTGGTCGCGCCATTTCATTACCGGCCTTAGGTACTGCCTCAGGCAAAATGGCTTATCGTATGACGGGTGCATACGCTACATTGAGAAAACAATTTAAGCTTGCAATTGGTAAGTTTGAAGGTGTTGAAGAAGCTATGGCTCGAATTGCCGGTAACACCTATATGCTTGAAGCCTCTAGAATTATGACCGCAGATGCTGTTGATCAACATGTTAAGCCCTCGGTGGTTTCAGCTATTGCTAAATACCACATGACAGAGTTAGCTAGAAAAGTTATCAATGACGGCATGGATGTTCATGCAGGTAGAGCACTTATCATGGGTGAAAGAAACTATATCGCCCACGCGTATTTCTCAAACCCTATCGCCATAACAGTCGAAGGTGCAAATATTTTGACGCGTAACTTGATGATATTTGGTCAAGGTGCTGTGCGTTGTCATCCTTACATCTTCAAAGAGATGCAAGCAGCTGCAAATCCTGAAAAAGCAGCGGCATTGCGCCAATTCGATTCTTTGCTCTCAAAGCATATTGGCTACGGTATTTCTAACTTTGTTCGTGCTGTGAGCTTAGCCTTTACTGGTGGCCGGCTTGCTAAAGCACCTGTTAGCGGCCCTACTGCTAAATATTACCGAGATTTAAGTCGTTTGAGTGCCGGCCTAGCTGTGGTATCTGATGTTTCTATGATGATATTGGGTGGTGATCTAAAACGACGTGAAAGGTTGTCAGCGCGTCTAGGTGATGTTTTGAGTCATTTATATCTTTCAACGGCCGTACTGAAATACTATGAAGATCAAGGCCGCATGTCGGAAGATTTGCCTTATGTCCATTGGAACTTGCAAAATAACTTACATCTAGCAACAGAAGCTTTCCTGTCGTTCTTTGACAATTTTGGTATGTCTATTGTTGGAGGTACCTTGAAAAGGTTGCTTTTCCCATTCGGCAACCCATACAAAAAACCGAGTGATAAGTTGGACAGAGAATTGGTTAAGTCCATGATGGGGTTAACGGATGTCAGAGAGCGCATTACTCGCAGCACATACATCGGTAAAACAGAAACAGACCCAACAGGAAGAATGGAAATCGGCTTGCAAAAGCACGTTGCGATTCAACCTATTGAAAAACAATTGATGTCTGCTGTGAAGAAAGGTGAATTGACACCATCAACCAACTTATCTGAGCTAGCGGCTCAGGCTTTTGAAAAAGAACTGATAACAAAAGCAGACTTGGAAAAAGTGCTTGATGCTGAAAAATTACGTCTTGATGCTATTCAAGTCGATGACTATTCAAAAGCTTATGTAGCTGGTTTGTCGTTAGGCAAAGATGATTCATCTGAAAAAGCTGCGTAATTTAACTTAACTCTTCAAAACCCCCTGTTGAGTTCTCTTTCAACAGGGAGGTTTTATCTTGTTTCATGACTCTTTCAAGCTCACAAACAAAGTTCACATTGTCTCGGTGATTCAGTTATCACTTGAATAGTGCATTTCATCCTTAGGTCAGTAGCGCTCAAAAATTAAAATTGTAATATTCTTCTTAATTGATGATTTTTTCGTATGGATAGATCGACCTCAATACTCAAATAGGGATTGTTTTCCTTACACTTGACTTCAAAAAATTTTAGTAACGAACCATGTGGCGTCTATTATATAGATAAGAGTATTTTGGAAATTTATCTTGTCATTGGAATATTAGTAGAGTGGTACATACGTTGTGAGCAGCCTCATCCCATCAAAAATAAAGAATTACCTTGAGCAAGAAAATATTGATTATCAGGTTTTTGAGCACGAGGGTGGAGAATCAATTTACCAAATCGCTCAATCTCACGGTATTCCTGACAATGAAGTAGCGAGAGCTATTCTGCTTGAAGAAAATGGCTTGAAGGTACTTGCTATTATTCCAGCAAGTCACATGTTAGATTTCAAAACATTATGCGATAACTTTAAATCCAGCTTTTCTCCGATTCCTTTAGACAGTGAAAAGGTTAATGTTTTTTCTGGATGTGAGCCAGGTTGTCGGCCACCATTTCCTGCTTTGTTCGGCTTATCAGGTGTTGTGGATATTGATGAATTTAATTCGGATTATATTTATCTTGAGCCAGGTACGACACAATGTCTTATCCGTGTATCTAAATCAGATTTTGTGCATATTCAACGCGAGTCTGAAGTCACCAAAATGACTTGTTCTCCACAAACGTTAGTGAAGTTACAATCTGAAAATTTAGAAGTTGCCTTAAGTAGTTTTACACCAAAACGTATTAAGCAAAGATTGGATGAAACCTTTGATTTACCGGCAATGCCTGCTATTGCAAGGGAAATTATGAAGCTAAGAGTGGATCCTAGCGCTGAGGCCAAAGACCTAGCTGATATTGTCACTAAAGACCCAAGCCTAGCCGCGCAAGTCATTAGTTGGGCGAGTTCACCTTATTATGGTTATCAAGGGCAAGTGAGCTCAGTTGAAATTGCGATTTCCAGAGTATTAGGCTTTGACTTAGTGATGAATTTAGCCTTGGGCATAGCGATCGGGAAATCATTGAAAATCCCCGATGATGGTCCTTTAGGTTTAAGAAACTTCTGGCGACAAGCCGTCTATTCGGCCACATTATCAGAGCGTTTATGCACTCTTATTCCACCAAAAGTTAGACCCCAAAGAGGTTTAGTCTATTTATCAGGCTTACTCCATAATTTTGGCCACCTTTTACTTGGTCATGTTTTCCCCCCACAATTTTTTACTGTCAATCGATATATCGAAGCCAATTGTCGTTTTCCCATCGAACAAATAGAACATTTTGTTCTGGGTGTTACACATGAGGAGATGGGGGCTTGGTTAATGCAGTCTTGGAATATGCCGGATGAATTAATTACTGCTGTAAGATACCATCATCAAGACGAATATTCTGGCATTTACAGAGAATATGCCAACCTAGTGACCATAGCCAACTGTATGTTGAAGCGTCTTGCCATTGGAGATTCATCCACAATTGATCCCTCAGTACAATTACTCACTGAACTTGGTATCAAGAAACAGGACGTAGAAAATGTATTTGATAATTTAATGGATAGGGCAGAAGAGTTAGATATGCTCTCAAAACAATTGGTTGCCTGAATTACTTACTGACTTTGCCTCTATTCTCGAGGGTACCCCTTCTCCTATTTGCAATCCTGGGTGTTGTTTTCATGGTTTTTTCAAAGACTAGACACCCTTTTTATTTGTTCATCCTTAGTTAAGCCTACATCATTTAATCTAGCTCTGTATCCACCAAAGGTTTAGGTGGGATAGGTTATTTTATGAATAAAGAATGTCTCGATCATAAACTTTGGCGTGCTTGAAGGTTAACAAGGCTATGTCTTGGTTTAAAAGGTCCGTTGTAACCACAACCAACTTATTGAAAACTGGCTTGAATTGCATAGTGATAAAAGTAAAGGATAAAATAGACGTAAACGATCAATGTGAAGGTGTAAAAGCGTGTTAAATTTTATAAAAAAGCAGATTTATAGGGTTTCTGTATTAAAAAGAAACGTTTTTTATGCATTTTTCATTAGTTATGCCTTTGTTTTTAATCAAGTTATTCTTGCTAAACCTTATGTCATGGAAGAAAGGCTATCCAAGCGATTAGATGTTACACAATACCAATGGGCTTCAAACGACCTCATATCTAAAGACCAAGCAGCCAAGATTGCCGTTGGCGCTGTAAAGGGTAAAGTCATGTCTATAACACTTTCAAAAAATAGCAGCCAACCCATGTATCGTGTGAGAATCTTGCAAAGCGGTAAAGTGATTACCGTTAAGGTTGATGCGAAAACAGGTAGCGTTTTGTGACTTTGTACACGCTTTATGATTGAAATTCGTATTTAAATAGAAAAAGACATACTGATGTTTGAAACATTCTATTGGGACTAAGGGTAGTTAAAGGAGTCAGATACTATGAAATTGTTGTTAGTTGAAGATGAAGAAGCGCTTAGGCAGGAACTGAAAAGTGCTTTAAATACGGCAAGATATTCCGTTGAAGAAGCACCAGATGGTGAAGAAGGACTTTATCTGGGCACAGAGTATGAGTTTGATGCTGCTATCATTGATTTAGGGCTGCCAAAATTAAACGGCATAGAACTTATTAAAAAATTACGCGAAAAATCAAAAACTTTTCCTATTCTTATTTTAACTGCACGGGATCACTGGCAAGACAAGGTTGATGGATTGGCGGCTGGTGCCGATGACTACCTCGTCAAACCTTTCTACATCCAAGAGCTTTTAGCGAGAATCAATGCGTTGTTGCGAAGGAGTAGTGGTCTGTCAACGTCTACATTATCCATTGGTCCGCTGAGCTTAGATACCTTTCAACAAGTGGTTAAACTCAATGATTCAGAAATCGAGCTTACTGCTTATGAGTATAAAGTTTTAGAATATTTATTGGTTAATCAAGGCAAGGTCGTGTCCAAATCTGAGCTCACAGAGCACATCTATGAACAGGATCATGATAAAGATTCGAATGTGATAGAAGTGTTTGTCGGACGGCTAAGAAGAAAAATTGATCCGGATGGTACCTATAAATTTGTCGAGACTTTAAGAGGTAGAGGTTATCGTATTAAGCCTGAAGACTAATAAATGTTAAGGGTTTTTCTCTTTTTTATCGAACTAGGATAATTCTGTGCTTCATTGGAAGGTTAATTCACTCAGAGGGCGTCTTACAACAACAACCTGTATAACACTCTCGATTTTTTTGGGGCTAACAGGATTCATACTGGAAACAGCGTTTACAGAAGCGATGGAGTCTAATATTGCTAAGGTTCAAGAGAGTAAAATTTATGCCTTAGTGGGTGTCGCTGATGATAGCAATATTCGTCAGCTGCAAATGCCCATGACATTGACTGAAGAGGATCTTAATGATGTTACTTCGGGAGTTTACGGCTTACTCTACAATTCTGATAAAGAAGTCATTTGGCGTTCGCCCTCCGTGATTGAGGATCTTCCAAAGTTCACCATTGATGCTCCTACCGGCGCTATGAACTTTTATTCTTTCCAAGATAATACGATTATTTATTACGTAACGAGCTTTGCAGTAGAGTGGTATGGCGAAGATAAAAAAATTCGTCGTTATGTATTTTTGATTGCTGAAAATGCCAGCCGCTATCAAGAAATAGCCAGCAATTTTCGACAAAGCTTATGGCTCTGGTTTTCTATTTTAATTTTGGCTCTCATCGCTTTTCAGTTATTTATTTTGACATGGGGTTTTAAACCTTTACAAAAAGTTATTAAAGCTATTGCCAAAGTTGAACAAGGTCTCGAAAAAAATATTCAAGGGAATTATCCAAAAGAAATACGTAAATTAACGGATGCGATCAATCTTTTAATAAAAAATGAGCAACAACAAGGACAGCGTTACCGAGACTCTTTAGCTGATTTAGCCCACAGCTTGAAAACACCTCTTGCCGTTATTCGCTCAACTCTCGAAAACCATAAAATTGCTGACAATTTACACACAAACTTGGACGAGCAGCTGAACAGAATGAACCAGATTATTGCGAGTCAACTGCAACGCGCTAAAACTGCTGGCAAGACGACTTTCTCTACCGCTATTCTTGTGAGCCCAACTATCGAAAAAATTGTGTTGGCTCTAAAGAAAGTTTACCGACATAAAAACATGGAGTTCACACTCAACCTTCAAGAGGATGCTAAATTTTGGGGTGAAGAAGCGGACTTGCTCGAATTTTGTGGGAATATCATCGAAAATGCGTCCAAATACGGGCAGAAAAAAGTCGAGGTTTGTGTTGAGCAAACGATGGACTCAGAGAAAGGCAGCTTACTGAGTATCATCTGTGAAGATGATGGTCCTGGCGTCGAAAAGCAGCATAAAAATGAAATATTGCAGCGCGGAAAGCGCCTTGATGAACAAACCGAAGGCCAAGGGCTGGGGCTTTCTATCGTTGTAGACATAGTATCTAGCTATAATGGGCAAATTAAAATTGAGCGCTCTTATTTGGGAGGGGCAAAATTTGTACTTACATTTATCACAAATAACACGATCAACGCTTGATCAAGCCGATGAAATCATGAAATCAAGGTATCCAAAACCATGAGCTTATCGACATGCCAAAACTTTTGATCGTTGATGATGAGACGATTATTCGAGAGAACCTCAGTATTTATTTGGAAGATGAGGGTTTTGAACCATTTGAGGCCAGTACAGCGGAAGATGCGCTGATAAAGATGCGTTTTGAGACCTTTGATTGCATTATTGTGGATCTCAGGTTGCCCGGCAAAGATGGCGTAGAGTTCATTAACCAAGCTTTCGAATTATATCGATTTAACCGCTTTATCATTCATACTGGTTCTGCTGAGTTTCGAATGCCAAAGAGCTTTTTTGAAATGGGTATGTCAGCTGAAAATATATTACAAAAACCTGTTCAAGATATGAGCGTTTTTAAAGACAAAATTGAAAGCCTTCTAAAAGCTTTTCAATAACTTTCATCACCTCAGCGGAGTATGGGTATTCGACTTGTCTCATTCACAGTGAAAACATATACTGCTCAGTTCGTTGTTTTAACGAAGCCGCAGGTTGTATAGAGTAGTGAGTTCGGGTTCACTTTAAAGCTGAGTCCTCATAGGCAAAATTTACTTTTCATTGACCCAAAATGTTGTGGAGTCTCACTCTGTTTTCAATGTGTTGGCAATTTATGTAATCATAATGACTAATCAATTTCAAATCATGAAAAAGCGTCTTATCGATGATTGAGAACGCTTAAGCTGACTTTTATGGGGGCATTATTTTGGACGCAGTGAGCGATTTTTTAAAGTTGTTGGATCAATATCTTGGTTCGGCAGCCTATTTTCCTTATTTACTTCTCGGGTTTGGCTTTGTCTTTACCATCTACCTTAAATTTCCGCAAATTCGATTTTTCTCTCATGCTATCGCTATCGTCCGTGGCAAACATACCAGTGATAAAGATCAAGGTGATACCACGCCTTTCCAAGCTCTGGCAACAGCACTTTCTGGAACCGTAGGTACCGGTAATATTGCCGGTGTAGCTTTTGCCGTTTTTATGGGTGGTCCTGCTGCTATCTTTTGGATGTGGGCTACAGCCTTTCTTGGAATGACAACCAAATTTGTCGAGGTTACGCTTTCGCATAAATATCGAATTAAAACTGAAGATGGAACCATGGCTGGTGGTCCGATGTACTTCATGGAGCGCAAGCTCAATATGAAATGGCTGGCTGTGCTTTTTGCCATCGCCATGGTAATCAGCTCTTTCGGTGCGGGCAACATGCCGCAAATTAATAATATCGCTGCTAGTGTTGAGTCTTCTTTTAGTATTCCTCCTATAATGACAGGAACGGTTTTGGCTATTTTGCTAGGACTGGTTATTGTGGGTGGTATTCGTCGCATTGCTAAAGTAACAGAAAAAATAGTTCCTTTTATGGGAGTTTTGTACTTAGTCAGTGCATTTGCTGTTATCGCCAGTAACTATGAAAATATTCTACCTTCGATTTCGATGATATTTTCTGATGTTTTTACTGGCACAGCGGCAACGGGTGGTTTTTTGGGAGCAAGTATCGCTTTTGCTTTTTCAAGAGGGGTCAATCGAGGCTTATTTTCCAATGAAGCAGGGCAAGGCTCAGCTGCAATAGCTCATGCTTCCGCAAAAACAGATAACCCTGTGGCAGAAGGTATGGTGTCTATCTTAGAACCTTTTATCGATACCATTATTATTTGTACCATAACAGGCTTAGTCATACTATCATCAGGTGCTTGGACGCAAAAATTTGACAATACTTTCCAACGCTCTGATATGGTGATTGTTGCAGGAACTTACGAAGAAGCCAATACCGAGCACTCCGAATCATTACGTCGCTATCTCAGTAATGAAGATGGCTCCAATGTAAAAGAATTTACAGGGACTTTAGCGATTGAAAATGGTGTTTTACAAACGACCGGTGTAACCCTTTTACATTCACGTTCTATTGCAGAAGATGTGATCTTTAAACTTGCTGGTAAGCCATTCAGCGGAAACATTAGTGTTAAAGACGGTAAGCTAGATGGTTCTAAAGATGTTGAAAGAGCTTTAGTAGTTTCCGGTAAATCTTTACTGCATTCTGCGCCTTTGACCGCCAAAGCCTTTACATTCGGAGTTTTCGGTGAGTATGGTCAGTATGTCGTTACCATTGTGCTCCTCTTGTTCGCCTTTTCCACAGTAATAGCATGGTCTTATTATGGCGATCGTGCAATGATTTACTTATTTGGTGCAAAATCTGTAATGCCTTATCGTCTCGTATATATTCTTGCATTTTTTGTTGCATCATTTACGGACACTAGCATTATTTGGGATCTATCGGCAGTGACAGTCGTCTTAACAACCTTGCCTAACTTATTAGGTTTGGCTTTATTACATAAAGACATGCGTGATTCCGTAAATTCATATTGGTCATCGCAAAAGTCGAACCAATAAATGCGCTTGATTTTACAATCACTTAGGTCCCTTATTCATACCATTTTAGGAGTTTAAAGAATGGCAGTATACAAAGCCCCACTTAACGATATGCATTTTTTACTTAATGAAGTTTTTGATGTAAAAACGCATTTGAGTCAACTCGAAAGCTCGGGGGATATTGACACAGATATTGTTGAGGCGATTCTTGAAGAATCAGGAAAAATATCGGAAAACTTGTTACTTCCCCTGAACGCTATTGGTGATGAGCTCGGCTGTCAGCATAATGGCGATGAAGTGAAAACACCAGAAGGTTTTAAAGAAGCGTTTAAAACTTTCTGTGAAGCAGGTTGGACATCGATTGGTGGTGCACAAGAGTTTGGTGGGCAAGGCCTGCCGAAAATGGTACAGGTTTTAGTAGAAGAAATGTTTTATTCTACAAATACTTCCTTCTTCCTCTATTCAAGCTTGTCTAATGGGGCTTATCAAGCACTAAGCGAGCATGGAACCGACTCATTAAAGCAATTAGTATTGCCAAAGCTTATGGATGGCACTTGGAGTGGGACCATGTGTTTGACAGAGTCTCACGCGGGAACAGACCTAGGTTTGATGAAGACTAAAGCGGAGCCAACGGGTAACGATACCTATAAAATTACAGGTTCAAAAATATTTATTACAGGCGGCGAGCATGACTTAACGGATAATATCGTTCACTTGGTTTTGGCAAAGCTACCCGATGCACCGGCAGGTTCTCGAGGCATCAGTTTGTTCTTAGTGCCTAAATTCAAGTTTGCTGAAAATGGCAAATTGGGTGAGCGTAACCCCATCTTTTGTGGTTCTATCGAGAAAAAAATGGGTATTAAAGGTTCAGCAACCTGCGTGATGAATATGGATGAGGCTGAAGGCTATCTTATTGGTGAACCCCACCAAGGCTTGAAGTGTATGTTTACTATGATGAACACCGAGCGTTTATCGATAGGCTTGCAAGGTGTTGGCTCTAGTGAAATCTCTTATCAAAGTGCTGTAGCCTACGCAAAAGACAGATTGCAAGGTAAAGGAGTGCAACCTAAATCCTCGGGTGCTGAGCCTATCATTGTGCATCCTGATGTTCGTCGTATGTTATTAACAATGCGTGCATATAATGAAGCCATGAGAGCTTTCGCCGTTTGGGCAGGTGCATATATTGATAAAGATCATTATGGCACTGACGAGGCGGGTAAAGCGCATGCTAATGCAATGGTCTCTTTCTTAACACCCATAGCGAAAGCCTTTTTCACTGATATTGGTTTTGAAATGTCAAATGAAGGCTTACAAGTTTTTGGCGGTCATGGTTATATCAGCGAATGGGGTATGGAACAATTAGTGAGAGATGCGCGTATTGCGCAAATTTATGAAGGCACGAATGGCATCCAAGCACTTGACTTAGTCGGCCGCAAACTCGTCTTTAATCAAGGAGCTGTCTTTGAGCAGTATGCAGGTGAAGTGAAAAACTTTATCGAACAAAACCAGTCAAATAAAGCAATCGAAAACATCTTAAACCAGCTTACCTCAAACTTAAAACTTGTTGAAGAAACGACTCAACATATTTTAAGTGTATCAGCCAAGGACAAAAATGAGATTGGTGCTGCGTCAGTGGATTACTTGCGTCTTGTTGGTTTGAATATTTGTGCGTACATGTGGGCGCGTATGATGCTGGCCACTACACAGGAAACCAAGTTGCAAACAGAGGATTTCTACAAAGCAAAAGCGATAACGGCTGATTTTTTCTTTAAACGGGTTTTGCCTGAATCTTTAGGATTATCCGAAAAAGTTAAAGCTGGTGCTGAGTCTATTATGGCTCTTGATGAAGCTTTATTTTAAAAAATTTCCAAGGCTTCTTCCTGAGGCCTTCTTTGTCTTCGTAGCTCATTTGGATAGAGCGTCCCCCTCCTAAGGGGAAGGTAGCAGGTTCGACTCCTGCCGAGGACGCCAATAATTTATTGTTTTTTATGAGATTTCTTTTTCTTCGTGTTATTGTGCAGCAAATTTGTAGCATTTCTAATGTTTTGAAGAGGCGTTTTGAGTTTGCAGAATCTAGTTTTGGCTGTTTAATGCCTTTGAAACTTTTTTACTGGTGAATAGTTGATTACTGACTCAATGATTGCACCTCACTAACTCTTGAAGTCATATCCAAGGTTGAGCAAGCAGAGATAGCGTGGATGACACTTTCTGCACTATCTTTAGAATAACCACCACCGCCCAACACAACAGTAGGTATTGAGCGTTTATGGAGTGCTTCCAGAGTTAACTTTTCTCGTTCAATAACGTCATCAATCGTTAGACATAGTCCACCTAATTTATCATTCACTAGTGTATCGGTACCTGCTACTACAAACGCTATACGGTAATCGTCATCTAGTTTATCTAGCGCCTCTGAGTATTGTTGCAGGTAAGTTTGCCCTTGTGTGCTAGGTTTTAGGGGAACAGAAAAATTAACACGTTCGCGTGTGTAGGCCGATGTGGGATAAATACCTACATTATAAATATCCAGAAGCGTGCATTGCTTATTTTCCATGAAAGTATAGGCATTACCATTGCCATGATGAGCATCCGTATCGATAATCACTATTTTATCGTCAACATCAAGCAGGTTATGGTGTATTAACCGCTGATAACAAATACCAATATCATTATAAATACAAAAACCTTCCATATTTTGTTGCATGGCGTGGTGATAACCACCCGATACGTTCCAGTAGACACTTGCATTTTTTAAAGCTTTTTGAGCGGCAAGTATGGTACCAGCCACAGCCCAACGCATAGGAGATAAAATTCTTTTATCTAAATAGGAAAAAGAGACAAGTGGGATATTGGGCACTTCTAAAGCTCTAAGCACAAAAACTTTGTCTCTTATTTTTTTTCGCATTATAGTTGAAAGAAAGTCATCAATCATTGCCATGTTAATTTCTTCTAAAGGCTCAATAAAATGAATTGCTTGATTCAACTTTAAGTTATCATAAATTTTTTTAAATTTTGTTCCATCAAAAGGGTGTAAGTAATTCAGCAGACCTAAATTAAAGTTGTAGTTTTCACTGTAGATAACGTTCATTCATATAACCGTGAGCTTAAGCGAGTTCCTGAGCATATCTTAATACTTCATTAGGTGTCCATATACCTTTTC
>JBCCZV010000027.1:0-40637 GCA_039187085.1 Pseudomonadota bacterium
CACCAAACAACCAGAGGACGGCGTTTTCAAAATCTAAATACTGAATCTTCAAATCGCTCATTTATAGATAAATATAAAAGTATTAAGCTTAAAACAGTTCTTGTTCAGCATTACTAAATAGTTGATTTCTCATTGATGTGGAGACTCACGATGAATGTTATGGCTTCTGTAAATTACTTTGTAAAAAGAGATATGATTCAGGCATTTCATTTCGATGTTGATGGAGTTGCAGGAAACTTGATTTCTCCTGATTTAGTCGCTGAAAAAGTTACCGTTAAAGATTTACGTGAAAATAAAGATACCTTGAATTTTAATGACAATGGTATTTGCTTTACGAAATTTGAATCTACAATATCAGACTTTCGAGAAAAGCATTCTTGGCAAAGCATTTATGACAATGAAATTAAAAATCTACTGCGAGATAAAATAGGTGCAAAAGAAGTTATCGTTTTTGACCATACAGTGAGAATGGATATGCCCAATGCCGTAAGAAAGCCAGCTCGTAACGTGCACAATGATTATAGCGAAAAAGCTGCGAATCAAAGATTAAACGACTTAGTGGGAAAAGATCAGGCCATTGAATTTCAAAAAGGTTCCTTCGGATTTGTCAATGTTTGGCGGCCCATAGAAGATATGATCATATCTTCTCCTTTAGGATTTATTTGTCCTCACTCTATGCAATCAAAAGATTGGATTAACATAGAATTAATCTACCCCGATCGTATTGGTCAAATACTTGGTGTTGTTGCTAACCCTAAGCACCAGTGGTTTTATCTCTCTAAAATGACTCCTACTGAAGCCATCATATTTAATATCTATGATAATAAGAACCGTCCGCACTTAGCACATAGCGCGTTAGATATTGAGAGTGGCACAACGCCAAGTAAACCCAGAAAAAGTATAGAAACTCGAGTATTAATTAGGTATGAGTGATATATGATTAAGATAATCTTGATAGCTTTATGAGTAAAAAATAGATACTTGATTTTTTAAATGAGACAATTGATTTGTTGTAAATATAAATAATTTTTTAATTAATTTGGAATCGAAATGACGATGAATAAAACAATAGTGTTAACAGGTGCTACTGATGGAATTGGTTTTGAAACAGCAATAATATTAGCAAAAAAAAATCATAAATTATTACTTCATGGACGCAATGAATTAAAACTCAAAAAAACAAAAGAAATAATTCTTGAAGAAAATAGAGAAGCAATTGTAGAAACTTTTGTTGCAGATCTTTCACAATTATCAGATGTAGAAAAATTGGTTGAAAATATACAGAAAAATTACGCAAGCATTGATGTGTTAATTAACAATGCGGGTGTTTTTAAAATGCCGAATCCAATTTTAGACTCAGGTTATGATGCACGATTTATCGTGAATGCCATAGCACCTTATGTTTTGACTAAGAAATTATTGCCCGCTATGAAACAAAATGGACGTATTATTAATTTGTCTTCGGCGGCGCAAGCTACAGTGGATATAGAGGCTTTGCAAGGCAAAAAAAACTTAACCGATAACGCTGCTTATGCGCAAAGCAAGCTGGCTATTACTATGTGGTCTTTCGATTTAGCTCAACAACTCAAACAGGATGGACCCACCGTAATCGCTGTTAATCCTGCCTCATTTCTTGGCAGTAAAATGGTAAAAGAAGCTTATGGCTCTGAAGGTAAAGATTTGATGATTGGCGCCAATATTTTAGTAAAAGCAGCTTTAGATGAAGATTTTGCAGGTATAACAGGTCGATATTTCGATAATGACCAAGGTGCTTGGTCAGAACCCCATGAGGATGCTCTCGACAATACACAAAACACACATCTTGTGAAAACTATACACCAAATCACTGAAAAATTAGGTATTAAAAATCTTTGATGAATGAATAATCGGAAAACGTACAAAAGTTTTAAAAGAGAATTTCTTGTCAACGTTAATTTTTATAGAGGATAGTTCAATGAAATATGAAGGCTTTACAACATTTACAACAGAAAAAAATGAAGGCATCTTAACGGTTACCTTTGATTTCGGTACGGTTAATCTTCAAGGTCAAGAAATGTTGGCAGATTTGAACAGTTTAGCCATGCGGTTAGAACGTGATCGAACGACTAAAGTTGTGGTATTCCAATCAGCTAATCCAGAGGTTTGGGTGTGCCATTACGATACTGAACTCTTAAAAGATATGTCAGTTGAAGCAGTATCACGTGAAGAGGTTCAGCTTCTGGATTTACAAGCTGTGTGTGAACGCATCAGTCGTGTTCCACAAGCAACCATTGCAAAGCTTGAAGGCTTTGCACGAGGAGGAGGGCACGAGTTAGCGTTAGCATTGGATATGCGATTTGCTGCCCGAGGTAAATTTAAGTTTATGCAAATGGAAGTAGGCATGGGCATTTTGCCATGTGGTGGTGGTGCTTCGCGTATGGCACGACAAACCGGTTTAGGTCGAGCCTTAGAAATTATTTTGAGTGCACGCGATTTTGATGCAGACGAAGCCGAGAAACTCGGGACAATCAATAAAGCATTAGATCCTGATGAAATCGGTGAATACGTTGATAACTTAGCAAAACGCATTGCTCAATTTCCAGCAGAGTCTATTAACGCTTGTAAGCAAGCCGTTTATGAATCTATTGACAAGCCCATCGATGAAGCTTTAAAAGCTGAGGCTTATTGGTTATATCAAGCAACTAGCAAAACACCTGCAATAAAACGTTTTACGCTTGCAGATGAGCAAGGACTTGAACACGATATTGAAAATCAACGCAACTGGAATGACTTAGTCATGAAAGTGCAGGATATCAATTAATTATTTTCCAAAAAATAATTAATTGATACGTAAAAAATTTTTTAACTCAATCATATTTTATCCGATGAGAGGTGACTCAATGAAAGCGATGCTAGTAAAAAATTTTGGTGGGCCTGATGTTTTTGAATTAGCAGAAGTGCCAAAACCAGAAGTTAAACAAGGTCATGTTTTAATAAAAATAGCAGCAACCAGTGTGAATACCATTGATACCATGATTCGTCAAATGGGACCTGAGTTACCACTTTCACCTCCTGCACCTGCCATTTTAGGTATGGATTTCGCAGGAACGATTGAAGCTATTGGTGAAGGTGTGCAAGGTTATGCTGTGGGAGATGATGTTTATGGGTGTGCAGGAGGTTTGGCGGATTTACCAGGCACATTAGCCGAGTATATGGTTGCTGATACGCAATTAATTGCACACAAGCCGCAAAATCTGTCGATGAAAGAGGCAGCGGCCTTACCGCTTGTTGGTATTACCGCTTATGAAGGTTTGCAGCGTGCGGGTATTAAAGAAGGACAAAATGTATTGGTACATGGTGGTTCTGGTGGAGTTGGTCATGTGGCACTTCAGTTATCACGCCATTTCAAAGCCAATGTATTTTCAACAGGTGGTGGAGAATCTCAAATGGAAATGATTGCTAAATTGGGTGCAACGCCTATACATTATGTTAATGAATCTGTTGAAGACTATGTCAACAAATATACTGATGGACGCGGGTTTGATATCGTGTTTGACTCTGTCGGTGCCAAAAACATGCTTAACTCTTTTCAAGCCGCTGCTCTCAATGGTCATGTGGCATCAACGGTTTCATTGGTAGAGTTAGATTTGTCAACGGCACACTTTAAAGGTTTGTCTTTACATGTTGTATTTATGTTGATTCCTATGTTGCACAATCACGGGCGTCAAGTTCATAGTGAAATTTTAACGCAATTAAAATCCATTGTTGAAGAAGGTGGTTTAGCCCCAGTTCTTGATGAAACAGATTATAGCTTTGAAGAAATCAGCAAAGCACATGAACGTTTAGCCAGTGGCAAAGCCATGGGTAAAGTGGTTGTGTCTGTTCAGTGATGTAGCAGCCTTTTCGGTTGTTTTTTCCTCTTTATTTTTCGCAAGTAGAAATTTAAAGCCATGGAAAAAACAACCAAAAAATATAACGATAATTCCTAAATTGCAACATGAAATGAAAAGACAGAGGGCATCATTGGTAAAAATTTTCAGAAATATCAGAAAACCAATAAGCAAAATAAAATACCGTGGATAGTAGAGTTCAAAATCCTATGAAATTGACTGTTCAAGAAATATTGGAAGATCAACGCTTGATGGATAGTTTGAATGAATTTGTATCTCAGACGTTAGAAAAATTGAATGATATGAGTTCTGAGATTGCAAACAGTTTAAATCCAATTATACCAAACCCTGAAGTCCTTAAATGGACTAACGTCCTTTAAGAATGTTTCTATTACAGAGGATGACTCTGACGTAGGTTGATGATAATTACTTTATTTTTATACTTAAAAACAATAATTTAACATTGGTTTCTAATGCCTTCGACTCATCGTGTTTAAACCTCTTTGATTCAATCTAGTGTAGAAATCACACATAAAATATACCCAAAGTATAAGCTTTGGTTTGCCGATTCCTCAATTTTCTCATATCTCACCCATAGCCTCATGGTGAGTAAAACGATGTGCGATATAAGTTTACAACTCATTATTGAGAATGAAACCTATTGAGGCACGTCCGAACAATAAACTTCAGACGAACAGACCATTGGATTTATCGGATAATAAAATCGTTTTAAAGTTCGAATTACCAAGCAATTTTACCGATGAATATGTCTTTAAACATCATCCAATCGCAAACAAAACTGTAAAATGGATGTTTGAAAGTAGCGGGTTTATTTTTCTCAAAAACAAAATGGCCAATCCACGCAAAACTGTAACCTATAAGAGGTAAGCAAAAGAGCCATCCATAGCTTTGTGAAAAGAGTGCATAAAAAAGCACCAATAAGGTCAATACGCTACCGACAAAATGTAGTCGACGACACATGGCGTTAGAATGTTCTTTTAAATAAAAGACATAAAAATCAGATAAGCTTTTGAATGATTCATTGTTAGCTGATGCGCTCTTCATAATAACCCCTTCTGAAATTTATTCGAACGTTGCTTTTATCATAAAGCGATTAAGGCAGTCTTTTCGAGAACAATGCCGTATTTCGGGGAGGTTAACAAATAGGATGAGCTTTAGAAGAGTGGTAGTGGATTTTTCGATACGGCCATTGTCAAAATTAATCATGTTAGTAACAGTTATTTTATCAGATAGGGTGCTTCACTTTGTTCGAGTAAAATTAAGTACAAAAATGCGCAGAAAAATGTATCTAAAGCATCAAGTTAGTCTTGCTCCTTGCTAGATTTTCTCATATTCTTTCCCACCGTCTTGAGAAGAAAATATGAATTCCGTGAAATACTGGTTTCGAAAAAAATATATATACATATATTTTTTTAAAGGAAATTTAATATCGATTGTTCTTAGAAGTAAATTTCCTGGGTTGAATTTAGGAAGCGAAAAATGGATTAAACAGAGGGAAAACTCCCACTGTTAATAAGTAGTCAAGAGAAATAATGTTAAGGTTAATGAATGGATCACTCCGTACACAATAAACTGGTCTCATTTATCTGGAACATCGCTGATGAGTGTTTGCGCGATGTTTACGTGCGCGGTAAATACCGTGATGTCATCTTACCAATGGTTGTTCTGCGCCGTTTGGATACATTGCTTGAGCCAAGCAAGCAGGCCCTATTAGATGAAGTAAAGTTCCAGAAAGAAGATATGAATGACACTGAGCTTGACGACGAGCCGCTAAAGGCTGCCTCGGGACAAGTGTTCTACAATGTATCAAAGTGGACACTCAAAAACCTGTTCAGCACGGCCACGAACAATCAGCAAATCTTGCTGGCTAACTTCGAAGAATACTTGAACGGTTATAGCGATAATGTAAAAGAAATTATTGAATGCTTTGAGCTGTTTTCAAAAGTCCGCCACATGGCTGGCAAAGACGTGTTGCTTGATGTGCTGGAAAAGTTTGTTTCCCCATACATCAATCTAACGCCCAACCCGACAGAAGACCCAGATGGCAGTAAGCTACCAGCCCTCACTAACTTGGGCATGGGCTATGTCTTTGAAGAGCTAATCCGTAAATTCAATGAAGAGAACAACGAAGAAGCTGGAGAGCACTTTACCCCGCGTGAAGCCATTGAACTAATGACACACCTTGTCTTTGATCCGATCAAAGATGATTTGCCCTTAACCATTACAATCTATGACCCTGCTTGTGGTAGCGGTGGGATGTTGACTGAATCTCAATACTTTATTGAAGAAAAATATCCTGCCTCCAATCGTGATATTTACCTGTACGGTAAAGAAATCAACGATGAGACCTACGCTATTTGTAAGTCGGACATGATGATCAAGGGTAATAACCCTGAAAACATCAAAGTAGGCTCGACGCTCTCAACCGATGAATTTGCCTCAGACCGTTTTGACTTCATGCTATCCAACCCGCCATACGGTAAAAGCTGGGCTTCAGAACAGAAAAATATCAAAGATGGCAGCGAAGTTATTGATTCCCGTTTCAAGGTGGAGCTAACTGATTACTGGGGTAATAAAGAAAGTGTTGACGCGACACCACGATCTAGTGATGGACAGCTTCTGTTCCTCATGGAAATGGTGAGCAAAATGAAAGACCCTGCAACCAGTGTGCAGGGTAGTCGCATTGCATCTGTTCATAACGGCTCTAGTTTGTTTGCAGGTGATGCAGGTGGTGGTGAGAGTAATATTCGGCGCTTTATCATCGAAAACGATATGCTGGATGCTATCGTACAATTACCTAATAACCTGTTCTACAACACAGGTATCACCACTTATATTTGGCTTTTAAATAATAACAAACCCGAAGCGCGTAAAGGTAAAGTGCAGCTTATTGACGCTAGCTTGTTATACCGTAAATTACGTAAGAATTTAGGTAACAAGAATTGTGAATTCGCCCCTGAGCATATTGCGCAGATTACTCAAGCCTACCTTGATTGTGCAGAAGTTGAACGTGAATTAGACGCCTCTGCTCCTGAAGGGATGGGCGATCCTATTGGTATCGCTAGTCAAGTATTCAACAATAAAGACTTTGGTTATTACAAAGTCAATATTGAACGCCCAGATCGCCGTAAGGCCAAATTCTCATCAGAAGCCATTGCTCCGCTACGGCTTGATAAGTCACTCACCGAAATGATGCAGCACTTACTCGAAGAATATGGCAATAAAGTATACGAAGAAGGCTATTTAAAAAGCATAAGCAAAGACATTCTGGAATGGTGCGAAGATAACGACATCAGTATCAACGCCAGGGCAAAGGCAAAACTGCTCGACGAAAAATACTGGCAAAAACTCCGCGCTATTTTTGAAGCTGCCAACCTGCTCATGCAGGAAATTGGTTGTGATGAATTTAACGACTTTAATCTATTTAAAGACAAAGTAGACGCAGTACTTAAAGCCCAGAAAATCAAATTATCAACCCCAGAAAAGAATGCCATTTTGAATGCTGTGAGCTGGTATGACGAAAGAGCCGAAAAGGTGGTCAAGAAAATAGTAAAGCTATCAGACAGCAAACTCGATGAATTGCTTGACCACTTAAGCTGCTCACAAGATCAATTGACAGATTTTGGCTTTTATCCAACAAGTAAAGCGGGCGAATACATCACCTATGAACCCAACTCAGATTTGCGTGATTCGGAATCAGTACCGCTAACCCAAGAAATTCATGGATATTTCCTTGAAGAAGTTAAACCACATGTCGAGCAAGCATGGATTAACTTAGATAGTACCAAAATTGGTTACGAGATTAGCTTCAATAAGGACTTCTATTGTCATAAGCCGCTACGTTCATTGGAAGATGTCGCTAGCGATATTATTGTTCTAGAGCAAAAAGCTGAAGGGTTAATTGCTCAAATTCTGGGAGTAAATTTATCTGAAGTGCAAGGAGATTGATGTGCAACTAGCAGATGTAACAAAAGACTTATCAATCGAATTGCCAGTTGATTGGGTCATTGCTCCAGTTGACGCATATTGCAATGTTATTGACCCTCAACCGGACCATCGCGCACCAGCCTTAGATCCAAATGGATTTCCATACATAGGAATTAGGGAGGTAAATAAGGATGGAACTGTAAATGAAACTAGTGCTCGAATGGTGTCTGAAAAAGCTGTTCTAAAGCAAGAAAAGGCTTTTACCATAGAGCCAAGGGATATAGTTTTTTGTAAGATAGGTACTCTTGGGCAACCTAGGCACTTGAATTTGGAGGGAAAAAGAGTTGCTCTTTCATCTACATTAGTACTAATCAAGGCAAAGAAAAAATGTTGCGAACGTTATTTAAAACATATTTTAGACTCAGATTATATGAACTCCCAAATTTATCGTGTTATTACGGGTGCCACTAGACCTGCGCTTGGAATACAACAGATTCGGAAGTTCAGATTGCCTTTCCCTCCTTTGCATATACAGAAGTCCATTTCTAGTTTTTTAGATAAAAAAATAACACAAATTGATGAAGCTATTTCAATCAAAGAAAAACAAATTGCCCTGCTTAAAGAACGCAAACAAATCGTTATCCAAAATGCTGTAACCCAAGGTCTTAATCCTGATGTGCCAATGAAGGATTCAGGTGTGGACTGGATTGGTGAAGTACCTAGCAGATGGTCAGTTAGAAAGCTAAAATACTTCACGAGATTTATGGGTGGTGGCACACCAAGTAAAGAAAATATGGATTATTGGGGAGGTGACATTCCGTGGGTCTCACCAAAAGATATGAAATTTGATGTTATAGAAACATCAATCGATTCAATTACAGATCTCGCGGTGAAAAAATCAAGTGTAAAATTAGTGCCAACTAATTCAATTCTTATAGTGGTTAGAGGAATGATACTTGCTCGTAAGATACCTGTTTCAATAACTGCAAAAAAAGTAACGATTAACCAAGATATGAAGGCATTGATTGTTAATGAAAATGTTTGTGTGCCTTTGTTTTTAAGATTGATTTTAGATGGCCTTCATGAAGAACTTTCAACATTCCTTGAAGAGTCCGGTCACGGAACAAAAACCCTACCAACCGAAAAGCTCGGGGGGTTTTTACTTCCTTTGCCACCAATATCTGAACAAAATAAAATTTTGGAATTTGTAGCAAAACAAAGCAATACGATTGAAAAGACAATAAAAATACAAGAATCACAAATAGATAAACTCAAAGAATACAAAGCTACTTTGATCAATAGTGCTGTAACTGGCAAAATCAAAGTGTTGTAGTGTAGAGGCGGAATGGTCAGTCAAAAAATGAATAATTGCTATGTGGAGCGAAGCCAGCAAACAATTAATACCAAAGCAGAGATCATGCTCGCTCACTTCATTACTCATGTTGTGAATGCCAAGAAGTTGAAAGGCAAAGGTAACGGTATGTTGGTTACGCAGAATATTGAAACCGCTATTCGCTATTACAAAGCTATAACTCGATTGCTTGAAGAATAAGGAGACCCCTTCAAGGCCGTAATTGCTTTCTCAGGTGAGAAAGAAGTTGATGTTATCAAGTACAGCGAAGCGGAAATGAATGGATTTTTAGATGGTGATACCAAAGATCTGTTTGGTAAGGCATATGTTGGTGATGTTAAACCTAAAGGTGTTAATGAAGATCAATACAGGTTGCTAATCGTGGCCAACAAGTATCTCACAGGCTTTGATCAACCAAAGCTCTGTTCTATGTACGTTGATAAAAAGCTTGCAAATGTGTTTTTCGTACAAATGCTTGACCGATTGAACCCTTCCGCGCCTAAATGGGGCAAGAAAAGAATGACCCTGGCTTTCTTATAGTCAATGCGTGCGAGGCTGCTAAGTGTTTGTACGTGTATCTTCTTATTCTTAATTCGATCAAAGTCAATATTAAACTTTAGTGTGCGCAATGAGTTACATTAAATCGATCTTAATAATCTAATGTAACCTTATCAGGCACCTTGTGAATAGTGCTGTTGTGAGAGCCTACTCAACTTTTAAAAGCCAAAAATCACAATCCTAGTGGCATGAAAAGCCATAAAATGACCAAAAAAGGATTCTGGTGGGGTAATTTATAGTGCTTGGTTATTTTGCTAAAATATCGCTCAAATTGAACCAAGCCTTGGTGAGTACCAACGCTTTAAAAAGTTAACGTTATTTTTGTACAAATTTTGTACAAAACAGGAAGTAGGATTCATGGCAAACCAAGAACTTCTTAATGAAATCAATAAGCGAAGAACTTTCGCAATTATCTCGCACCCGGATCTTTAGCGTTAAATTCTCATCAGTCAGGTTGAGTCAGCTTCTGACGATAAACCTAACAAAATCAATTGATTACGACTTGTCTTAGCTTGTCGTATTGACTCTCAAAGTCTTCTTCTGCCATCCTAAGCCCAGCAATTTGTGTACACGCTTGTGTACATGAACTGCCAATTTTTACCATCATCATTTCAGGAGTGACCAGTGACAGTTTCTCAGGGCTAACAATCGAACTTCGTGATCCTTCCATTGCGAAAAAAGAATTACCAGATCTTTATGTGCCAGGAAAAACACATAAGCCCGTTAACCTTGATCAGTCTAAGCTTGGCTAGGTGGTAAATACCTCAGTGTTCCGGCCGTAGCTTGGTTCTATGGGAATGTGGGAGCCTGTGAAATTCCATCTGCAAGGGAACAGCGGTGTCTATTTTTTTGAGCCGTATACTAAAAATAAAACCCCAGTATTGTTTGTGCATGGAATTAGCGGATCTGGTCACGATTGGTTGTATCTTATCGAGTATTTAGATCGAGAACGCTTTCAGGCTTGGATTGTTCAATATCCATCGGGCATGCGCTTGGGATTGCTAAGTAAAACGTTAAGCGAATCTGTAAACGAACTCCAAGCAATACACAATTTCGAGGATTTGATCGTTGTGGCTCATAGTATGGGTGGGCTTGTTTCACGAGGGTTCATCAACGACCAACAAACTCACGGCAGCGTAAAGTCCACGATTACCACCTTTATAACCCTATCGACCCCTTGGCTTGATCATAATGCCGCTAGCATGGGGGTAAAGCGTGCCCCAATAGCAGTCCCATCCTGGTTTGATATGGTTCCAGAAAGCCCATACCTAACAATGTTGCACGATCAAGCTCTATCAAGGAACACGGATTATTACTTGCTCTTCAGTTATAAGGGTAAGGGGGGAGGAATAATGAGACGTTCAAACTCTGACGGAACTGTAACGTTAGCCAGTCAACTTTCGCTAAAGGCACAAGAAGAAGCTGTCAAAATAAGAGGATATGACGTGGATCACGTAAACATTTTGAGCAATAAGGATGTATCAGCGGAGGTAAATTCGATTCTCAAAGAGGCAGCACTAAAAAACTAGATCCTTCAGAAAAAAATGACTAACCTTGAATCAACCATGCAGTAACTCGCGAGAATACTCGGAAGAGTTACCGTGCGGCGATTGAACACTATTCTTATAAACTTATCCTAAAGTGATCGTTGTTATTGATACACCTACCGCTCAGCTCGCTAAATGATGTTCGCTATTGCATAGTTATTTGAATTTGTTTCTCAAATACGAAACTCCCTTGAAATAATTTCATTCTGAATATTTTGCACTGAGGCAATCGCATTGCTTCTATGAATTGGGTTTGGTGAAGCCACTGCATTAAATGCTTGTCTTAGGAGAGCGTGAAGCTCTTCGTCTGTTTTTGTCGCACATTCAAATCTTGTTATTAATCTCATTTGATCCTCCTTTTTGTTGGAGTACTGCTTGATGCTGAAAGTCTGTTTGCTATCACCTATGGTCGAAACGAAGAGGAGAAGAAATCTCTTGATAGGCCGGTAAGCTTTCAGGCATTGATGAGGACAAGAAAAGGCAAGGAGAAAAGGTTTTAAGAAAAAAAGGTAAGTAAGTTAAAAAAACAAATAGGGGCGTTACACCCCCATCCCTCTGGCACGTTTGAGCCAAGTCATGCCGATATAGGGATTACCAAGGAGCTGAAAAAAGCCTTGAGTCTGTTTGATGTGCGTGTGTTAGATCATTTAGTGGTTGGTATTGATGGCGCTGTGAGTCTTGCGGAGAGAGGGTTAATTTAAGTTGGAGTTTACCTTGGTCTATATAAAACTAAACTAACGTGGCTGTTGGGTTTAGTTTTATGTGGACTTTGTTTTTTTATTGCTCGGTGATGGGGTTAAAAAAACCGTCATAAAGGAAGCAGCCACGAATAGTGTTAATGTCGCTGTTGCTTGCACCAGCTCGTTTTAGCGTGGCTTCCCATTCAGCCTTAATCACGTCTATCATGTGGTCGATAATAGACGCGGCTTTCTCCTCTGAGAGGAGAAAGCGTGCATGGCCACTGAGCAGATTAGCTTTGTTGGCTTTGCGGCCATGCAAACCGCAGGACATTGCTAAATCTCTATTGTCCTGCGCGATGGTCGGCATTGGCGTTAAGTCGTAAGCGGGACTTAACCGCCAATTGGTATCTTTTGCAAGAATGGCATGGTTGCGCGGATGGTCGTCTAGGTTAGATACCAGTGCGTTAAAGCACATACGCGCAAACAGTTCTTGTAAATCTTCTTCTGGATGATTGCTTGCTCGGCGGATTTCGTCTGCAAGCGCCAAATACGACCAATCACTTTTCGCCGCAGGGGTTTCTTCCGAGCGAAGCAGAGTAAGGGCGCTTACCATGCGGTGGCGGCGATAGCCCTTGTCGGTATGGTCACGGTCAAAGCGCCTAACAAGCAATACATCTTTTCCGGCCACATCCACAAGCTTGCTGTCAGCAACCTGTAAACCACAGGTAATAGCAAGGTTGAGAAACGCATGTTCAACGCGGGGATTGTTCCAACGATCTTGAGGGCTGGAAAATTTAGCGACCCACAAGCTGTTATCATCTTCAACAACGGCTTTGGGGCGAGCGCCGCCCATTGACGTGCCGTCAAGCAACAATTCTTGAACTTGGCGTGCGTTGGCTTGGTCTTCAGCTTCAATCGTCTCGTTATTAATGATGGCCTCAGCAGTTACTTGAAGCTTTTCCAGATCAAGGGTTTGGTTGAAGGTGCGGCGCGGTGAGGGAGGTGTGGCGTTTAGCCCAAAGCCTAACGCCCCTGCGCGGTCATCTGCGCCAAGCATTAAATAATCAAATTCATCCAGCCCCGTTTTATTGGTGTTACGTTCAATAACGCGGCGTCCCCAGTAGTCAGGCATAGCATCACGAATAGCGCCGAAAAAACCGTTCATGCGCGCGGTTTCAAATTTGGTATTGCCAAGCTTTAGCTCAATCGGGTCAAGGGCTACTGCATTAGGGCGCTCAAGGTAGCTTTTACCATAAACCAACTCACCAATGGGGTCGCCATCGCGAGTCTTGGATACCCGAAAGCGTGCTGCCGTGACAAACTCGGTTTCCTCTGGCGGGACGATATAAACAAAACATTCACGCTCAGAAGTCATTATCTAATTCCTTTTTGCGTTTTCCCGCTGTTTTAGGGGCGCGGACATTTTCTAATGCTTTACCTTCTGTGTCGTTATCAGGGTCAGCAACAGACTTCATATCGCTGAGTAACCCCATCGCCCATAAAGCGCCCATGTAGGAGGCAATTGCGGTTGAAGGTTTGCCTTTTTCAATCGCCGCCATGACATGACGTGTTACACCTACGGTTTCAGCTAATTCTTCCAGTGATTTGTTACGGCGCAATCTTGCCTTGCGAATATAGCTGCCAAGTCGAATAAGAGTTTGTTCAACATCGGCAGGTGGGCTTTTTGCGGCTTTACTTGTTTGTGGCATGACTGACTTATCTATATGAGTTTTTGGTGCTTTCAGTTAACATATTGTGCTTATACGGTTTATATTTTTAACAATAGCATTGACTCAAGTGTAGAGTCAATTATAAAATAAACCAAAATGGTGCTTTTAAATAACATATATCACATAAATGGTATCTATTTTATACGTTAAGTGCCATTGAGAATATATTTTGAGAATTGGTTGTTACTGTCATGCCGCTACCTAATTGTAAAAGGTTGTCGGGTTTGGGTGTAACTTTCAGGTAAAATGCCCGCCACTTTGAGGCTAGGGCATAAGCCATAACTTTAAATAATCGGCTTTCATGTGTCAGGGCGTGTCAAGCATTGCTAACGCCCAGCCAGAATTTTTGTGTACACGGGTGTGTACACGATTGGGAAATTAGGTATGTCAGAACAGAATTTTATCAATGAAATCAATAAGAGAAGAACTTTCGCTATCATCTCTCATCCGGATGCCGGTAAAACCACCATCACTGAAAAATTGCTTCTCTACGGAAAAGCCATCCAGGTGGCTGGCTCTATCAAAGCTAAAAAATCGAACAAACACGCGACTTCAGACTGGATGGAGATGGAAAAAGAACGGGGTATCTCAATTACAACCTCCGTTATGCAATTTCCATTT
The DNA here is from genome assembly GCA_039187085.1 of Pseudomonadota bacterium. Lineage (GTDB taxonomy): Bacteria > Pseudomonadota > Gammaproteobacteria > Enterobacterales > JBCCZV01 > JBCCZV01. The sequence goes on from JBCCZV010000027.1 coordinate 14,305, forward strand.
AATGAGTGTTTGGTCAATCTTCTCGATACCCCCGGTCATGAAGACTTTTCAGAAGATACCTATCGAACGTTAACGGCCGTTGACTCAGCACTCATGGTCATTGACTCGGCTAAGGGTGTTGAGGCGCGTACGATCAAATTGATGGAAGTCACTCGTTTAAGAGACACGCCGATTATCACCTTCATGAACAAGCTGGATCGCGATATAAAAGATCCCATCGAGCTTCTAGATGAAGTGGAAGAAGTACTCAACATTAAGTGTTCACCTGTGACTTGGCCCATTGGCATGGGTAAGCAGTTTAAAGGGGTTTACCACATTCTTGAAGACTATACTTTGCTGTATGAAACAGGGCAAGGCCACACCATTCAAGAAGAACGTATTATTAAAGGCTTACATAACCCCGAGTTAGATGAAGCTGTGGGAAGTTACGCCGACGATCTGCGTGAAGAGCTTGAGTTGGTGCAAGGCGCTAGCCACGAGTTTAATTTAGAAGAGTTTTTAGCAGGAAAATTAACGCCAGTTTACTTTGGTACAGCGTTGGGTAATTTTGGTGTTAAAGAAATGTTAACGGGTTTAACCCAATGGGCTCCCAAACCACAAGCGCGTGGTACATCGGCTGGTGATGTCGAACCCAGCGATGAAACATTCAGTGGGTTTGTGTTTAAAATCCAAGCGAATATGGACCCTCAACATCGAGATAGAGTGGCATTTTTGCGAGTCTGCTCCGGCAAGTATGAAAAAGGCATGAAAATGCGCCATGTGCGAACCAATAAAGACATTAAGATCGCCGACGCATTAACTTTCTTAGCTGGGGAGCGTGCAGCGGTAGAAGAAGCTTGGCCGGGTGATATTATTGGCTTGCATAATCACGGTACCATTCAAATTGGCGATACCTTCACAGCTGGTGATTCCTATAAATATGTCGGCATCCCAAACTTCGCTCCTGAATTGTTTAAGCGTATTCGCTTGAGGGATCCATTAAAAATGAAGCAATTGCTTAAAGGGATCATTCAGTTGTCAGAGGAAGGGGCTACACAGGTTTTCCGTCCCATGAACAATAACGATATTATCGTTGGCGCAGTAGGTATGCTTCAGTTTGATGTAGTCGCACATCGTTTGAAAGTGGAATACAAGGTAGATTGTATCTATGAGAGTGTGCCGGTTGCCACAGCACGTTGGGTAGAATGTGAAGACGCTAAAATGCTAGAAGACTTTAAGCGTAAATGCTCTGATAACTTATCTTTAGATGGTGCCGATAACTTGACTTACATTGCGCCCACCATGGTGAATTTAAATCTGACCAAAGAGCGTTGGCCAGATGTGGTATTTCGATCAACCAGAGAGCATTAAAATCTTATTGGCTTAACGCGATCTGCTCTAATTGACGTATGTTTTGTAGCAGGTCGTGACGTTGAGGATTTTTATCATAGGCATCGCGTAATAATTGAAGAGCTTTTGTGTAATTTTTATGATTAATTTCCATTTGGGCATGCGCAATCAGTGCTTGTTCAGCCACATTGGGTATAACCGTTGCTCTAACGTAATAAGCGGCAGCGCGTTCTTTCTGGTTGCGTTCATCAAAGTGACGAGCAGTTTCAAAAAGTGCTTGTCCGTTGTTGTTATCTTCAGAGACTGCTTTTAACAAATATTTTTGTGCTTCTTCGTGCTTATTTTTATGTTGGGCCATAAAGGCACGGTATAAATAAAACCGACTGCGTGAATGCGTGTCGAGTTTCGCGCTTTGCGTTTCTAAAGTTTTCATAAGTGGTTGAATCTTTACGCTAGCGTTTTCTTGAAGAAAAAAACTGATACCTTGTAAAACTTCATTAATAAATCTCTTATCCTTTTCTATCGCTTTGCGGAATAAGTCGACGGCGCGTTGGCCTGAACCGTGTTGCATATGCAATTGGGCGGCTAACACTAAGTTGGCTGCCGCTTTCTCACCATTTCGCAAGGCGATTTCCATACTCCTGAGCGCTTGCTTTGGATTGTCGTTTTGCAAAGATAATTGTGCGTGATATAACCATAAGTCAGAATCATCATTGGTCGTATTTAAAATTTGTTTGATGAGTGTTTGCGCTTCATTTATTGAACCGCTTGCAACTAGGGCGTGTAGTAAACCGCGTTCCCATTGCTCATTGTGGGGTTGCAGAAGTAATGCTTGGCGATAACCAGATACAGCACTCCATGGAGAGTCAGTTTTTACATGTATGTAGGCTAATTGACCAAAAAGTTGCGCATCTTGTGCCCCTAGCTGAATGGCCTTCTGGATATGTTTTTTGGCGGAATCTGTGTTTTGCTGGCGAAGGGCGATTAGGGCTAATGCACGATGAGCGTCGATTAATTCGGGCGATTGCTCTATTGCCTTTGTATAGGCTTGCCTTGCAATGGCATATTCGTTTAATTGCATGGCAACTTGCCCTTGTAAAAGCAACAAGGCAATGCTGGGTGAAGCAGGTAATTGTGTACGGAGTGTGTTATGGGCTTGCTGGTACTTTTGGGCTTTCAGCAAGGGTTTGAGTTGTATAACGAGAGGTTGTTCATCCGGCTTAATTTGTTTAGCGGCGTCAGTTGTATCTAAAGAAATATGCTGTAGTGTAAATTGCCATTGTGCTTCCGGAATGGCGATCTTAACAGAAGCATAAGTTTGATTGACTATAAAAACTAGGCTTATCCCAAAAAAAACATGTATATTTTTCATTGTAAATCAAACTCCACTGGCCAATTGAAACGAGCTCTTACGCTAATGCCGTCTTTTTTAGGCTCCGTGAAACGAGCTGCTGCCACAAAAGATTTTATGTAGGGAATAGATTCTGGCAATGGATTTTTTAAAATATTAACCAGAGTCACTTGTCCTTGTTCATCAATAAGGACATCCAATAAAATGTCTAATTTTTCTAAATCACTTCCACGTATAGCTTTAGGAAAAGGGGCGTCTAGTTTGCTAATTAAGCGTGGTGTAGCGTCCAGTTCTCCCAAGGTTAATGCCTGCCAATCGATCGTTAAGTCTAAATTAAATTCGGTTTTTTGTTGCATAGTGAGAACAGGGGGTGCCAGGTCAGGAATATCAATATCAGGAGGTGTTAACATGATATCCAGCCCAGGGCCAGAGCCTGTGACATTAAGTTCTATAGATAGAGCTTGCTGTTGTTGTAGAGTCATAGGCGGTGGAGGCGGAGGTGGCGCTTTGATATGTAAGGTTTCAATGGTTCTTACTAGTACTTGATCGCTATTAGTCTTTTTAAAGAACTGATAGGCCCACAAAAGACTTAATGCTAACAGCAAAATACTTATAGCGATTAAGGATGATAGAATATTGATGCTCAGTTTGTTCATTGTGTTGCAATACTCACAGTGGTTGCTCCTGCCAGTTTGCATTCATCGATGACTTGCACTAACAGATTCGTTGGTACACTTTTATCGGCTTGGATAACCACACTTTTAAGATTATCGTTAATGAGTTGCGCAACTGTGCTGCGTACACCCGCTACTCCAATGTTATTGTTGTCATAAATCACTTGGCTAGAATCGGTAATAGCCAACATAATCAGGTTGCGTTCCAATTTGGCGCTGGAGATAGCCTGAGGTTTATCGACTTCGACGCCAGTTTCTTTCACAAAAACGGTGGTCACTATGAAGAAAATTAACAAAATAAAAACAACATCAATTAAGGATGAGAGATCGATCTGCTGTTGTTGTTCTTGTTCAATACGCGAACGTAAATTACTTTCCATGAATATCTTTCCTTTTTTCTAGTAATCGTTCAACCCAAGCGTAGAGTAGCCATGCTGGGACAGCGGTAATTAAGCCAATTTGTGTGGTCCAAAGGGCACTGGCAATACCAATAGTTAAGTGGCTTGTGGGATCAATAGTCTCTCCTAAAGACATACCATAAAAGGCTTTCAAAAGGCCTTTAATCGTGCCTAGTAAACCGAGTAAGGGTAAAGCACAAATACATAAATTGAGTGATGGTAACCAAGCTTTATACTGTTGTTGAGCTTGTTCTTCTTTTAAAAAGAAAGCTATTAAAAGACGTTGAAAAATAAAAAATGCTAATAATAATATCACCCACACCAACGGCTCGGAAAAAAGTTTAAAGTTCATATCGCTTGTCTCGATGTTGGATACTCTAGGCTACTAAGTTCGATAGCACATTGTTCAATATCACCATAATAGCTTTTGATTTTTCGAGATAAAAAAGCATGACTGAGTAATGCAGGGATCGCTACGACAAGACCTAGTTCTGTGGTCACCAAAGCTTCGGAAATTCCACCCGATACTGCAGCAGGATCGCCAGCGCCAAACAACGTCATCAACTTAAATGTCTCAATCATACCACTTACTGTACCAAGCAACCCTAATAAAGGAGCAACGCCAGCAGTAACAGCTATAGGTGTTAAGCCGCGTTCAAGTTTTTGTTTGTGGGCTTGTAAAGCTGAAAATAATGCATCATCACGGCTTTTGCCAATGGGGTGTTGTTGTATGATATCGAGCAAGGATTGTTGAATGGCATTGGTTACAAAAAATCCACTGCGTTTTATTCGTTGAGCCAAGGCAGGTTGCAAGCTGGGTAAACGTGTAATATGGATCGATTTAATCGTAGTTAACACGAGCAAAATAACGCCAAACAAGAGTATAGGAAGCACCCATAAGCCACCTTTACGCAGATGTTGCACGAAGCTTTCTTGGTGTTGTGCTTCGGTAATTGCGCGATTGAGTGTGGGATCAAATGAGATTTTGCCCGATTGATTTTGTGCAAGCTCAAATAATGAAGAAGTTATTGATGCATTGAACGGGTAAGCTATCCTGGCAGTTGGTTGGCTAGTATCCATCAAACCAGCGGATTGATTTTGCGTGTTGATATACCAAGTTACAGGACCAATTTTCAGACTTTGAACTTCTTGTAACTGGCCAGAGTTCAATGCCAAAATATCCTTTTTCCAATGAGGATAGAGTTGCTGCTTTTGCTCGTCAAAGTTTGCTTCAATTAATCTTAACAAGTCTTTTTGTTGAATGGATGAAGCATTGATATCCAAGCCAGCATTTGCAGCATAACGGGATAATAAATTGATTTGATACGTATGTTGTTCTTTCCAGCTTTCCAAACGTTTTTGTAAAGTTTGCAAACTTAATGTTTTTTCATCGGCAGAACGTCTTGTCGCTGCCGTTTTTTCTCGCAACTCTAGGACTTCTTTTTGTAGGTGGGTGATCCGTTGATTAAGCGCTAGATTTTTTTGTTGTGTGTTACGTTGAAGTTTAGCCAGTTTTTGTTGGGCTTGTTTGATATCAGTCTGTAAAGATTTAGCGATTTTATCTGAAAAAACGGGTGGGGATAACAAGAACCAAAGTAGCCAATAAATTTTAATGCGGCGTGTTGATTTAAAAGATATTTTCACGGCTTAGCTCCCAGTTTTATGGGCATTTCAATAAAATCAACCTCTTTTTTTTGTTGTAGCATGGCAATCATAGTCATAATCTCGTTAATATCGAGCCGCTTATCTATTGACCATTGCCAACCATCAGCATGCGCTTTTCCTACAGCAGCGTGTTGAGCGTCTGCCGAAAGATACCAGCCTTGTCCGGATCCGAGGTAAACTTGATCAAGTAAACGCTTTTCGCCCTTAGCATCTTCTATGACTGTTTGTACGTAACTGATGCGTTGCTCAAACTCACTTTTGGATTGTAGGAGACTGAGTAGTGTTGTGAGTTGTTCAGTAATGTTTTCTTCTTCGTTATCTTTGTTGCCTTCAAATTCGTCGAGAATAGTTTGCCAGGTATTTTGTAAAGGTGGTGGGAGTTGTTTATGTAATGTAAGCGTGTTTTGCCAATGCGTATTTAGCCAAGTTTTCAGTGTTTGTAGTTCTTCTTCAAGAGACAGTTGTTGTGTGAGTAGTTCATTACGCTTGTTCTCGACATCACTGATAGAAAATTTTTGTTCGTCGTCGAGAGCGAGTAGAGCGGCTTTTTCTTTTTCAAGAATACTCAATCGCAAATTTAAGGCGGGTTCTTGCTGTTGCCAATCTTTTTCAAGGGCAACAACTTGACGTTCTAAACTTAGCCATTGCTCTACAAGTTGATGATAAGCTTCTAACTTAGTTTCTTGAGCAAAAACAGGTGATAAGCCTAGATATAATACATAGATTAGCGTACAAATTCGTAATTTAATTTCTCTGTTATTGGCTCGCATTTCAAATCTACCTGGGATAAAAGAGTATTAGTCCAACAGGGGTTGTCAATGGTACTCATGAGAAAACACAAAGGCCCGAATAATAGGCCTCTTAAAGCTGTCAATTAAAAAGTATAAGCAGCACTTAAAGAAAAGCTACGGCCTGGCTCGGAGAAACGCGCTGCACCGAGTTCAGTGGCTCCTCCAAAAAAGCCGCCATCACCCTCACGAACATTATTGATCACTTCCCAACGAATATAGTTTTCATCAGTGAGATTATGAATGTTGGCATAAACAGAAAGACTATCAGTGACATTATAAAATGCCCCTATATCTAACACGGTATAGGCATCTGGAAATTGCAGAGGTCCATTTCCATTATTCAGTGAAGTAAAACTTAGATCGCTACTTTCATCTTTAGCATCTGTCCACACGAGAAAGGCTTGGGCACCCCAACGATATTCTGGGGCTACATAGCTCAGGCCAAGCGTTGCAGAATCGGGAGAAACAGTAATTAACTCATCGCCTTCATTGTATAAAAATTCTTGAGAAGATTTGTGCTCTCCTTCAATATGGGAATAAGAAAATGACAAGGTAATAGCATCAGTAAAGTTGTAACGACTTTCAAGTTCGTAGCCTGTCACATTTTGCTCACCAGTATTTTGGGCTTGAGTATATGTATCTACAGAAAAATTCCCTTCTACGCCTTCTACTTCGATAGTCTGGCCAAGGTCTCTAGTGAACTGAGTACTTTCAATACGGTCACTGTAATCCGTGTTAAACACATTCACTTTGAGGAAGCTAACATCGGTTTTCCATGTATAGCTTAATTCGATGCTTTGAGCGGTTTCAGCGTCTAAATCTGAATTTGTTATTCTTTCCCAGTCATCAAAAGTCTCGCCTGTAGTGATGTCTGTAAATCCATCTTCTTCAGCAGCTACATCAAGGTAAAGTTGTTGCGTTGTCGGAGCTTTGTATGCCTGGGCCAAATTCAATCCCAAACTATGACCTTTGATAAACTCATAGTCAGCAGTAACTTGACCAGCAAAGCCAGAAAAGCTCGAATCAGTCAGGGCAACACCTAAAGGATCAACAAAGTTTTCATCGACTGTGGGTGTGTAATCGGTATCTTCATAACGCAGACCGGCAGATAAAGTTAACGCATCATTAACACGGAATGTGTCTAATAAATAAAGGCTAAATACTGTTTTCTCGGTATTGGGCACCCACGAAGGATCTCTGACATCTTGAGTTTGTTCACTATTCGGATCAACGGTGGCAAAGCGGCGATCATAGAGTTCATTGGCGACTTCACTCGTGCGGTAAGCAATGCCGTAAACGAGGTCATTGGCTCCCAATGTTTTTTCGAAATCAACTTTGAGATCTAGAGTTTCTTGGTCGTAACTTCTATCTTCAATTCTTAAAATATCGTCTGAGCGATCTGGGGCACCACGAAAAGCCCCAGCATCAAAAGAAAATTGTGTAATACCAGAATTGTAGATTTCTTGCGTATCTAAACTCACACTTAAAGTATCAAAAGCTATAAGTTCTGCATTATTGAGTTCGTAAAAAACACCATAACGAGAGCGAGTTGACTCATCTTCCGTAGTAAAATTGTAATAAGCATCTGAGTCGCGCGAGAATGGAGTGCCATCCGTATCTCTTCCTGAGTCTTCAACAACTAAACCGATACGTTGATTATCGTTGATTTGAAAGTTGAGCTTAGCGAGTACTGATATTTGCTCATGATCAAACGGATCTGCTTGGCCACGATCAGGCCCTAAAACATCCTCACCATCACCATGTGCTTGTGTCTCGCTTCCGTCACGTTGCACAACCATCAGTAGAGCTTCAGTTTTAGCATATCGTGCAGCAAAAGCGGTTGAAACGAGTGTTTCCTGAGTTCGGTCATCAAAGCCTAGCTTGACTTTACCACCAAAAGCTTCACCGTCTTTGAGAAAATCTTCAGGATCTTTCGTAGTTAATGATACGGACCCACCAAGTGCTCCACTACCTGAGAGTACAGAGTCTGGGCCTTTGGTAATTTGAACACTTTTTACCGTTTCTAAATCAATAAGGCCGCGGTTTGAACCAAACATACCATAGGGTAAGAAAGTAGGTGGATTTAAGGTTTCACCTAACTCAAGACCATCCACTGTAATAGCAATATCATCGCCTTCTACTCCGCGAATGTTAAAACCATTATCGTTGTAACGATCACCATTGTCACTCATCTGCACGCCAGGGGTGTGCCGAATAAGATCGGTGCCTGTATTCATACCTTGTTGCTGAATGTCGATGGAGTCGATAACGACGCCATCAAGCGTTGCTGGTTTTTCATCTTTAACGACTGTTTTTTCAAGTTCGTTGTTTTGTGCATAAGCCAATTGACTCGTTGCAAGGATGGCACTGATGGCCAGAGAAAGTTTATTGAGGCGTGTTACCATAACGATTTACCATTGTTTATTGCATTGAATTGATAGTGGTCACCAATTATATTGATACCATTATCTATTTGCAAATCATTCTCATTTGCAAATGAAATTTATTATCATTTGTGAGACTTGTATTGTATTCTTTGTGCGAAATACAGACAAAAATCTGGTTCAATGGGCAAAGTATTGTGCTTAATTTAATGAAATATAATTTAAATGGCTAAAGTAGAATATTTAGCTCATGTAAATAATTTTCAAACACCAGTGCAAAACGGCCTGTTTATTTAAACAGGCCGCCATAAAGCACAAGATTGCAATGACCTATATTTGCTTAGTAAATGGCAAAACACCTGATTGGCGTGCAAAACCCAACAGAAAAATCAAAAGACAGCCGCTAATAATCCAGTAAACTGTAAAGTCCCGTTCGCTTTGTTGTGAAGTTTGTTCGACTTTTTCCAGTTTCTGGCCTTCAACAGGTTGCGCGCTTGCGTTTGCAGAGACCACACTAGCCGGAACTTCTGGAGCAGGGAGACTAAGTGAAACACCGAAACCTGCAGCTTGCATTTTGATAAATTCTCGCAATTTTTCATTGTCCACCACGAGATCGTGGGAATTGACAAGTTCTTCGTAGCGTTTAATAAGATTTTCTACAACCTCGGAGCTAGCATCCCAATAGGCTTTGCGCGTTGCCTCTAACATGCGCTCAATGATTCTCGCTTGGGCTTGTGGAGCCACTTCTTCAAACCACTCATTAAGATTTTGTTGAAGTTTGTCATTGATATAAATTTCATAAAATTCTTGCCATTGATCATCACGAATCAAATTGGGATCCATCACTTGCCATCCAAAAAAATTACTCACTGAGGCAGCCATAGTGACTGCACCACTATAGCCTTCTTTTTTCATTTCTTTGACCCAGCGAGGATGGAAGTTTCGCGTGCGTAATTCTTTAGCTAGGAAAATATCAGCGCCTTCCGCCTTTGGATTTTTTGCATCACGTAAATTGCTGATGAGCATATCAGGAGATTTGCCATCGATATTACGTATAGCCAAGGCTAAACCACCAAAATATTGAAAAGGATCATCAGAAGATAGCATCCCATATACGTTAGAAGAACGAGAGAACAAGGCGATGTCAGTACCGGAAAGCTGCTTGGCATACAAATTAAGACCCTCAGGTGAGGCTTGTCCCCAGTTTTCGTTATCTTCGCCATAGAAATAGCCCATTCGTGATAAATATAAATCAGCAAGCTTATCGTCTTTTTCCCAAGTGTCTGACGCAATCGTTGAATCCCCTAAGCCTGAACCATAATTTCCCGACTCATTGGAAAAAATTCTCACGCTAGATAAGTATTCTGCTTCCTCAGGAGCGATCCCAGATGTCATTAATTCTTTTTGCAAGCGTTGGGTATTATCCCACAGTGAATTATTGGCTTCTTTAAGTTCGGTGATTTGACGAATAGCTTTGGCTAACCATTGCATCACATTAGGGAATGCATCGCGATAGAGTCCTGTCGCCGATAAGACGATGTCCACACGTGGTCGCTTTAATTCGTTAGCAGGAATAATTTCGGTTCCCATCACACGCCCATCGGATCGCCATATCGGCCTAACGCCCATCGCATAGAGTGCTTGCGCTTCCAAGACACCGTAGTGTCGCATGGTCTCCATTGACCATAATGAAAAAGCTAATTTGGTTGGATAGCGGCCATGCTTTTCATAATAATCATTAATTAACTGAGTGGTTAATTCTTTGCCTTGCTCGTAAGCCGCTTTAGTTGGAACACGCGAAGGATCGAATCCGTACAAGTTATATCCTGTTGCCAGGGATTCAGGGTGTCGAATTGGGTCGCCTCCCGTTTTAACGGGAATATATTGACCGTTCAATGCATTGACTAAATGTGCATGTTCTTTTATTCCAATTAAGCTATTGTAATATTGACGTCCTCGCGTCAGATGATTTCTCAAGTTTTCTGGGAGCCTTGAAAAGTCTGCTTGTGCAATAACGTACTCTTGGATAGTGGAATACCCAGCTATGTTTTCTATTTCTGCATCATTGTCCTGTGAATGGAAATGACCATCATCACCAATATGGTCGTGATCATGCTGATGATTGTGGCTATGACTGTGGCCATCATGATGATGGTGTTTGGTTGTTTGTTCGTATTGGGCTACTTCCCTGCTAAAATCTAGGCCTAGCATTTGGATAAGTGTTGATATGACTAAACGCTTTTCGGGCAGTTCACCAAAACTGTGAAGCCCCAACGGCTGATTTTGTACCGATAAGTCGTCCATGTAAGCATGCAAAGCTTCAAGAAACGCATTAAATTGTCCATGGATTTTATCTTTTGTCCAATCTATATCATCGCAAATATTTTGTTCAAAGCAGGCATTAATGATTTGTGTTGCTGTTTTTTCTTTGACGCCACCTTCATCAAGTGATTTATATTGGTGCATTAATTCATGAATATCACCGATAGCGCCTTGTAAACCTGCTGCAGCAAAAGGTGGTGTCATATGGGCAATAATGGTGGCATTACCCCGACGTTTAGCCTGCATAGCCTCGCCAACATCATCAACAATAAATGGATAGATGACCGGTGTATCCCAGGTGGCGAGATTACTTTGATCGTAGACTGATAAACCACGTTCTTTGCCAGGTAGATATTCATGAGAACCATGCGTACCCAAATGAATAATGGCATCACTGTTCCAGTATTGGCGTGCATAAAAATAAGCCGCTAAATAATAGTGGTTCATTGGGATAGTGGCTTTGTGATAAAAACGCTTGTCATCTTCTTCGTTTTCAGCGCGAGGAGGTTGGCGCATAGCTAACATATTGCCATTACGGATGCGTGGAATCACAAAAAAGTGTTCTCCCTCTTTTTCTACAACCATAAAATTATTTTTCGCTTGTCCCCAATAATTATTAATCGGAGAGCGGACCTTTTCAGGTAATTGATTAAACCACCCAAGATATTCTTCCAGAGGCATTAATTCCGCTAAATCATCCTCCAGAAGTGCATCGAGTTCATAACTGCGATAAAAAGGACTTAAAATTTTGTCTACACGTCTCGAAAAATATTCGCTATCAACAGCGGGGATGTTATATCCATCTTGGTTTAAAGCCTGTGAGATGGAACGTAAGCTTTCCGGAACATTCATAAAAGATGCGCCAACATCTCGATTACCCCACATCATCACAGTAATTTTTTTATCTTGATTATTTTTGTATTTTAAATTTGCATAGTTAGTTAATTTATTGACGAAAAAATCCAATTGATAATCGATAACTTCTGCTTGTCCAGTGTCTCTATTGCGTGTGGCGACAATAATCGGGTCAATAACACCAGCTGACTCAGGTAAAACTAACTGGAAAGGTGTCATGCCAGGTGCAATACCTTGTGTGCTTTCTTCCCAATGTTGTTGATCGCCACCGAAATAGGTTAGAGCTTGAACGACTGGTACGCCTAATGCCTCGAATTCTTTTTTGCGCTGGCTTGCCCAATGGATACTTCGAAAATTAGCAATAATATCAATAAAAACTTCGCCATCTTTTTTTAGCAAATGTGTATAGTCACTTGATCGAGGGCTAAGCTCGAAGAAAAAAGGGACAGTTATCGAGCCTTTTTTTTCAAATTTTCTGATCGCTGTGTCTATCACATCTGTTGAATCGGCTTCAATCAAGGAACGCTGAATCAATAAACCTATTACAGGATGTTTTTTCGCACTTTTTTCTTCACGATTAGTTTTTTGCCATGTTAGGTATGAAGCAAGATCAGAAAAAATTTTATCGTTGTAATCTGGATGATAGATCCCCACTTGAGGATAAATGATAGGTGGTTCGATAGGTTTGTTATTTTTTTCAATAATTCGATAACGTAGGAAATGACCTAATCGTGCAAGATTGATAGCGCCACCATTACCAAAGTAGTCCTGTATGCGTTGTGCCTCATCTTTACTTACATTTTTTCTTAAGTGCTCGGCTTCGAGCCATTTTAATGTGGTGAACTGCGTGTTGTGATTCTGCTGTTTGAGTTTTTTTACAATCGGTGCATATTGATTAAAATTGGCTTTGTAATCGCGTTCCGAAACACCATAGAAAATCACGAGAGGATATTGCTTGAAGGTTTTTTCTGCTAAAGCTAAATCGTTAAATGATTTCGTCGATTTGCTGTCTAGATAAACCCCTGTTTTTTTCGCAGCTTGGTTAAACAGGCTAACTTTCGCTTTGTTGCTATGTGGCCCACTTAGAAACAACACTTTGTAATCTTCAGCATGAGCAATGTTAGCGCATACTATTAAGGTGAGTATAAATGATAGGTATAAAACTTTCATAAGGGTATCTTTTCCAAATCTTATATCGTCGTACAACATTTTGTACAAATTAAGGATGTCTAGAGAGTGTTTTTTTACCCACTATTTTTCAGGGACATAAATGATGGAACCATCGGCCATTTTATAAGCGACCCCAGCTTTTACGCCTTCACCTGCACCTATTTCACCCTGGCTTTTATAGGTCTCAATGGTTTCTCCTTTTTTTATGACCATTTCCATATCCGGTTGCCCGGCATTTTTAATAACGGTGACATTTTTTTCTAAAAATGGATTCATGGGGTTTTGTGCAATAGCAATGAGTAATGCCCCAACTAACACAAGAAAAACATCTAAGAGATTCACTACAGACAAGGCAGGATTGATGGCTTCGTCTTCATCAAGCAGTTTCATGTATCACTTCCTCAGGATCTTGGTTCTTAAGAGCATCCAGCTTTGTCGCTATAGCTATTAGATCTGCGGCAAGCCACCGTTTTGAAACGCTAGCGATCCAAAAGGTGATAGAAGCGATAACAAGACCAAAAATAACAGCAGAAAATGCAATGATGAGATTTTCGCTGATACCTTGTATGTTACCATCGGCGAGAGACTTTAAAGCTGGACCCATTGGAACCATAGTAGCGATAAGTCCCAACATTGGTGCCAAGCGGCTTACTGTACGTACGCCTTCCAATTCTTCGAAAGCAAAGACATCAAGTTCGTCCCGAGAAATCTTGGGTTGAGTTCGCGCTAAAGAATACAAAGGATAACCTTGTATGCCGTTTTTATTTGATGAGTCCCATACCTTATTGAGAGCTTCTTGGTAAGCTTTTTTATTAATGGAGCGTTGCCAGGCTTGAGAGGCAAATTTTCCTAGAGCGTATAAGCTGTAGACAAACAATAAAGCTAATAAAATGAGTACAGGTGCCATAAAAAAATCTGACATCACGTACATTAATTCTTCTAATTCTCTGATCATAGATACTCCTGATTAGCGTGATGAGCTGAGAGTTGGCAGTATAATATCCACAAATGCTAATAACAATCATTATCATTTGTGTTTGTGATGTGTGATAATGAAAACTATAGGGTGATTTTTCATGAAAAATAGGAAATATGTTTTAATATCAATGGCTTTTTCGTTTCTTTCTGGCGGTTAGCTTTAGCTGGGTTGTTTATGCATTATTTACTTGATTCACATTGTCACTTAGATTTTCCTGTCTTTGATCAGGACCGCCAAGAGGTTATTAAACGCGCAAAGTCTGTTGGTGTAGAATATTTTGTGGTGCCAGGCGTTAGCGCGGATACTTGGCAGCGTCTAGAAAAATTTCATCAAGACTTCGAAGCAAATAGCTGTGTGGGTTTTGGTTTGCACCCCTATTTTACGCATCAACACAGACAAAAACATTTAGGAAACTTAGAAAAAAAATTAAAGCAAACCTGTGCTAAGTTTGTAGGCGAAATTGGTTTGGATTTTTTTGACAAAACATGGCCAAAACAGGAACAGCTCAACTTTTTTAGCGAGCAAGTTGCTATTGCCAAAAGTTTGCGATTACCGGTTATCCTGCATATTAGAAAAGCGTTTGATGAGGTTTTAGCGGTATTATCCGAGCATGCTTTTACTGAAGGTGGTATTGTGCATGCGTTTAATGGTAGCCAGCAACAGGCTAAAAAATTGATTGCTCGTGGTTTTGTTTTGGGGTTTGGTGGGATGCTAACTCATCCTCAATCACGAAAGTTAAGAGAAAAAGCAAAATTCTTGTCATTGTCTGATATTGTGTTAGAAACCGACTCGCCTGATATGGCCACTTATCATAATCGTGGAAAACGCAATGAACCTTACTTTATTCAAGAGGTTGCTGCAACGCTGAGTCAATTGAAAGATGTAGAGCTCGATGAAATAGCGCATATCACCACATCCACAAGTATAAAAGTTTTACGCTTGAAAACTGGCGAAATTTAACTTGTTGCATAAACTTTGAGTAAAAATCTCCAATAATGAATGTATCGATGATCATGGAATATGGTCAGCTAACAAGGAAGATTCTGTGGTTAGTATGTCACTGGTTCATAATGCTCCCTTTGAAATAAACCAATTACTACTTGAGCTCAAATCAAGTGGTTATGTCACCCAAGAGCAAGTTGCCACGACATTGCTTAAAGCAAAACATGCAAAAAAACATAACCAGTTCTCTGTTCATCCGATTACTCTCGTTTCAAAAGCTGGTTTGCGGATTGTCAATGCACCTCATCAAGCAATTGATGAAGAATGGTTGACACAATGGTTGGCAGAGCGGCTTGCCCTAGCTTATTTCAAAATTAATCCTTTACAGATTGATGTTAAAACCGTAACTCAAGTGATGTCATTTGCGTTTGCAAAACGTCACGGTATTCTTGCTGTTGCTGTTGATGACCAGGCGATCACCATAGCAACTTCGAGTCCCCGTGTCACTCATTGGATGAGTGGTATCAAGCAAACAACACGGAAGAGTATTCGCCTTGTCATGAGCAGCCCCAATAGCATTGAGCGTTACACCAAGGAATTTTATAAAATTCAAAAATCCGTCTTTGGTGCAACAGAAGTCGCTAATGAACACTCAAATATTAATAATCTTGAGCAATTGGTAAGTGTTGGGGTAGAAGCAGAAGAACTGGATGCTAACGATCAGCATATCGTAAAAATTGTTGATTGGTTATTGCAGTATGCCTTCGAACAACGAGCAAGTGATATACATATTGAGCCGCGAAGAGAATGGGGGCGTTTACGTTTTCGAATCGATGGTGTTTTACATACCGTGTATCAATTCCCGCCTGTGATCACGGCGGCTGTACTCGCTAGAATGAAAATTTTAGCCCGAATGGATGTGGCGGAAAAACGTCGACCTTTAGATGGACGTATTAAAACACAAATGCCAGATAGCAGTGAAGTTGAGCTACGTATTTCAACTTTGCCTACCGCCTTTGGTGAAAAACTTGTCGCCAGAATTTTTGACCCTTCAATTTTAGTCAAAGATTTTTTGAGTTTAGGGTTGAGCGTAAATGAAGAAGAGCAGTGGCGACAGCTTATTGGTGCACCAACGGGAATTGTATTACTCACTGGGCCCACTGGGTCAGGTAAAACGACAACGCTTTATACATCACTCAAACAAATGGCAACTTCCGAGGTGAATGTCTGTACTATCGAAGATCCTATAGAAATGATCGAGGCAAATTTTAACCAAATGCAAGTGCAGACTGATATTGGATTATCATTTGCGCAAGGTGTTCGTGCCTTGTTAAGGCAAGATCCTGATATTATCATGGTAGGCGAAATTCGAGATCGCGAAACAGCGGATATGGCTATTCAAGCTGCATTGACTGGGCATTTAGTGATTTCTTCGTTACATACTAATGATGCGGCGTCGGCAATGACGCGTTTAGTTGAATTAGGTGTGCCGAATTACCTCATTAATGCAACATTGATTGGGGTGATGGCACAACGCTTAGTGCGTGTGCTCTGTGACCACTGCAAAAGAGAGACGTCACTGTGTGATGAAAAATGGCTCGCATTAACCTCAGGTTTCAAATCGAAAAAACCCAAAAAAATTTACGAAGCTGTGGGTTGTGATCATTGTCGTCAAACGGGTTTTAAAGGACGGGTAGGGCTTTACGAGTTGTTAAGAGTGTCTGATGAAATACGCGATTGTATAGCAAAAAGTAATAGCTATCGAGAAATTCGTCATATCGCTATTAATGAAGGTATGTGTTTGTTACGTTTGAGTGGGGCTAGAAAAGTGGCGAAAGGGATAACCACCATTGAAGAGGTATTGCGCGTTGTTCCTTGCTCGCCTGTCAACCATTGACGTCGTTAAAAAGCCAATACATCACAAAGGTATGTATTGGCAAAGAATCAATGTTATTTTTTTTGCATTTTTTTAGCAATGATCGTTTGCGTTCTATAAGTCACATCCACACGAAAGTTTGAGGTTGTCGAGCTGTATCCTCTCACCATTACATACATTGTTGTGTTCGAAGCTGCTCCTGTGCATGATTCCGCAGAGCCGTTAATCCATGGGCGGCATGTGTAAAGCGTACTTGTGGGGCGTTGACCAAAATGCACATACAAGTCTGCATCATTATCTCCTGATAACTGTACATTGTAATGAGAGTTTGGTTCAAGATTAAAAGGACCATAATGTTGTTCTTGATTTCTAACCACACTACCTGTGAAGGTTTCGGTGATTTCTTCGTTAGGTGGATTAGGGGGCTCAGGATTATCATCGCCGTTTGTTCCTTTAGCTAACTCTGCGATATAGGAAGCCGCAAGCCTGGCAAAGTTCATGGCATGCGCCGCTTGGTTATTGCTTTGCGCTAGAGTATCGCTACTGGTATGGATGGCTTGATTATGTTCGCCCATGCGTGCCTCGAAAGGCATAGAAGCGGCAAAACCTTGGTTATGCCAAGAAGCGTGATCGGAACAGGCATAACCACAGCGCGTGTAATCAAGATTCACATTCTGATAGGTTTCTGCCAAGTCACTGAGAAATTGATTTTGCGCAGTGTTGGTATTGTCGGTTAATAATAGAATGTCTTCAGCGGAGCCTTTGTAGTTAGTCATATCCAGTTGTAAAACACCAATGACATTAATGCCTTGTTGTTTAAAATTTTGCGCGATATCTTGTGAACCACGCAAACCAACTTCTTCTGCAGCATATCCCATCATTTTTATGGTTCTTTCTGGTTTGAATCCAGTGGCTGCAATGGCTCTAAGAACTTCGGTTATTGTCGCTATTCCAGAGGCATCATCATCAGCGCCTGGTGCACGCGTGGTTTCAGAAGGTGAAAAACCGGCGGTAGAATCTAAATGCCCTCCAACCACAATGACTTCATTGGGAAAGCGAGTACCTTCTATGGTTGCGATAACTGAGTTTTGTTGAAAAGCACTATGGGAGAAAAACTCAACCCTAATATCATTGCGGGATGATGTTAATGCATCCCAATTATTTTTGATCCATTCTGCACTTTCTTTACCAGATATAGTGGAATAGTATCGATTGGTGAAACTGGTTAAGCTACTTATGGTGTTGACAATATTTTGCTCTATAAGAGCTGTGTGTAGTAGATTAACCATATTGCCATTATCGATACTATAATTAACCGCTTTAATTTCAGTCGATGCTTTTTTATTAAAGGCGCTCATCGCTAACTGTGCTTCACTAATACTGGAATGAACCATAAAACCACCACAGCGCTTTAGTTCATGATGGATATAATGTGTCATTCTGGGAATGTCGCTTTCTGTAATCTGAGTAACTACGACTTCACCATCATCCAAAATGGTTTTATGAATGTTGGTATCCATGATGTTTTCTTTAATGAGGCCTTGATATGCATCCTTGCCTATAGAAATTAAGATAAGCTTCTCTTCGGCTTTTAACGTTAACGTAAGGCTGCTAAAAAGCATAATGATTGATATAAAATGAATTGTTGTTTTCATAATTTCCTCTGTTGACACAATTCTCGTTATTGGCTGTCCCCCTTCCTAAGAACCCAAGTGTCGATAATGCAAATAACGATTCTTGTGTATTATTTTTTGTAATAATCACCACTGGGTTCTTTTTGAAGGCTAGAAGCATGAAAACAGAGACACAATCACTATTTGTCGCAATATAAAGTTTTTGTCATAAAATCTTGAATTTTTTATGAAACGACTAAGAAAAAATAATGATAATAGTTTTGCCTTGCTTATAAATTGATTAAAACAGAAGGTATTTCGCTGACTCAAAATGAAAAGTTGGATGTTTATGGTTATTTTAAAGACGCAAAATAGTACTCAAAAAAATCAAATAAAAATGTTGAGGGAAAAAAGAATGATAGCAGCAGAAAACGGATTAGTTATTTAGTCGCAAATGCGAAAAATAGCGAATGCAGGTGATTGTAGAAGATTTTGTTGCGGTGCATCTTTAGTGGTTTGAAGAATCCCAGGGTGAATTTTTTTTGAGATACCAATAAGCGAGAGGAGTTTCAAGCAAACTGTAACTTAATAAGTTAAACCAGAACCAGTTAGTCGTAAAACCCAATGCTCCAAACGTGATTTCTTTTCCCCAAAATAGTGCACCTGCAATCATAAAAGAAGTGAGACAAACCAATGTGTTGAATATCGTGAGCTTCACAAGATGATTACCCACAGCTCTTGGGTACAACCAGAAATAAGCAAGGAATGTGATAGTGATATTAAGAACAAAAAGTGTCGTTTCGGGTGTCATATTGAATACATCAGGTTTTTTAAAAAGTTCAGGAGCCTATTAACCTGCTAGGAATACCATTGGATTTATAAGGATAATAGACTCATAGTTGAGATGTTTACAAATTTTTAATTTTGCTAAATTGCTCTTTCAGTTTTTCGAGAGAGGATGACGCTTCTGCAAGTTTTTCTTTCTCTTTTTGCACAACCGCAGGAGGAGCTTTACCAACAAAATTTTGGTTGGTGAGTTTACTGTTTAAACGTTCTTGTTCTTTAGAAAGTTTATCCATTTCTTTTTGCAAACGTTTTAACTCGGCATCAACATCAATTAATCCTTTCAGTGGGATAAGTATTTCCATATTACCAGCGAGAGCCGTTGCAGCAGCCGGTGCTTCTTCGGATGGCATTAACCAATGAATCGTTTCTAACTTGGCTAAAGACTTTAAGAAGGTTTCATTGGTCTCCAGGTGTTTTTTATCGGCATCGGTACCATTTTTGAAGTACACAGAGATAGCTTTAGCTGGGGAAACATTCATTTCTCCTCGAATAGTTCGAATGCCGACAATGACAGATTTTACCCACTCCACGCTTTCAATTGCAGTTGCATCCAAAACAGCATGTTTTTCAGGGAAGGCTTCTCGCATAATAGTCTTACCTTTTAATTCCAATAAAGGTGCTATACGCTGCCAGATGTCTTCACTGATGAAAGGCATGATAGGGTGTATCAGCCTCATTAATTTTTCAAGTGTGCTAATTAACGTATAGCGGGTTCCTATTTTCTGCGCTTCGTCGGCTTCTCCATAGAGTACGGGTTTTGATAGTTCTAAATACCAGTCGCAGAAGGCATTCCAAGTGAATTCGTAAACGGTATTAGCGGCTAAATCAAAACGATATTGACTGATAGCTTCGTGAAATTGTGTAACGGTTTCATTGAAGCGTGATTCAATCCAGCGATCGGCTAAACTCAATGTCATCACTTCCTTATTAGCGATACCATTATTAATACCTAAATCGTGAGATTCAGTATTCATGAGAACGTATTTTGCTGCGTTCCAAATTTTGTTACAAAAGTTGCGGTAGCCCTCGACACGTCCTAAATCGAAATTAATGTCGCGACTGGTTGAGGCTAAAGCGTAAAAAGTAAATCGCAAAGCGTCAGTACCGTAAGATGCAATGCCGTCAGCGAATTCCTTGCGGGTATTTTTTTCCGCTTTGGCTTTCAGTTTAGGCTGCATCATGCCTTTGGTACGCTTGGCCACCAAGCTTTCAAGATCAATACCATCAATGATATCGATAGGGTCGAGTACATTCCCCTTTGACTTTGACATTTTCTGGCCTTGTTCATCACGAATCAAGCCCGTAATATAGATTTCTTTGAAAGGTACTTTTCCAGTGAATTTTAACGACATCATAATCATGCGGGCAACCCAGAAAAAGATAATATCGAAACCGGTTACCAAAACACTGGAAGGTAAAAAGGAGTCTAGATCAGCGTTTTTTTGTGGCCAACCTAATGTCGCAAAAGGCCATAACGCCGATGAGAACCAAGTATCAAGCACATCGTGATCTTGACTCAGTTTTACGTCTGTTGCTAGATTGTGTTTTTCTCGCACGGATGCTTCTGAATGTCCAACATAGACTTTGCCTTGTTCATCGTACCAAGCAGGTATGCGATGACCCCACCATAATTGTCGTGAGATACACCAGTCTTGAATGTTCTCCATCCAATTAAAGTAGGTTTTGTTCCAGTTTTCCGGGACAAATTTGATGTGACCTTTTTTGACGACATCAATGGCTGGTTCTGCAAGTGGTGCAATTTTAACATACCACTGATCTGTGAGGTAAGGTTCTATGACTTGTCCACTGCGATCTCCACGTGGCACTTTGAGCGTATGAGGCTCAATTTTATCCATGAGCCCTAGGGCGTCTAAATCATCAACAATTTGTTTTCTGGCGTCGTAGCGATCTAAACCTTGATATTTTCCCGGTGCTTGCTCATTGATGGCCGCGTCAATGGTAAAAATGTTGATGAGAGGTAATTGATGTCTTTGTCCCATCTCATAATCATTGAAATCGTGAGCGGGTGTAATTTTCACGCAACCAGTGCCAAAATCTTTATCTACGTAGTCATCAGCAATAATTGGAATTTCGCGGTCGCTGAGTGGTAATCGAATCATCTCTCCAATTAAGTCTTTATAGCGTTTGTCATCGGGGTGGACGGCAACTGCCGTATCTCCAAGCATGGTTTCAGGTCGAGTAGTTGCTACGATGAGATGCGTAATATCACCTTTGGGCGTCGCTAATGGGTATTTCATATGCCATAATGAACCTTGCTCTTCCGATGATTCCACTTCTAAATCTGAAACTGCTGTATGAAGTTTAGGATCCCAGTTTACTAAGCGTTTGCCACGGTAAATTAAACCTTCATCATATAATTTCACAAACACTTCGTTAACAGCAGCGGATAAATCTGCATCCATGGTAAATTTTTCACGATCCCAATCAGGTGAATCACCCAAACGCCGCATTTGTTGCGTAATGGTACCACCAGACTCTTCTTTCCACTCCCAAACGCGATCAATAAAGGCATTACGACCTAAATCATGACGCGTTTTGTCTTCGGCATTGAGAAGACGTTCAACAACCATTTGGGTAGCTATACCGGCATGATCAGTACCGGGTTGCCACAAAGTGTTATCACCTTGCATGCGATGAAAACGAATTAATGAGTCCATAATGGTGTGTTGAAAGGCATGCCCCATATGTAAGCTACCTGTTACATTGGGAGGCGGAATCATGATGCAATAAGGCGTTTTGGCGGTATCACCATTGGGCTTAAAAAATGAGTTCGATTCCCAATAGTCATACCACTTTTTTTCGATTGCAGAAGGTTCAAACGCTTTTTCCATACTCATGCTGTATTACTCTTTATTTCAGTTCGATGTTTAGATGTGTTTGTCTTTGAAGACAATCATGTAGATGTTGGCTGTATTGTTGTGGCGAGTGCCCTTATGCATTTTTTCGTTTTGGGTCCGGTTGCGACAAGTCGGCAATTAAATCATCTCGTAATACGTCAATATTTTTTCTAAGAACTAGCTCTAACTTGTGATCACAAGTACCTTGGATATGTGATAAGAAACTATCTAGTATTTTATCCGCAGATTTTGCGGTTGTATCCACGTTGATGACCTGAGAAGTTGGCTCAGACTCGGTTGATCCTATTTTTTTTGCACTCGTTTCTAAAGCCAGTGTTTCCAAGGCGCCTTCTTGAAAATCAAGGTTGGATGATTCCGTTAATGTAGGAATCATATCATTAAAACCTGTAACCTCGCTTTCATTAGGAAGAGCAAGGAGTAGTTCAGATTCCAGGGTGTTTTCTATGCCAGATGGTGAATCATCAGAAGCGTCATTTTTTAAGTTTTCGTGGATTTCGCTAAGTTCGTCAATAAGGTAACGTTTGATTGCTTTTGGCGTCATCATTATTTTTCATATCAATTGCTCGCAAGTTCTACCGATTATCTTAAATATTCGCGCGACAAACTAGTTATTTTTACGGTTTGGAGGTGCCTAAGCTAAAAAAATGCTGAAAGAGGGCTTGGTTGTCACATTTTTAAAAAGATTCGTGGTAGTTCACGGCTTGTCCACTAGAGCGATAAGCTTTGAATCTCTCTCTGGAGGCCAATTTATCCGCTTCTCCTTGAGGAACAAACTCAATAATAGTTGTATAACGATTAATCAATTGCAGGATGTCTACTTGATGATGTGAGTCAAGATTGATAAAAACGTCAGCTCTTGAAGAAACTCCAGGATTGTGCCCAATCACAACAGGGCAAGGCATATCATCCATCTCTCCCACCAGGCGATGCGGGAGGAAGCTAGCAGGCTCGGCGGACCAAAAACATTCATCAAGACGTTCCGCCTCCGCTTGCGAAGGCACGTGAAGGTATATTTTCTCACGATTATCGTAATGGTGCTGACTGAGCTGAAAACAAAAATGCGCGATTTCGTCGGCACTTTTGTTTTCGCTGTTGTAAAAATGTACGTTGAGTTTTCGGGCCAAAATTAATGCTCTGTATGTTGACTTTTGGTAATTAAAAATTGGCTTAACATACTGACAGGCCGACCGGTTGCGCCTTTTTGCTTACCGCTTTTCCAGGCTGTACCCGCAATATCGAGGTGAGCCCAATGATACTTACGCGTAAATTTAGACAAGAAACAAGCTGCTGTGATAGTGCCTGCTGGGCGTCCGCCAAGATTGCTGAAGTCGGCAAAATTACTTTCAAGCTGATCGTGATATTCATCCCAAAGTGGTAAACGCCACAACCGATCACCCGATAATTCCCCAGCATTTAAAAGCTCGTGCGCGAGAGGGTTGTGATTACTCATTAAACCGCTGGCTTGGTTACCCAAAGCAATAATACAAGCGCCTGTGAGAGTGGCAACATCAATCACGCAGTCTGGATTGAATCTTTCTGCATAGGTGAGTGCGTCACAGAGTACCAAGCGGCCTTCAGCGTCGGTATTCAATATTTCGACAGTTTGGCCTGACATCGTAGTCACAATGTCTCCAGGGCGAGAAGCGTCGCCACTTGGCATGTTTTCAGCCGCCGCCACAATACACACCAAGTTTATAGGGAGTTTCATGCCACGTACAGCCTCAAGTACACCAAATACGGTAGCGGCACCACACATATCATACTTCATCTCATCCATAGCTTCGCCTGGTTTTAGACTAATGCCACCGGTATCAAAAGTAATGCCTTTGCCGACCAGCACTACTGGAGGCGCTAATGCTTCTCCACCTTGATATTCCATGACAATCAATTTCCCCGGCTGTTTTGAACCTCGTGATACTGACATGAAAGCGCCCATGCCCATTTTTTCCATTTCGGCTTCATCATGTATGGTGGTTTTTATGGATTGGTCTTTTTTTGCAATAGATTGTGCAAGTTCGGCTAGATAGGTGGGATGGCAAACATTGCCTGGCATATTTCCTAAATCTTTTGTGACATTAATGCCCTCAGAGATAGCGATACCTTCCTGAATAGCTTGCTCGCCGATAGCTAAATCACGTCGAGTAGCCACATTGAAAACCATTTTGCGTAGTGGTCGCCGCGCCGCGTCTGTTTTTGATTTGAAGTTATCAAAGTTGTAGGTTGCAGCAAAAGCTGCTTCAACGGCGTGTTGTACGCGCCAATGCACATCACGACCTTTGACATTGAGCTCCGTTAAGAAAGAAACGCTTTCCATCGAGCCTGTTTCATTTAATGTCGTGACGGTCTTTTGAATGACTTGCCGATAATGAGAATCCCCGAAATCACGTTCTTTACCACAGCCAACTAATAGAACGCGATCGCAAAGTATATTAGGCACATTGTGTAGTAAAAGTACTTGGCCAATTTTTCCTTCTAAATCACCACGTCTAAGTATGTTGCTGATATAGTTTTCGCTGATTTTATCGAGTTGTTCAGCAACGTGAGATAGTTTTCTCGGCTCAAAAACACCGATAACAATACATGCGCTGCGCTGTTTTTCGGGGCTACCACTTTTGACACTAAATTCCATATCAACTCCTAAACATTCATTTCTTGGCAGGGCAATGGATGTGGGCCTGTAGGTTTAACCGGACCTATGCACACAATAAGAAAAAAATTCACTGCCCTGATGTAAAACGGCAAATTACCATCTTTTTTGATTCAGTAAAAACCCTTAAAGGTTTTTTCGGGTTATTTTTAGAATCTCAATCAAGCTACCCTTATTTTTCAACGATAAAATGATAAAATTGCCATCAATTTATTGGTTTTAGAATTTTTAGTAAAACACTTTAGGGAACGCTTCGTTATAGTAAGTCGTCATAAGCGCTTTAAGTTATTGTAAAAACTTATAATAAGCGGGTGTTCAATCACAAAGATGATTAAAAACTATAGTTTAACGTAAAAATGCTAATTTTCCACTCAAAAGTCTCACTTATGTCTTAAAGGATAGCCATTGATTATTTATCGATACTTGCTGAAAGAATGTATCAAAATTGCAATCTCCGTCATTTTTGTTCTGATGCTAATTTTTGTGAGCCAACAATTTGTCCGCTTTTTAGGGGATTTTGCTTCTGGTGATATTGATGGCTTGATGGTGTTGCAACTTTTATCTTTACAAGTCCCTGTTATTTTTAGTTTTTTATTACCTTTGGCTTTGTTCATTGGCACCTTAATGGGGTTAAGCCGGCTGTATGCTGAATCTGAACTGACCGTGATGCGAGCTTGTGGTATAGGTCAGGTACAAATTGCTTGGCGCTCTTTGTTGCCCGCAAGTTTGGCTGCTGTGGTGACTGGTGCTCTAACGCTCTTTCTTGCGCCTTGGGCAACTGAAGTGCAATATCAACTCATGGATGCCCGAGCCACTGCTTCAGAGGTAACCTTGCTCCAGCCGGGGAAGTTTACCCGCTCAGCTGACGGTAGTACCATGATTTATATCCAGGCGATTGAAGGTGAGCAACTCGAAAATGTCGTATTGCTGCAAAGCTCCAGACATCATGACCATGATAAGGAGGCTGCTCAGCTGGAAACACGAGAGGAGCAAGCTGAGCATGACACTCAAATACGTGTTAGCACCGCTCGAAAAGGACAGATTCAAGAGACGTCGGAAGGCGCGCTATTGTCATTATTCGATGGTTCTCATTATGCACTCAAACCTGGAGAGTATCAGGCGACTGTTGATACCTATCAATCATTGAATATGAAGCTGCCACAAAATTTAGACAGGAAACGAGAACGCAAACAAAAAGCTTTACCCACACACGAACTGTTTGTTCGAGGTGAGCTGGAAGATTGGGCAGAAATTCAATGGCGAATTTCTGTTGCGCTTAGTTTACCAATTTTAGTGCTCATTGCCATTCCACTAAGCCGAGTCAACCCAAGACAAGGACGATTTGGCAAAGTACTCCCTGCCATGATTTTATATTCGATTTATGTTATTGCACTTTTAACGCTACGCTCTGCGATTGAAAAAGAACAAATTCCTGTAGGGATTGGTATGTGGTGGGTACATATTGTGATGTTAGCGATAGCACTGTATTTATTTAAACAAAGTGGAAGAGTGAAGAACTGATGCTAACACCACAATATGTACCCACCACATACCAATCCCTACAGGAATTTGTTCTTTTTCAATCGCAGAGCGTAGCGTTAAAAGTGCAATA
>JBCCZV010000028.1:0-39711 GCA_039187085.1 Pseudomonadota bacterium
CACCGGCAATTTAGAAACTCAAGAATATCGGGTTGAAGGTCCGGTGATGTTGTTCTCGACGACGACAGCCATTGATATCGATGAAGAATTGATGAATCGTTGTTTGGTGTTGTCGGTCGACGAATCCCGAGAACAAACGGAAGCGATTCACAACCAGCAACGTAAAAAGCGGTTAGCTTCAGGGTTACAAACAAAAACGGAAAAGCATCAGCTTTTAGCGTTGCATCAGAATGCACAACGTTTGTTAAGACCTTTAGCGGTGGTGAATCCGTATGCCGAGCATTTAACGTTCCTTTCCGACCGTACCCGAACGCGCCGAGACCACGAAAAATATTTATCCTTGATTGATAGCATTACGTTTTTGCATCAATATCAACGCGACATAAAGCAACTGGATGTCAACGGTGAAATCATCGAATACATTGAGGCAACTATCGACGATATAGGTATTGCTAATCAGCTGGCTAACGAAGTGTTAGGACATAGTTTGGATGAACTGCCGCCGCAAACGCGAAAACTTTTAAATCATATCACTCGACTCGTTGAATCAGCCTGTGCTAATCTCGGTATCGCTCAGCGGGATTATCGTTTTAGCCGCAAAGCGATTCGTGCCTTTACGCACTGGAGTGACCCACAAGTCAAACGCCACACACAACGTTTGGTGGAAATGGAATATTTATTGGTTCACCAAGGCAAGCGTGGTCAAAGTTACGAATACGAACTTCTCTACAACGGTGAGCCTGAGCAAGATGGACGCTTTATGATGGGTTTAATCGATATTGAGTCCCTGTATCAAGCGCAAAAAGCCGGTTTGATTCCTGACTTGGACGAGAGCTTTTCAAAGTTAGACCCCCTGAATACCCCACCAAAACGCCCCAAGTACACCCGAAGAAAACGCGAAATATGCTGTAATAGAAGTACGAAACGCAATTTCTCCCGAAAGTTATGAAAAACGCACTACTAGAGAAAAAAGGTGGTAGCATCGTAGGGAGTGTCAAAGATGAAACCGACTTCTATTGATATTTCCTTATATCCGCACATTCGCCGGACGAATGATAAGCTCGGCATGTTAAGTTTGATGGAAGCCTACTTAGAAGCGATGGCCATCA
Organism: Pseudomonadota bacterium; assembly: GCA_039187085.1. GTDB lineage: Bacteria > Pseudomonadota > Gammaproteobacteria > Enterobacterales > JBCCZV01 > JBCCZV01. Next base: position 1,110 of record JBCCZV010000028.1, read on the forward strand.
AGAATTACACGCCGAGTACACTCAACAATCGTAAATTTCATCTCCTCAGTTTCATGGAATGGGCTGGTCAGCGGGGACTGCATCGGCCCACGGAAATCACCAAGTTAATCCTAGAGCGGTATCAACGGTATTTATTTTATTACCGGCAAAAGAACGGCTCGCCCTTGTCGTTCCGCAGCCAAAGTAATCGCCTTATCGTGGTCCGTGTGTGGTTTCGTTGGTTAACGCGTCAAAATTATTTGCCGTCGAATCCGGCGAGTGAGCTGGAGCTTCCGAAAGTCGAAAAGCGCTTGCCGCAAGTCCTTAGCGCAAGAGAAGCGGAATTGATTTTATCCATGCCCAACATTGACGAGCCGCTGGGCTTGCGAGATAGAACGATTCTTGAAGTGCTTTACAGTACTGGCATTCGTCGCTTAGAAACCATTAACTTATCTCTCTACGATATTGATTGGGACCGGCAAAGTTTGCGGATTCAGCAGGGTAAGGGGCAGAAAGACCGAATCATTCCGATTGGCCAAAGAGTGTTAAATTGGGTCAGTCGTTATGTTGAAGGTGTGAGAAACGATTTAGTGTGTGAACACAGCGAACAGGCTTTATTTTTAAATCGCTTTGGTAATCCACTCAGTTCAAGGCAATTGAGTTATTTGGTGGGGCGTTATATTCATGCTTCACCGGTCAAGAAGAAAGGCAGCTGTCACTTGTTCCGCCACACGATGGCGACTTTGATGTTAGAAAATGGGGCGGATGTTAGGTATGTGCAAGCGATGCTCGGTCACGAAGATTTAAGTTCGACGGAAATTTACACGCACGTTTCGATAAAAAAACTGCAAGAAGTGCATCGCTTAATTCATCCTGCGAAATCTCGTCAAGAAGCTCAACCAAGTGATGAGTCAGAGCCGCCTACCGCTGAAGATTTGTATCACGCCTTGTACTTAGAATCTGACGAAGAAATCGACGACAGTTAACCTTATCCCTTTAGCGGCTTGTTTATTTAATGAGTATTTTTATCTGTGATTAACATGGAGGTTTCATCGTGATTCGGCCATTGCTGAGCGGCGTGTAAAACCCGCAAAATACGAATAGTCTCAGGTAGGTCTTGGTAAACCAAAATGTAGTTGGTAGATACCACAAATTCGCGGGTGCCCTCTACTCGGCCTTTTGGGCCTAAATGAGGAAATTGTAACAAATGCTGAACTTTTGATTCGATATTGTCTTTAATGCGTTGAGCAGCATCTGGGTTTTCTTCTGCAATATAAGTAACAATGGCCAGTAAATCCGCTCTGGCCAAGCGATGCCAAACAATTTCAGTCACAACGCTTCCTATCAATGACTGCTTGAAGTTCATCCATCATTTGTTGATGAGAGATGGATTCATTAGGGGTTGCTAAGGCTTCTTTTACTTTGGCGCGAAACCAAGTGTCATAAGCTTCGGGGCTGGTGGTTAATCCTGCAGGTAGCCCGCCCTCTTGGGTGATGCGTGTTAATAAAATACGCACAGCATCAGAAACCGTTAGTCCAACATTTGCCAACGTAGCGGTAGCTTCGGCTTTTAACTGGTCGTCCACGCGAACGTGTAACATGGATGATTGCGCCATGAGATTCACTCCGGTTGAAAGTATCTTGGTTATTATGTCTCTCATTTGAGAGACAGTCAAAGTTGATTTTTGACAGTTGTGTAACTTGTTCAATCTTCGAATAAAAAAAGCGCTTCTAGGAATGTTGATTTTCCCAAGAAAAAAAGTGCGTCTAGGGCAAAAAATTTTTATACTCGAAAGATGTCTCTACCGCTCCTGAAAAGCCAATTCGAAATCAATGACTTACGCGCACGTGACGTAGGATGCACGTCGAATGGCATTATTCTCACAAACAATGCCATGAGCGCCACGCTCACCCGATTGTTCGGCGGTGAAGACCAAGACTGGAGCCACATCGCCGCCGCCTCCGTCGGGCAGAGTTTAGGGAATGGCATCGTACAGGGATTAAGTCGTCCCACCTTCACCGATGAACAAGCGCAACAACGTGCGGATGTATTTATTCTGAATGATGAAGCATTAGCGGAAAAATACGACCCGAATTATCGGCCAGCACCCTTGTTTGCGGATGCGAGTTTAGGCTCTAGCGGTGGTGTTTTAGATTCCACCGGTTTAAGTGTTGAGGATTCATTACGGCTTCAACAAGAGGTCCAGCGTGTTCAACGTCAGCAAGATGCTGCTGCTCAATTTGTTTCAGATGTTTATGTATTAAACGATGATACGTTTAGTAATAAATATCCGTTAGATAATCTGCCTTTTTCTTTGGAAGGGCGACCCTTATCAGCACCGACTCAAATTATCGCTAATGGTATTCAACAGTCTGTTAGCCAACTGACAAACAGTGAATTTAGTAAGCCTTATAGCCAAATGACTCTATGGGATAAGACTAAATTATTTGCTGGTTGGTTTGCGGAAGATGTTATGAGAGGGGTTGTTCGTGACAGAATTGGGTCAGCGATAATCGCAGAACTTAGCATTCTTGGTGGCGCGGGTCAGTCGGCTTTGGTGCTAAAGTATTGCCGGTGGGTAATTCTTTCCGTGGAGCATTGATCGCACATGGCACAGGAAATTATTTAGGTGGCATTGGGGATCTGTCGGCATTGATTTATGGTGGTAGTAATGATTACAACATTACTCGTCAAGCTTATGAAGGCGCTGCTGAGCTGTTAGGTGTTGACTCTCAATATGGAAGAAGCTTGTTTTATGCAACAGATATTGCTTTGGGGGCTGCGTTATTGCTCCAGCCAACTTTCCAGAACACTACAAAATTATCTTTCAGCGATTTTAGCGTTCCACTTATTTTAGAAGGGTCGAGAAGAGTGCCTGCAATAAAGGCAGCTCCTCTTCCAGCAACAGTAAATGATTCTTATCAAATTTGGAGTGCTTCTCAAGGCATTTTACCGGAGGACAAATGATACAGTTAGTTTTGTTTGTAATTTTATCAATTGCAAGATGGGTTTTTCTTAGGTTGTACTTAGCAAAGAAACGAAATATAGGAGTGGTTACTTGGTCTGATGTTTTGATTTTTTTGGCCCAAGTAAATTTAGGAATGTGGCTTCATTTTTCTCATTCAGTCTTAGCTGGTTTTGGGATAATAATCGCTGTTGTAGGTATGTCGGAATGCATGTATTTTAGAACAAAAGTTATGCGTTGGTGATAAGTGATTCCTCCGCGGAGTTAATTCTCTCTTTTTAGCCCTCATCTCATCCTTATCTGTCGTAGGGTGTCCTAATAAGGATTAGATATTGTTAGTGTAGATGGAAAGCCAACAATGGACGAAAAGAATGAAAAGATTTTAGGCATGCCAATAGGTAGAGGGTTAGACTATGTTAATGAAATACATTTGCTGCCAGGAAAGCATACTGCTCGACTAACTTACCGACATCACCATTTTTATGACCGGCATTTTGATTTGTGGTTTGTTGCCGAACCTGGAAAGACGTATATCGGCAAGTATTATCTTTTTAATAATGCTGTTCGCGTATGGATAGAAGAAGAGAAAACAGAGGAAAAAGTTGGTGGTATTGTTGGTTCGATTGACGAACCAGAGGCATAGCCATAACAGTTCGTTTCTTTTCCACTTTCCTCTCATCGGTATGTATCGTAGAGGTTTCTATAATGTTGCGGCCCAGTCAGTGCGGTTCTTGTCACGCTGGCTGAGAGTATCCTCTATTGTTTTGGTCCTGTACGATAAATCGGGACAAGTCCAAAACACACAATGCACTCAAAAGCGCTTTATTATTTTTGCATTTTCTTTTCCTTGGTTTTTTTACGGTAGTGGATTTAACCCTTTAATGTCAGAGTTTGTTGAAAACATTAAAAGCCGTTGGTTGGGCTTGTTTGAATCTTGCAAATTCGTCAAAGCAAACATGGATTCTTGCCCTGATGATTTGATAGTTTCATAATATGATGACCAGCTTTTATCATCTTCAGCATTGAAAGCCGCAACGCAGAGACTTTCCCCGCATTCAACGCGGTTTAGGCCAACAGGCATATCGGTATTTTGTTCAATTGTGTTGAAATAATTTTCGAAGTTATTTCTTTTATCCATAATGTTGTGATCGTTATAGGATTTATTAGCCAAACTATCCATGACTGAGTTTGTATCTTCTCTAAGCAACTCAACAACAGAACGTACTTTGATAGCGTCACCTTGAATGAAGCTTTTTTGCTCAATATCAAATTTCTGAAGTGGGTCTATATAGTCTTCATAGTCTTCTTCTTGAGAAGTTTGATTATTTGCGAGTTTTTGAGCATCATCCATGACTGCCTTTAGCGCCTCATTATCCGCTATTTGTGATGATGCGGTTTCACTGGGAGATTGAATAGAAGCAGCCTGCTGTTCGTTATTGCCTGTCATTGGATTATCAGGAGAAACATAGGCTTGTTCAAACTCTGTGTCTTCTATAGGCATTTCGGTTTCACCCTGAGAGATAAACCAATATACACCCACTAGCGCAATAGCTGCGCTCCCTAAAAAAACAGCTTTCATGATGATTTCTCCAATCGCTGTAACAATGAATCCAGTGTTTTATTCTGGCTATAAGCAATAATCAAATCCAATTAGAATTGGATTGTGCAACCTATGCAAGTCATCCCATCATTTTTATTGATTTCGCACAGGTCACATTCCATGCTCTTGGGTTTGTCAGTTGAAACCGCAGCACTCAAAAATCTGAATAATACAAAGGTGCTATACGCAACAATTAAACCTAATTATATTTTTCTTTTAAATCAATAATTAAGTTGCTTATTTAACAAAAGCGAACACATGATAATTTAGTGTTCACTAATCTGTCAAGTGCTTGGTAATTACCAAAACATCTTGTGAAAAAAGTTAATCTTTTAACGATCAGTGATTCCAAAATATATGCATGCTGCCCCGGTTGCTTCGAATGAGAATATGTCACCGTTAATTTCTAGGCCTCGTGCTATGCGTCGATAATCTATGTAATAGACTAGGTTGTGAGGTATGGTGGTTGTGTCTTCTGTTATCGCCTGTGCCGTGAAGTTTTTCAATAAAGCAATCAATCTTTGCAACTATGAATCAAACGCTAATGATTTGATTTTTGAAAATGATGTTTTTTTCCGTTTATGGAAATGCTTATACTTTGACCAGAAAATTTTCCAATATATAGCCTTATAGGAGTGACTAGATAGAATTATTTTGGTCAACCAAGCGCGCTATCATTGCAGTGGTTACGAATTTAGATACACTGGCTAGACGAAACTTGGTATTTTCATTCACGGCCTTTAATGCCTTCAGATCAGCATAGCCCACTTGATCTGACCAAATGAGCTTTTGATTTTTGACTACCGCCAAGGGCATGCCGGGCACTTGATTTACATTGTGTAATTGTACTAAGAGATCGTGAGTAAATGCTTTGGCATTGGATGGCTCAGTGCCAAAGCAAAAAATGCAGAAAATACAAAATAGGGTGATATTACCCTCTTTGACCAAACACATAGCAATAATCCTTTTAATTTTTCAATCTAGAACTCACCTGATCAAAGATCCGGACTCTGGTTCATTTGAACCTGTTAGATTGTTTTATACAAAAATGGAAGATCTAATTGAAGATCATCATTGGTGTGTTGATAATAGTCGTTTGCCTGTAATTTAATTTTGATAAACTTAGAAATGAATTGAAAGGGTTATTGATTTTTTTAATGATAAAACTCTTTTGCAAAAACCATTAAAAATTAAGAGAAGCCTATGCGATTTATTTTAATTTCTTTATTAACGTTAATGTCGAGTTGTGCGTTTACGCAAACAGATCCTGAAAAAGAATTTAATAAGCCAGCAATTCAGACAATGAAAAACTGTTTTTCTGGGAATTTTTCATTCTATGACGACTTTAGTTCGTTTATTCATTCCAAAACTGTTGATGGAGAGAAAAGAAAAGGTGGTATTATTAGTCGCGAAACGTTTAATAAAGCAAAGAATGAAAACGATTGTCACTATATTTCATATCCTAATGATGGGTTAAACATTGTTGGTGTTATGGTAAAACCGAAACAAGCCAAGGGTAAGTTGCCACTCATTATATATAATCGTGGAGGCAATGGAGCATTTGGGGCGAATAAATTTTCAAGTCTTTTCAACTATGCTTTCCCTTATACAGAACAGGGATTTATGGTAATGGCAAGCCAATATAGAGGGCATAGTAAAAAGCGGGAAGGTTTTGATGAGTTTGGCGGGGCGGATGTTGGGGATGTTATCAAGCTGCTCGATCTCGCAAAGCAAATGCCAGAAGTGGATAAAGACAATATTTTTGTCTATGGTGTCAGCCGAGGCGGCATGATGACTTACATGACGCTTAAACAGCGAGACGATATCAATGCAGTCGCAACGATAGCAGCATGTACGGACCTGATTTCAGAGCTGGATTTTCGTCCTGCAATGGAAAGGGTATACAAAAAACGTATTCCTGATTATCAAAACAAAAAGCTCTCAAGCTTAAAAAATCGCTCGGTGTATTATTGGGCAGATCAACTTCCCAAGCATACACCGATTCTGATTTTACACGGTTCCGAAGATAAACGCGTTAGCGTACAAAATGCCTATAAACTTACAGGAAAAGCTCGAGGAGTATGATATTCCTCACGAGTTGATTATTTATAAAAATAAAAATCATTATTTACTCCAACATCAAAGTGCTATAGACGAAATTGCTCATTGGTTTAAAAAGCACATGAAATAGTCGAGTTGCCATGATGTATTTATTTACTCATTGCAAAAGGTGGCTTAATTGACAATCTGTCACATACAAAATGGGACGAGATTTAGGGACAAGTCCACTACGTCTATGATCCACCATAACTTTTCGGTGGATACATCCAGAGGCGGCAAGCTATCCTCAATAAAAGAATGGCTTGCCTAAAACTTTACAACTTAACGTTCATAGTTTAAGTGCATGTTACACTCATAGCTGTCTACAGTCAGCGCTGTTAGTGCGAAGTTACCAAAGAGCGAAGTATCTTTGCGATTGCAAAATATACGTTTGCCATCACTGCTACGACGGTATTTGTGATCAATGTAATAAATAGATTGTAAGTTTTCGAAACCGCCTCCTATCGAGTAAACTCTAAATAGAAATTCATGGGTTTCATTTTTTCCAGACTTTATAAATGAACTAAAACCATAATCATGATCATAGCCACCTTCGTCGCCATTGGCAGCCTCGCGGCGTGTATAACCCGAGTTGGGATCTTTATAGAGCGTTTTTAAAAGCTCATTATTAACGTAAATTTCGATCTTTAAATGATCGGAAGTGCTATTTTGTATCCAAAACTTTGAGTTTCCATGATTCGCACTTGCCACTTGTACGCCACTTAACAAGAAGAAGCTAAGCGTTAATAGCTTTGTCAATGATTTCATTTTTCATACCTATATATTTATGGTGATCAATGTTGGCACAGTCACTTTCTGTGCCGCTCAATGACATAAGCGTTAAAAATTCGAAAACTCGTCAAAAAAAAATCAAATTATTTTTATCATTGCTGTTGAGTGACACTTAAAAGTGAAAAAATGCAAATTTTTACTTTGTTGTGAGTGTCTTCAGAACCGATATTAATCGTTTGCTATTCAGATTTTTCTCAGCTTTTTTGAAAGGATAACGGCTAAAAAAATGTAGAAAGGATTTTACAATTTAACCTCAATTTTTCACGCTCCTGTCATTGGATTGCAATAAATTCATACTTTTGGCGTATGTATTTTTGGTGTTCGTTAAGGGTTTAACAATGGATTGAAATAAAAATGTAATAAGGCATTCAATATTTTGTCATCTTCCCCCTGCAACATGGCCCCCTGAAAAGTATTAACAATCGAGCTTTTCATAACGCATTTGAATGGAAAATCTTCTAACTCGTTTCTTTGTTCAGAAAAAACGCTATTGCTACTTTATTTGGGGGAAATATGTTTCTCAATCGTAATTTGTTAGCGCTCTCATCCACAGGAATGATTGCCTTGTTGGCTGGTTGTGCAGACGATAATACTAGCCCAGGTGCGGCTATCGAAGGTCCTTTGACTACAACAACACCGGTTGTCGTTGAACAAGCTGAGTGTGATTTCGGAGAGCCAGTACGTGTTCTTGATGGCACTTCGCTATGTAAAATTTCTGGCACAATTACTGAGAATGTAACACTGACTTCAGATACCTATTGGATTCTGAGTGGCGGCGTTTTTGTCGGCGAAGATGGTAGTGAACAAGAAGTAACGCTCACTATTGAACCTGGTACTATGCTGGCTGGTGAATCAGGTAACGATTTCCTGGTGATTAATCGTGGTGCAAAAATTGAAGCTGCTGGCACACGATCTGAACCCATTGTTATGACGTCTATCGCTGATCTTGAAGGAGAAGCTGAAGAGAATGATCGTGGTGAGTGGGGCGGTTTAATCATTAATGGTAAAGCACCGATTAATGGTTGTAATGCTGACGAAACACTTTGTGAAGCAGAAGGTGAAGGCGGCACGGGAAAATACGGCGGTAATGATGTTGCGGATAACAGTGGTACATTACGTTATCTTCAAGTGAAGTACGCGGGTTTTGAAATTACTGAGAAAAATGAATTAAACGGTATTGCTTTCCAAGGTGTGGGTAGTGGTACAACGGTTGAGTACATTCAAGTACACAACAATGACGACGATGGTGTTGAATTCTTTGGTGGTACGGTTAACGCCAAATACTTGGTATTAACTGGCAACGAAGACGATAGCTTGGATTGGACTTTAGGCTGGCAAGGTAAAGTTCAATACGTTTTGATCAAGCAAGCAGAAGACGCGGGCGACCAAGGTATTGAAGCCGATAATAATGGCGATGCTAACGATGCAGAACCACGTTCACATCCAACATTGTCCAACATGACTATCATCGGTAATGTGAATACGGATGTGGGTATCTTATTACGTGAAGGGACTGCAGCTACTATTTACAACACGATTGTGAGTGGTTTTGGTGAGGCCTGTATCGATATCGATAATGCGGCGACTTTCAATTTAGCAGGCGCGCCTATTCCTGCTGATGTTCTCAGCCTGGCTGGAGAAGAGGGCGCGAGATTCGATTTATCGGATAGCCAGCTCATTATGGAAAACTCTTTAATCCAGTGTGTTGCTGGTGGTGAAGATGTTTCTATCAAAGATTCGGAAATAGAAGGTGATGCGCCTGATACGGTGAATGATCCATGGTTAGTCAGTGACTGGTTTGGTGCACACCGCTATAACCAAGTGGCTTCTGCGCAACTTATTGACTTTATTTCTGTTCCTAATAGCTTAGCTTTCCCGCCTGAAGGTATTGATGAAGAAGGCTTAAAAGCTTTCCAAAATACTCCCATTGCTGATGGCTTTATTGAAGAAACGGCCTATATCGGCGCATTTGCTAGCAATGATGAAGATGATGATTGGACACGAGGTTGGACATTTGGCTTGCATGCTGAAGAAGCGGTGAGCACAGATTGCCCAGCAGGTACCGTTTTAAATGAAATTGCAACGAATGCTGTGGGCAAAACGACTTGTCAATTATTAGGTAACTATACCCAAGACTTGACTTTGACTAACGACATCGACTGGGTACTTGTGGGTGGTGTATTCATTGGTGGTGATAACACGCTTTCAACCGAGTTGAAAATCGAAGCGGGTACACGTATCTACGGTCGTGAAGGTCGTGACTTCTTGGTGATCAACCGAGGTTCACAAATTTTTGCTGAAGGCACAGCGGATCAACCGATTATCATGACATCAGCGAGTGATGTGGCGGGTGATGCTGGCGACACAACGCGCGGCGAATGGGGTGGCTTAATCATCAACGGTAACGCGCCTATCAATGGCTGTCTTGCTGGTGAAGTGTGCGAAGCTGAAGGTGAAGGCTCCACAGGCACTTACGGTGGCGATGACGCAGAAGACGACAGCGGTGTTTTACGTTATGTGCAACTTCGTTATGCCGGTTTTGAAATTTCACCTGACAACGAGTTAAACGGTATTGCTTTCCAAGGTGTCGGTAGCGGTACAACCGTAGAATATATCCAAGTACACAACAATGCAGACGATGGTGTTGAGTTCTTTGGTGGTACGGTTAACGCTAAATACGTCGTTCTTACTGGCATTCGTGATGATAGCTTAGATTGGACACTGGGTTGGAAAGGTAAAGCACAGTATGTCTTGGTGAGACAAGCGGATGACGCGGGCGATCAAGGTATCGAAGCGGATAACAACGGCAGTGCTAATGACTCTTTACCACGTGCACAACCTCAACTGGCCAACATGACGCTCATCGGTAGTGCTAATGCTGATGTCGGTATTCTTTTAAGAGAAGGCACGGGTGCCAACATCTACAACACTATTGTTGAAGGTTTCGGTGATGCGTGTATTGATATCGATAATCCAGCGACTTTCGCTAATGCGGGTGCTGACATACCTGGCGTTATTGCTGCTAACAACTTAACCATGGTTAACTCGATGGTTTCTTGTCCTGATTCTGTTGAGTTCAAGGACGGAGAAACTGAAAATGCGGGTGAAGCCGACGAGTTCAATGATCCTTGGTTAGTTAGCGACTGGTTTAACGGCCAAACTGAAAATCAAGTGATTGCGCCAGAACTGGTTGAATATATCTATGCAGCCACTTCAGCAGCTGCGGTTTCTGCTGATTTATCGGGTGACGATTTCTTCGACGATGTGGATTATATCGGTGCTGTTGCAGAAGGTGATGACTGGACTGAAGGCTGGACCATTGGTCTTTAGTTTTCACCATCCTTAATTCAAGGGTATGACGAGAGTGGTGGTCTGTGTTGCCGCCACTCTTCTCAAAACACCATTCATTGTTTATCCAACCAGTAGATTTACTCTTATTGGCTTGATGGCGGATTCAACGCTTATGCGTCTATGCCTTTCAGTTTAATGGCACAGCAGTTAGTGAGTCATTTTGAGTAAGTTTATTGATTACAAATAGGTTTAGGGTTCACATCGATAAAGCGTAGGGTGCAATTATGAAAAGAAATTTTTCACTATACTCGTCACTAGTAACAATGATTGTTGCCGGTGCCGTAACGACAACGACGGTAAGAGCTGAAGATGAACAAAGTGACTCTTCAGAAGTGATTGAGGTCCGCGGCCAAGCGCGTCTTAAAGGCAGTGCGGCAGCTAGCATCGCGGAAAAACGCGAACATGCTTACATCGCTGATATTTTAGGTTCTGAGCAAATGAGCCGAACAGGCGATAGCAGTGCTGCGGCAGCCCTTAAACGTGTGACTGGTTTGACTTTGGTGGACGGTAAGTTTATCTATGTGCGTGGATTAGGAGAGCGTTATTCGAGTGTTTTCACCAATGGCGCGAATCTGCCGAGTCCTGATCCAACCCGTCGTGTTGTACCACTCGATTTATTCCCTACCAGTGTTGTCGACAGCATCAGCGTACAAAAATCATACTCGCCAGAAATGCCTGGTGAATTTGGTGGTGGCGGTATCGATTTACGCACGCAAACGATCCCACAAGGCTTTTTTGCTAAATTTGAAGTGGGCACAGGGACTAACAGTGAAAATAGTGATGATGGTTTAACCTACGACGGTGGTGATCTGGATTGGGCAGGTGTAGATGATGGAACACGTGGCTTACCTTCGAACATTCAAGCGGCGTTAGATTCAGGCCGTCAAATCAAAGAAAACACCATTGCTTTTACGGATGGTTTTTCACAACAGCAAATCGAAGCCTTTGGTCGATCTTTCTACAATACTTATGACGTGGAATCCACCAGCATTGACCCAGACTTTAGTATCGAAGGTGCTATTGGCGACCGTTACAAATTAGATAATGGCTTGGTATTAGGTTATAGCACCAGTGTGAATTATGAGAATGAATGGTCTAATCAAGATTCACGCACGGTTGATTTCAAAATTGATAATACGGGTCTGCAGGCAGGCGATATTTCTAACCTTTCTTCAACGGAAAACCGCATCAAGCTGAACAGCTTTGTGAGTTTAGGTCTGCAATATGAAGGCACGCGTTTGGAAAGCAACACGATTTTTATACGTGATACGTCGGATACGGCAGAACAGTCAAACGGCACTAGCTCGGATGAAGATACGGCTGTAAGAAGCACGCACCTCTTGTTTGAGCAGCGCGAATTATTTACTCAGCAACTTCAAGGTACTCACTATTTTGAGTCGTTGAATGAATTGGAAGCTTCTTGGAATATGAGCTTATCCAAAGCAGAGCGTGATGCGCCTGATGAAAGATCCTATGACTTTTTCCTTGATCCTTCCGATGGACAATTTAAATTCTCTGACCGAGCTGATAGTAACTTCCGAAACTTCAGCACGCTAGATGATGAGACTCTTGATTATGGTGTTGATTTTGCTATGCCATTTGCTCTTGCCAGCGATGTGGATATGACCCTCAAAGTGGGCAGCAAAATTGTAGAAAGAGAAAGAGAGTCTGAAGTATTGCGTTTCTCTTATAACAGTTCCACATCGGATCCAGTTGTGAGTCAATTCGAATCGCTAGAAGATATTTTAAGCGCAGAAAACATCAATAGTGATTTGTATGAATTAGAAGATTCAACGCGTCCTACGGATAACTATACCGCTGAGCATGATATTGATGCTTATTACTTAAGTTATGATATTTCTGCCGGTCAATCTTTACGTTTTTCAGGTGGCGCCCGTTACGAAGATTCTTACCAACGTGTTAATACTTTTGCGTTGTTTAATCCGGATCTGGAACCGGTTGTTGCTGAAAATGATACACAAGATTGGTTGCCTGTGTTTGCAGTAACGTATTTCTTAAATGATGACATGCAATTGCGCTTTGGTTACTCGGAAACCTTATCACGTCCTGATTTCCGGGAGTTGTCGGAAGCACCGTTTACGGACCCATTAACGGATAGAGAAACGGTGGGTAATTCAGAGTTGGTTTCCACCAATATCCAAAACTTAGATATCCGTTGGGAATACTATACTTCTAGTGAAGAGTTAATCTCTGTCGCTGTATTCTATAAAGAGTTTGACCAACCTATCGAAGCCATTATAGAAGCGGGTACCGAAAGTCGTCGTTCTTTCTCAAACGCAGACTCGGCTGAAAATCTGGGTTTAGAGTTTGAAATCACCAAAGATCTTTTCTTTTTAGGGAGTGTTTTTCAAAATTTCTTTGTACGTAGTAATGTCGCGTTTATTGATTCAGAAGTGACTTTAAATGATAGCGATAGCACAACACTGACTTCGAAAGATCGTGCATTACAAGGTCAATCGGATTATGTGGTTAATGCGGTACTAGGCTTTGATGCACCCAATGGTAGCTCAGATTTCACTTTGGCCTACAACGTTAATGGCGATCGTATTTTTGAGGTCGGTACTTTAGGACGCCCTGATAAGATAGAGCAGCCTTTCCACTCATTAGATTTCATTGGTAACTACTACTTTACTGAGAATGCCTCATTAAAGCTAAAAGTTAACAACTTGTTGGATCAAGAAATTGAAATCAAGCAAGGCGATGAAGTGGCACAAACTATCACTGAAGGTGTAGGCGCTAGCCTTTCTTTTACCATGAATTTTTAAATGATTTGATTTTAAAGGTTCTGTCGGGCTGCTGTTGCAGCCCTTTTTTTATTCACCAGAAAAATGATATTCCCACAGCGCCATAATGACTTGGCGAAAGGGCATAAATTGCGATTGTATGGCTAAAGCCGATTTTTCTTGAAGCTGACAGTGATTTAAATATTGTCGATAGCTTAATGAGGAAGATTCAATACTGGCAAAGGAGCCATCATCAATGCGTTGATATTGGTATAGCTGTTTTAGCCAGTGCCTATTAGAGGTTTCTTCGAGTATTTGCGGGTATTCTTGGCAATACTTTAACACCCAATACTGCATTAAAAATTCAATATCAACCAGCCCTCCTTGCCCTTGTTTGGGATCCCAAAAAACCGAATCACTTTTGTCGACATTCGCACGCATTTTGGTACGCATATTAACAATATTTTCAGCGAGCTTTTCTCGATTGACAGATTCCATTAATGTCGTTTTCTTTATTTGATTAAAGCTTTCCTTTAAATGTTTATCGCCAAAAACGCACCGCGCACGTGTTAAAGCTTGATGCTCCCAGTTCCAAGCCTCATTCACTTGATAGTCCCGATAGGCATCAAACTGTGAAACCAACAATCCTGAATTGCCTGAAGGTCTTAGACGTGTATCCACTTCGTATAAACGGCCTAAACGGGTTCTTAAACCCATCAGGTACATAATTCGTTGACCTAGTTTTAAAATGAATTGTGAACTGGATAAGACTTTCGGTCCGGTTGTGGTAAATTGATTGTCTAATTGATGCAAAAAAACGATATCGACATCCGAGCCATAACCCATTTCATAGCTTCCTAATTTGCCATAACCGATAATGGCAAATACCTCTTCCAGATGGGCTAAGCCATTTTTATTTTGCGGTTGACCGTATTTTTGGGTTAATTCATGCCAGGCGATACGAGTGACTTTTTCTAATAAAATTTCTGCCAAATCAGTTAGGTGATCAGCAACGCGCACTGTGTCAATACTGTTTGAAATTTCCGCGCTTGCTACCCGCAAATAAATACTGCGTTGGATTTGACGTAAGGCATCCATTTGACTTTCGATATCATCAATGGGTAAGCGCACCAAAGCTTGTTGGATTTCATCTTCGAGAGTTTCTCGATTAAATGGATGCATATCAATGCGATGATCGAGCGTCTCATCCAAAAGAATCGGGTATTGAGCCAGTTGGGCACTGATCCACGCGCTTTGTGAGCACAAGTGAATGAGCCGCAACACCGCTTGTGGATTTTCATCTAATAAGGCTAAATATGCTGTGCGCCCACTAATCGCTTGTAATAAATGAATGATTCTTTTTAGGGTGATATCAGGGTTGTCTGTGTTTTTTATTTGAAAGAGTAATACGGGTATTAATCGCGATAAACGTTTTCTTCCTTGTTCACCTAAGGTTTTTAATTTTGCGGAATGGCGAAATTGATATAAATGATTAAGGGCTTGCGAGGCATCGTCGAAACCCAGCTTGCGTAATTCATCAACGGCGTCTGATTCCAATAAAACTTGGTGCCAAACTTCTTTCAAGGGTGATATGTCGGGATCTTCCTCATGAGTTTCTTCTTCTATCAGCGTAGAAAACAATTGCTGAACCTTTGTGCGGTGTTGGTCCAATTCTTTTAAACAGGCATCATAATCCGATAAACGCATAAGATGAGCCACACGGTATTGATCCAATTCGTCTGAGGGCAAGGTTTGTGTCTGTTCATCACGAATCAACTGTAATGCGTGTTCCAAGCGCCTGAGATATTCGTAAGCGGCGAGCAGTTGCTGAATATCATGTTCGGGTAGCAGTTGTTGTATTAAAATTTCAGCATAAGCTTGATAGAGGCTCTGTGTCTGTAATTGATTATTACGTCCACCTTGTATCAGTTGTAACGATTGGCAGATAAATTCAATTTCCCGAATGCCACCAGAGCCTAGCTTAATGTTGGTATCCAGGTTTTTTCTTAAAGCTTCTTTGCGAATTAAAAATTTCATTTGGCGTAAAGATTCTAAAACACCAAAATCAATATAGCGGCGATAAATAAAGGGTTTGATGAGTTGATAAAAAACCTGCTTTTCTTGGGGTGTGCCGGTAATAACTCGGCTTTTTAGCATGGCATAGCGTTCCCATTCGCGCCCTTGGTTTTGATAATATTCTTCTGCCGCTTCCAAACTCATCACTAAAGGACCACTGTCGCCATAGGGCCTTAATCGCATATCGACACGAAAAACAAAACCATCAGCCGTACGTTTGTCGATGGCCGTTATAATTTTTTGACCTAAGCGTGTAAAAAACTGTTCGTTGTTAAGACGTCCATTTTTTAGTGTCGCAAAACTGGGTGCATCATAGAAAAAAATCAAATCGATATCTGAAGAGAAGTTGAGTTCATTACCACCGAGTTTTCCCATACCAAGAATCAACAGAGTAACGGGTTGCTGTGTCTCGGGATGAATGGGTTGGCCTAACTGCTGGCTCAGTTGTTGATAATGCCATTGATAAGCGGCTTGCAAGCAGTGATCGGCGAGGTGAGAGAGGTGTTGAATGGTTTCTTCGAGTGTCGCTTGGCCGAGAGTTTCTCTCCACATGATCATGAAAAGGCTCATTTGGCGAAGCTTTCGTAAGGCTTGATGCAAGTTTGCTTCATCGGTTATCTTATGAAGCGTATGTAATGGGAGTGTTTCTTCGACCCAAGATTGACGGTTATTGCAATCGATGATGTCGTTTTCAATGAGAGGGAGTAGCCAATCAGTCGATTGCGTTAATAGATGCAATGCAAATGGGCTACATTGACAGAGTTTTACTGCTTGGGATGTTAATTCTTTATGTTCTAAGACCGACCAAAGGGCTTTTGATTGTTTTAAAGCTTCTAAAGATTGTTCGTATAGATGGTTCCAAGCGTCATCTTGCATGCCATTCTCCCCATAAAATTCTTATTTATGATGGCCTTAAATGCGCAGGATGCCAATAAATTTTTCGTATGAAAGCCTCATTATTCTGTAATCGTGAAGCAAAATGCCGGATCGAACTCAATATCAGAGGGTTATGGCGATGCAGAAAGGTAAAATTTTAAACATGAAACTGATCGGTTGTTGCATCGAGTCGATTAACAAAGTTGGCTAAGTCATCACTCATGGCTTTGAGCCTATCAGAAACAGCAGCAGTGTCAGAGGTTTTATCACTAATAAATTGAATTTTATTAACAACTTCATCGGCAAAGAATTTTTGGTTTTTGAGTGCTTCAGAGATGGACGTATTGGTTTCTGAAATACGAGAAATCACTTGACTAAGGCCTTCAAAGGTTTCTCCAACTTCTATAATTTCATCTTTTGTGGATTGCGCATTATCGTTACCTTTACCCATGACACTAACGGCTTCTCTGGCTGCCACTTGCAATTGATCAATCATGGCTCGAATTTCTTCGGTCGATTCTTGTGTTTTCGAAGCAAGATTTCTCACTTCATCAGCGACTACAGCAAAGCCTCGACCTTGCTCGCCTGCTCGTGCTGCTTCTATTGCTGCATTGAGTGCGAGTAAATTGGTTTGTTCTGCAATGCCGCGAATAACATCAACCACAGCGCTCATATTTTTACTAATGTTTTCAAGATTACCAATCACATGTGACGTTGACTCTACCTCACTGGCTAAAGACTGGATGTGTTCAATGGCATCACGGATATTTTTTAAGCCATGATTCGAGTCTTGCTTAGCTTCTTGTGCGGATGCCGCAGCGTGATTAGCTTCATCAGCCAATTTGTCCACCTCTTGGCTCAATTCATTGGTTGTATCATTGACTTGATGGCAAGTATCCAATTGATTCGTTACCGTTTGTGCCATATTAAGCGTCACTATATTGATATCTTTTCCCATTTGAGTAAGAGGAGCAACATCTTCAATAATCGATTTAATCACGGTTTGCAGTTTTTCCACAAAGCGGTTGAAGCGAGTGGTTAAAACTCCAATTTCATCATCGGTTTTTTGAGGAATGCGTTGTGTTAAATCGCCATCGCCATCGGCTATAGCCTGCAATGAATTGGCAACAAAATTTAATTGGCTGACCACATAGCGTGCAATGTATAAAGAAAAAGCAAACAATATCAAACAAATAACCACACCTAGCACGGTCCCTATGATTAATGAACGGCTTTGGCTTGCGTTGATATTATTGGCTTGTTGGGATAAGAAAGTTTCTCTTTCTGTAATTAGTGCACGAATGGTGTTTAAACTTTCTTCGAAAGCGGCGTTCATAGCGGTAATATTGTCACCATCGCTCTCTATATCAAAAGTTCCATTAATTAGCGAAGAAGAAAGCGCAAATGCGATATCGTGGTAGTTGATAATTTTATTTTCTATATCGCTTAATGTTGGTTGCAGAGCTGGATTTTTTTCTTTAATTTTATCAATATCTGCGGTGAGTGTGGTTTTAATGGTTTCAGCATGTTCTAAATCGTCGGTGTCAAAAGATGAGGATGCGGAAGAAAAGGCATCACGCATTAATTTAAAATCAAAAAATAATTTGTCGGTTAAGCGCAACACTGAAAAGTCACGATCACTCATCGTATTGAGGTTGCTGATATTTGAATGGGCAGTTATGTAAGACATCAGCATATATGAAATAAAAAATAGGAAAAAAGCGACAGGAGTAATCATCAGCTTGGTGCCAATTTTGATACGCATAATTTCTTCTAACACAAAAAACTCCTTGTTAATTGACAGTAGACCGTTACGTTATTTGGCTTAATAATTATCATTAAGTAGTGCCCATCGTTCGTGATCACGCCATATACCTTGAACATTAATCAGCTTCGGTGAAAAACCTTCGTAGCGAAACCCGCAACGCTTTACCATCTTTTTTGAAGAGAGATTGTGCGGTTGAATATTCGCTTCAAGTCGATGCAAATGCATATGATTAAAAACGATATCAATAACTTGTAGCAGACCTTCGGTCATGTACCCTTGACCACTGTAATCAATATGTACGTAGTAAGATAAATAAGCATTATCTAACAAACCTCGTGTAATCAGACTTAAGTTGATCACGCCTATCAACTGATGGCTATTCTGATGGAATAAAAAAAAGGCATCTTCAGAGGTTTGATTACGAGAATGGAAATAAATCTCAAATTGTTTTTTTGTTAATGGTGGGCTGACCCAAGGCGAATGTAAAATGCGGCTGGCATAAGTCATCGCCAAAAAATCGGTTTCATCATGTAATTGGGGGCGTCGCACATAAACATTGGATTGCAACGCATGGATACTACTCATGGTATGACTACTCTAAATCTGATTGAAAAAATAACACCTAAGACTTATCTACCTTTAGTAAGTATAGTGATAAAAAATGAGTTCTTGTGATGAAAAGAGAAAATAGATTTGAATTAAGAGAAGATTTTTTCCCAAAGTGTTTTTTTGGGGGTGTCTTGTAAATCCGGATTGACCCCAACTTCTCCTGCTTTGAATTTACTGATGTATTCGCCGGTGGCATCAGACATGATTTCCCAGTATTTTTCAAACAGTGAATCGTTCATGTTGGGCATTCTGCGTAAGGCTTCTATACCCGGTTTAAAATGAATGCGTTCTAATTGTTTGACAGTTCGGCCAGTGGCGATGATTAAGCAAAACCATAAGAGCTTTTCTTCGGCTCCATAACGTCGATCATGTGATGTCGCTGTATTCACTTCTTTGTTGTAATAACTTTCGTCATAATTTAAAAATCGGTGACGTAAAAAACCCTTCATTAACTTGAGTAAAATTTGTCGTTTAACAATACTCACAATTAAATGCGAACTGCCGTTAGCTGCGATTAACCGTTGCACCATGCGATCTTTTGCGAGACGACGTTTCAATCCCACAATTTCTGCAAAGTGATCGACGGAAAATTGCTCAGCTTGTAAATTTAAACCAAAAAACTGCTCGACTTTTGTGACGGCCATCATTCAACTCTTAAATCCAGCTATATTTTATAATTTTAGTTCAAAAGTATTAATTACTCCTATTATCTGTATTAGCACTTTTGTGGTGCACTGTGTATTTATAGTGCACCAGACTAGCTCTCTTGCGGAATGTATTATGGAAACTTCTAAGAATAATAATAATTAAATCAACTGTATAACGACATGGCACAAAGCTTGCGCTAAGGAAGAAAACAGGCAATATCCGACGAGAGGCTAAGTATGAAACTTATAAGCGCAATTATTAAACCTTATAAACTCGATGAGGTGAGAGAAGCTTTAATGGCTTTAGGCGTCAATGGTATGACGGTCACAGAAGTTAAAGGTTTTGGTCGACAAAAAGGTCACACAGAACTGTATCGAGGCACAGAGTACGCCGTTGATTTCCTCCCAAAAGTTAAAATTGAAGCGGTGGTAGCCGATGATCAAGTGGATGCTATCATTGAATCAATAACAGAAACAGCACATACAGGCAAAGTGGGTGATGGGAAATTGTTTGTCTATGCTATAGAGCAAGCGATTCGAATTCGAACCGGTGAAACAGGGCAAGCTGCGGTTTAATCGCCTACGCCAATTGAGGAGAAACATAAAAATGAATGAAATTACGTCCGTAAAATATGCCCTAGATACCTTTTATTTTGTTATTTCGGGTGCTCTCGTGATGTGGATGGCCGCCGGCTTTGCCATGTTAGAAGCGGGTATGGTGCGTTCGAAAAATACAGCAGAAATTTTGACAAAAAATATTGCCTTATTCTCAATAGCTTGTGTCATGTATTTACTGTGCGGTTACGCCATCATGTATGGTTCAGAGGAAGGCGGCATCATTCCTTCCTTCTCTTTCCTCCTGGGACAAGAACATACTGCCGAAAGCATTTTAGCAGGTGATGCCGATCATTCTCTCAGTTCAGATTTCTTTTTCCAGGTGGTCTTTGTTGCTACCGCTATGTCAATCGTGTCAGGTGCTGTCGCAGAACGTATGAAATTATGGGCATTTTTGGCTTTCACTGTGGTGTTGACTGGCTTTATTTACCCTGTAGAAGGTTATTGGAAATGGGGTGGCGGTTTCTTACAAACGGCTGGCTTCCAAGATTTTGCGGGATCGGGTGTTGTGCATATGGCTGGAGCTGCAGCAGCGCTGGCTGGTGTACTGGTGTTAGGACCGCGATTGGGTAAATACTCTCCGGATGGAAGAATCAATCCATTACCTGGTGCTAACTTACCTTTGGCAACTTTAGGAACTTTCATCTTGTGGTTTGGATGGTTCGGTTTTAATGCGGGATCGCAGCTTAAGCTATCTGACATCGAAAATGCCAATGCAGTGGCGCAAATATTTGTCAATACCAACGCAGCAGCAACGGGTGGTGTCATCGCTGTGTTACTTCTTACACGTATATTGTTTGGTAAAACGGATCTCACCATGATTCTCAATGGTGCATTAGCCGGTCTGGTGGCTATCACCGCAGAACCATTAACGCCAACTCCTTTAATCGCTACCATTATTGGTGCTTGCGGAGGCATTGTAGCGTCTTTAGCGGTGGTTGCTTTTGATAGAATTAAAGTCGATGATCCTGTCGGTGCTATTTCTGTGCATGGGGTGGCGGGGATCTTTGGACTTATGGTGGTTCCATTGACCAATGATGACTCAACCCTATTAACACAGCTTTATGGTGCGGTGGTTATTTTTGCTTGGACCTTCATCACCAGCTTAATTGTTTGGTTGATTATTAAGAAAGTGATGGGTGTTCGAGTGAGTAAAGAAGAAGAATACCAAGGTCTTGATGTTGTCGATTGTGGTGTTGAAGCTTATCCAGAATTTGTTTCCGGAGGTCGTGGGTCAATGGGCAATACGCAAGAAAAGCAAGCGGCACCGAAGACAGCGGCTAACTATGCGACGACAGTGGCTGAATAATCGCTAAACGTAACTTCACAAACCTACCTAATTAAAGAGGGCCTTCCAAGCCCTCTTTTTGCTTTCAAGTTTCAAGAAACTGCCTCAACTCGCTATTATGCACGCAATTGGCAATAGCTTTGGCTATCAGTAGTTTTTTTGAGGGTATTGATAAAGTCTCTGAATAATTTAAACATTACGATATTGTTTTTTTAGGCGAATATAGAGTTTTTTATGAATAATGGCGACGATGTCATCGTTTTCATCAACAACTCTAACGGTATAGTCTGGCAGATATTTCTCGCCAGTCTGTGTAGCTTGGTGAGCGGCATGAATCATATCTTCCGTAATCTTAAATTCGGCAACCACTCGGCCTTTACCGGGTTTAACATACTCCACTGAACCGGATTGATCCCATACGATATATTTTTTACCCAAGTTTTGCATCATGAGTAACATATAGAAAGGATCGGTCATCGCATAAAGGCTACCCCCAAAATGTGCATTAACGTAATTACGATTGTACCAACGTAAACGCATTGCTACGCGAGCGTATTGATAATCCGGACTAATTTCCTCAACTCGAATACCTGCCCCGATAAAAGGGGGCCAGATATTCATGAGGCGTTTTAACGTTTTAGCTTTCATGAAATTTTGCTCATCTACTCATAAATCTTATTTGTCAAAGCGTTTATCCCAGCGTTTATAACGCTTGCGACAGTAAGCATCGAGTGATTGATAATCTGGGAAATAGAGATCGCAACCGTCATCGGGCTCAGAATCAAACTCACAGTCTTCGTTGCTGTATTCTCGACAAATAAAAGGGCGAACGTCGTAAATACCACATTGACCATTGGTTTTTAAATGTTCACAACTGTTAAATATTTGTAAATACCAACCTGACTCGTCTTTGTATACAGCAATGTTTTTGTGTGAAACTTGCCACAAGAGCGTATCAAAATCCCGAATACTGCGCGGCGTATCAATGGATTGCGTGATATAGCGGCAACATTTGGATTGTGTGCATAATTCACAGCGATTTGTCGTTTCAGTTTTTATGGGGATGGATTGGTTCATTGAATCTCTAATCAATTAAACGATAATTACCAGCATGGTGTAACTATTCAACATAAATAACCGCTGATTATAGCGAAAATTGAATTGAGTGATAACTAGGAATCAAATAAGAGGTAAAAACAATGCAGATTTTGCGCGCATGGTTTAGGGAAGTTTATCAATCGTCAAATAATTAATGACCATTAGTCATTAAAAATATTGATTAATAAAACTGTCGAAATTGAATTACCCAGGGTGAATAACCCATAGTGATTAAGCGGCGTTGCGTTTATTCCAAACACAAATAACGTGCATTGCCTCACCCACTGGCATAATAGAAAATTTATCATTGCCAATTTCTAACTCTCCAAACACATCGGAACCATTAATGGTTAATGTGAAACGTGCATCAGATGGGCAATTTGAAACAGACGAATAGCGACCATCGTTAACAGAAAGCACAGAACCCATCCAATGATTGTTACCTTTGTCATCTGAGGAAACATTTTGTCTCATTGCGACTACGGTCAAATCTTTTGAAAGATTAAGAATGATAACCTTTGATTGCACATTAAATAGTGTATTTGTGTCTATTCTGCACAAGGCGACGATATCATGATCACCCGCTTGATGAATACCCGTTAAGACTTTTGTCTGTTGCGGGAGCAGCGAAGGGACGGATTCGATGGTTTTAAAAATTCCTTGTTGTGTTGACTGCATCGTGTTCTCTTTCAATAAATGTTGAGTTTGAGAAATATTTAACCTTTACATATATAACCAAAACTCAGATGTTGTCATAACAATCATTACTATATTACGATTCACAGCGATTATTGATCATAATTCTGTGTACTTCCATCTATAATAACGACATTTTTATGTTTAATTTAAATACAGTGTCACGTAATACGCGTTTTGATTTTTACGACACAAAATATTCTCAAGCGTGTTGCACTTTGATGAAGGCAAAATAGCATTATTGAAAAAAAAAGAGTGAGAATTTTCTCACAAGCTAAAAGTGACAAAATCAAACACTGACAATAATTTTCAAAAATTGAGAAGAGCGCAATAGTTATTGTTTGTATCGTGCACACAAATACGGTCTGCTGTATTTGATAGAAAATGATAAAAAATTATAGAAAAAGTCGGTAATCGACTAAATCTTGTAAATCATCTTTGACATCGGATAGCTTATCTTTTAGTCGTACTAACTGTTTAGGTTCCAATGTTGGCCATAACACTTCGGCGTAGTGTATTGCTATAGACACATTTCTATTTGAAGCGGTTTTGACTTCTGAGTTACCACCTTTTGAAATGAGATCGAGTGTGCTGCGGATGGCGTTCGTTTTGTCGTCAGTACTGGTTACTGTTTCTAAGTTTATTTTAAGTTGATTTTGCCATTGCTGATGGAATTCCGAACGTACTTGACCGTTTCTTGGTAAGGCGTGAGCCCATTCTTTTAACACTGCTTTTTGCTCTTTTGTCGAATAACGAAACCATTCTCTGAACGCGTCGTTCATCTTTTTGTAACGCTCTGCATAAAATTCTTCATTGCTAGGTTCAACGTATTCTTTTTTAAATTTTTTATTTCTTTTTTCAAACTCAGAGAAAACTTCTTGGATTTGTTTGTCAGAAAATGAAACCATCATTTTTGCTATATCAGTATGCAATTGATATAACATTTCGCGATATATACTTTGTACTTTATGGATAAGTGTTTCAAAATCTTTCTGAGTCAGTTGGCTGTCGACTTGGCTTTCGATATCTTCCAGTAGTTGAACATATTTGGGTAATTGATTTTTGGAGTGCCAGTTCACATGCTTAACGATAATTTGTTCAAGCATTGATGATTGCTGGTTATCTAAGTCGACGAAGTCGTCAACGTACCAAGGGATGATAAAATCTAAATTCCTGTAAGCGAATTTAAATCCACAACCCGTGAGTAGGATAAAACAACTTGTAATGATAATTAGGTAACGAAAAGACGAATGATTCATTACTCTCTATGACCAATTTTTTCTAGTGAGTTTTCATACTAAAAGAATTATTCTGAATAGTATGTGAATGTTTTTGCAACTGCTCAGTGACTTCCGCAGTTATTTCCACAATTACCGCAATTATTCGCGTCATCCATAGTGTCACTGTCTTCACAATCGACTTTTTCTGTCATACTCACCGGATGAACGGTTGTCATATTGTGTGAGTTGCTGCTAAGCATCGATAGGGTTTGATAATGAAATCCATTGGGGATAGCTAGCATTTTATCAATGACAAAAATTAAAGGCAGTTGATGAGATGTTTTAGGATCAAAACTGTGTTTGGCACAAGCGAGAGCCCAAGCTCTTTGTATGCCTTCTTGTGAAGTGCTTTTATTGCTTAAAACATCCGCCGGTGTATGGTGTAAGTATCTGCCGAATGCTGAATGACAAAATTTTTGGTAACTTTTGGTGTATAAAATAAATTCATGCCAAGCTTTATCAACGACCCGAGATGGCATAGTCACAAACTCTTTGTTGGCTTTCAAACACATCCAGAAGTAGTCTTTCAATGCCGCAAAAACGTGATCAATTTGATCGTCATTGAGATGTGGGTAGTGCAATAAAATTTTATCTCTTAAGTTAGGATTAAATCGAAATTCTGATATGAAACGGAATTGTTGTTGACGTCGATAACGAAATTGCAAAAATGCCAAAAGGACAGCGCCAACGACGATAAGTGCTGCATCCATGGGAATAGCCTTAAAGTTTGGATAATCATTGAATAGAAAATTGTATTGAGTATGAAATGATTAGTGAGTTAATACAAGCTTAACGCCTTGATATAACGAGTGGTCCGTCATGTTAACCTTGATAAGGTATCCAATATCTCAGATTCTTCAGTGATCGTGATGAGCGTTTCTCTCTGTTTTAAATACACAACAGGGGCTTCGGATGGCGGGTATTGCTGGTCAATGGTCTCCGAAGTTTGTTCCCCATTACCGATAGTTATCATGAAACGATCCGGGCGATACTCTGAGCGTATTAATTGCGCCCAAGCCGTTATTAAGTAATAAGGTCCACGTAAAACAATAATCGTTGGTGGACAAAAAAAGATTTTGAAAGCACGAATCAGCGATGCGCATTGCTCAGGAGCTTGTGAAACCTTAGGCTGTAAACGACCTAACGCTTCTTTGGCCATTGTTGTATATTCTGGATAATCGAAAACAGCATCCATTAACAATAAGCTGCTAATAAGGTTACCTACTGCGCTAGGTTGATTGTCATCAATCCAGGATTGCAGACGAAAAGGGAAGCTATCGCATACGGCATCAACTTGATAAAAAACGGCCAGGTCTTTTTCTTTGTAGCGTTCCAGAATAATTGGAATCAGTTTATTACAGAACGCGTAGTCCTGGTATCGCCAGCGCGTTTGTAAGGACGTCAATAATGCCTCTAGTAAAAACACATAATCGTCAAGAATGAGCTGTTGTACTGAAAAATAGGAAGTTTGGGTTGCAGGTGTAAAGAGGCACTCATCATGAATAAAATCCAAAACAGAGTGGGCAATCATTATGTATTGCTCGTTATTTAAAACAGGCGCGCAAAGTAAAAGGGCTTTAATGGTTAAAGCATTACCACCGATGCTTAATCGAGAATCACGCTGTAATTGAGCGTGTTGTTGACGAAAGCTTTGCATTTTGAAACGCGCGCTTTCAACTAATATAGGGATGTGACGTCGATGAAAACCACTAAGGGTTTCGAGATCTATAAAAGCTTCGTAAGGTTCATGTAAATGCCATTTTGTATCGGCAGCCAATGAACTTTTCCACCCGTACCAATGCTGAATAATAGTTTTCTCATCACCATCAAGGATATTGTCGAGCATCGTTGAAGACCATAAATAATCATCTGCTAAAACATTGGCAAACTCATCCAAAGAGTAAATAGCAAAATCAAAAGCTTTGCCGGGGGTATACATGTTGTTAAGCAACCATTGCGCCGTTTCAGCAGCAAATTTTGCTAGGGTTGAATCGTTAAAGTGACTGGCTGCTTGTGCGTATATGGCTAACAGTTGGGCATTGCTATGCAGGTATTTACCAAAGTAGGGCTCTAGCCAAGCTTGATCGAAACAGTGATGAAAAAAACCCCCTGAAATATGATCGAAAAGACCACCTTTGCCCATTTTTTTTAGTGTGTCGATAACAAAGTTTTGCAAAGATAAATTGGGTTGATTTTGATGATGATCCCAAATAACGCTATCGAGCAACCAAGAAAGCGTGGAAGTCAGAGGAAATTTCGGGGCTTCGTAAAAGCCGCCATGTTCATTGTCAAAATAGTTAGCCAGCGATTGGTTCGCTGCTTCAATCCAGCGAATATCTAATTTTGAAGGCAAGCTTTCTTGAGGTAATAGCAGATTATCCAGCGCTCTTTTCAAGACCTGTTCTTGTTCATCAGCAACTTTGACACTATGGGTATGATAGTGATTTAAACCTTTTTCCAAAAAGTCTTGCAGCCCAAGTTGTTGTGCTGACCCTTCATAAGGTAAATAGTGAGTAGAAGCGAAAGGTAACCCAGTAAGTGGGTTGATCAGTAGGATAAGAGGCCAGCCACCGGGTTGCTGATTGAGAATTTGATGAGTTAGTTGATAAGTGGAATCTACGCCAGGCCAGTCATCTTTATCGACCAATACACAGAAAAAGTTTTCATTAAGAAATTTGGCGAGAGAAGCCTGGTTGAATACTTCATGGGCCATGCGAGCACTCCAAGTGCAAGTTGCATGACCGATGAATAAAAAAATAGGTTGATGATTGGACTCAGGGTTAAGGTCGGCTAAGGTGCTCCAAAATTTCCAATCAATAGAATGCTGTGTAAAGCGACTTAAAAAAATACTATCATTAGATTGTTTTGGAACCATTAAATGTCCTTAAAAAGAGTACTGTAAACCTGCTGTTGCCGTGTGTTGTACTTCTAATTGGGGGCCATCAACCCAATACCATACAGGAGCTGAATACTCCACAGCGACGCGCAGTGCTTGTATTTTCCAATTCAAACCCACTGCAAAATCGACTTGCTCTTTGGCATATAAAGCAGGATCAGCGGTAAAAATCATCATGGGGTTTAAACGGCTATCCGCACCCTCGATATCTTCACGATTTAAATACGTTAATCGCGCGGAGATAGATGCTTGCTCGGTGACGAGGTAGGATGCCCAGCTACTGATATGAAACTTATTTCCTAGAGTGTATCCGTTGTCATTCTCGTCAAAGCGATGCGTATAAAGGGCTTGATTACCCCAAGACCAACCATCGCGAAACCCAGAGAAGGTAAAGCCTGTAGTGACATCGTAAGTGCCGCTACCAATTTGCATTGGGTAAGGTAAAGGAACTTCTGCACCCATGCTAGCCGGTGTCACACCGGTTTGATCGATATCACCTGTTGGAACGCTTAATGAAAAATTGAAGACTAAACTGTTATCTTCGACTGATGATAGTTGGTAAAGCGCACCGATTTTAGTATCGCCATAGCCATCGGCTTCTGTTGTAAACTCAACGCCCATGCGTGTAACGTGGTCCATTTCTATATCAATGAAACTACCCATTAACGAAAGAGTGAGCTTGTCAGTGGGCGCAAACATAACACCTACCATGTGCATATCCATGGGCATTTCCAAAGGTGTAACCATGTAGCCCAAGCCATCGGGAGAGAGGACTTGTTCTATCGCGATATTGTCATCATCGTTGATCACATCTTCCATAGACATATGCATGAATCGGTAGGAGACCATCCACTCGCCCTTTTTGTGTGTGTGATCACCCATCACGCCGATGGGCGCATGAAAATCTGGGCGATGGCTAGCATCGGCTAGCAAAAAAGGCGTGTGAGAAATTGCCGCTAGGGAAAAGACTAAATGGCCAAGTATTCTTTTCATTATACTATTCCTGTTGTCATCAAAATAACATAACCGTGATGGTTTTTAAGCGCATAAAGTGTACAGAACAACGCTGCTAAAGGGTATCATTTATGCGGGTTTTTCATTAGGTTTTACGTCCCAAAAGCGATAAACGAAAAAGATCGTAAAGCCGATAAACCAAATGAGAGCCCATCCAGGCATCGTGATTCCTAAAAAGCGCCAACTCACTTCCGCACATTCTCCGGAACCGGTCATGACTTTTTGGATAACTTCAGAAAATGAGAAAATGTTCATCATATATTCAAGCCCAGGGCCACAGCTGGGTACTTGATCGGCGGGTAAGCCTTGAAGATAAATGTGTCGCCAAGCAATACCTAAACCTGAAAGTGCAGCAGCGATGCCAGCACCGTTATACATTCTTTGCAGCAATGCGCTTTGGGGGTTATGGAGTGCAGCGATTAAGAACACTGTACCAACAGCCATGAAAGCGACGCGTTGAAAAATACACAGTGGGCAAGGTTCCATTCCCTCAACAAATTGGAAATAGTAACCGACGAGAAGTAGCTCATGGCAAATAAAGAAGCCAAGAAAGTTGATATAACGTTGATTAAACATGATGACTACCTGTGCTTGCTGCAAATCGTTGAATACAGAGTGAGTTTGAACAAAAAGCCCTTTGAAAGTTTCTTTATCGTTTCCGATAAATTTCAAACAGCTGCCCATTTTGAAGAAAAACAGCTTACCTGATTCAACAAGCTTTTTACACTAGGTGGTTGAGAATACGAAAGATTCAGTGAAAGATGGCTGAAAATGAAAAAAGAGAGGCGCTAACCTCTCTTTTTTACTTGGGGTAAAGTTGCTGTCAATGACAGCATGACAAAAAAGCTAATTAGTTGAAATTAGCAATTGAATCAACAACAGGACCCATAGCTCTATGAGAATCCGCAAAGTCCTCACGACCCATTGCACGACCTGTGTTATCAGTAGTAAGGCCAGGATTTGAGAAGTAAGGGATTTGGGTCGCACTTCCGAAAGATTGCGGGTAAGCCATGATAGTCGCAAAATCATTGTTTACGCCGTAACCACGACCATAATCAAAAATGCTGCCGACACCACCTTGTTCTGAAGCGTGAGCAAGCCCCATATTGTGACCTAATTCATGCGTAAAGGTTGACCAGCCACAATCTACAGAAGTGACACTAAAGCCAAGGTCGCTACGGAGAGAGCTGCCAGAGACTTGACCAAGATAGCCAATACCACAAACATAACCCACTAATTGTCCGTTTTCGAAAATTTCTTCGGCAACACCCAAAGCAACAACTAAATCAGCTCTAGAGTTAGTACGGATATCATCAACCCAAGTACTGGTGCGCACAGCATCTAACCAACTTGAAGAAGGTGTTAATTCAGCAGTTGTTGATTCGATATCAACGACTCTAACTTCGACAAGGCTTCCGTCATTACCTCTAACATTATTAATGGAATAAATGTAGTTAGCATCAGCGATGGTTTGGTCGATCCACGCGTTGATATTGCCTGACTCCGAAGCGGATTGATCGCTGTAAATGATAGCGATATCGATGACTAAAGCATTGGCATTGAATGTAGCAAATGCCAATACAGCCGCCGCTAATTTTTGAGTGATTTTAAACATAGATTACTCTCTCTTCATATTATTGTTAAAAATATCTGTCCTGCTAACCAGGACAGTTCCCCCCAAATCCGTTTCAATAAAATCCGTATTTTTTGGTATTAATTTTGTTTGCTCGCAGCGTCGAGTGCTGCTGCTTCTGGAGATGGTTCTTGATCGGCAGGCGTATTGACTGGAGGAGTTGGCATAAACTCTTTATGATTTTGGATTAGAGAGTTGGCATCAGTAATCCACGCCATGCCATTATTACCTTGCATAACAAAGGTTCCTCCGTCGGTGTAAATTTTTCCGTAGACAACCGAATCACCCAATGTAATCACGGCTCCTGCACCATGTGCTTGGCCTGGAATATTCGCTGTAATCACGCGGTTTCCGCTAATCGTATCTTTAACACGTGTTACTTCTGCCGCTATATTATTTGCGCCGGGTAAATCCATCGTTAAGGTGTCACCAATATCAAGCGTTTTCATGCGCTCCGAGTCGATTTCAAAATAATCGGCGGTTGAAAAATCTACAGGCAACTCATCAGAATTTTCAAAATAATCTCTCGCAGCTTCACTAGCGCTCCAAAAAGAATCTCCCAAGGCTGTGTTATCGTCAGCAGCGGCTTCTTGGTGGGCTTCTGCTGCTAAGGTTTTCATAGGTGCCGAATTTTTGGTGGGTGTCGCGATAGGCTTAGGAATCAGGTGGCTATCACTGACTTCTTCGGATTTTATTAATTCTTTGGATGCTGTCGTATTGACCGAATCCGTTTCAATATTTTCTTGATTATCTGAAGGCTTTAACAAAAGGAAATAACCACTGATGCATAGGATTACAGCCGCTATGCAAACTTTTAACGTCTTGCTATTCATTGTCTTACCAGCCCACGTGTTTGCTCATCGAGGTAATCGTTTCTAATGGATTTAAATGCGCCGCGCAAGGTCAAAAAAAATGAGTGCTTCTAAAAACCTCCATTTTAATTCAACACATAAATTGTAAATTTAAACGTTGTTTCACCGTGTTGAGTAAAAAAAGAACAGCAAATGTTATGTTATAAAGTAAAATTTAGTAATCTATTTAATTAGAAAAACTAATGCATGATTTTTGATGAAAGCGTGAAATTCACAGTATTTTTATGACATCTGTATGACAAAAAGGATAAAAATAGTTTTTTACCACTATTTTATTGGACTAAAGTATTGGGAAGTAAAATTTGAACAAGTTATCGTTCTATAAAAAGAATGCATTAATTGAATAAATGTTGCAGAGCAATATTTATTTGAAGCCTATATTCGATTGAATTTCGGCTGATTAATAAACCATTTTATAGGCAAGGCCACTTAAGGAAAATTCTTTGGGGTATTTGGTAAAGCGTTTTTGAGAGAGTTGTTGTTAGGCTGAGAACCTGGAGAGGGTGATCAACAACCTAGCTCGTCGAGGATGAGCTAGGTTGGGGCGTTGGTGATGCGTTTTACTTTTGTTTTAGAGCACTTGAAAGTGCGTCAGCAAATGCTGAGTTGATAGGCGCTTGATGTTTACGTCCATGGTTAGCTGTTGCAGGACTACGACGGGGTTTCGCATTTCTATTTTGTTTACGATTCTGCGGCTTATTCGTATTGGGTTTTGCTGATGGGTTAGACCCGGCCTCCCTCAAGGCATCAGCACGCATACTAAGGCCGATACGTTTACGGTCAACGTCGACTTCGATAACAGTGACTTTGACAATTTCTCCGGTCTTAACGACTTCGCGAGGATCCTTAACAAATTTATCGGCTAAAGCGGAGATATGCACTAAACCATCTTGATGAACGCCCACATCAACAAAAGCACCAAAATTGGTGACATTGGTGATCACCCCTTCGAGTTTCATACCGATACTGAGATCGCTAACTTTTTCTACACCTTCTTTAAATTTGGCGGTTTTAAATTCAGGGCGAGGGTCTCGTCCAGGTTTTTCAAGTTCGTTAAGAATATCTTTTATGGTGGGTTCACCAAATTGTTCGTTGGCGTAATCAACAGGTTGAATGTTTTTGAGTATGTCACCATTGCCTATCATTTTGCTGACTTCAGTGAGTTCGAGGCCACTTTGAATGTTTTCAACCAACTGGTAAGCTTCTGGATGAACAGCGGATGCATCTAATGGGTTTTCTCCACCCATAATGCGTAAAAAACCGGCAGATTGTTCAAACGTTTTGTCACCCATGCGTGGAACTTCTTTTAGGGTTTCGCGATTGCCGAATCGTCCATGTTCGTCTCGGTATTTGACGATATTATTAGCGAGGGTTTTGTTAAGACCAGACACCCGAGAAAGTAGCGGAGCGCTAGCGGTATTGACATCGACACCTACAGCATTTACACAGTCTTCAATGACAGCATCCAATGATTTGGCAAGCCTGACTTGACTGACATCGTGTTGATATTGTCCAACGCCAATAGATTTAGGTTCTATTTTCACCAGCTCTGCGAGAGGATCTTGCAAACGGCGAGCAATCGATACAGCACCCCGTAATGACACATCTAAATCTGGGAATTCTTTAGCAGCGAGTTCAGAAGCAGAATAGACCGAGGCACCGGCTTCACTGACCACCAACTTATCAACTTTTAATTCGGGGTGTTTCTTCTGTAGCTCGTTCACCAATTTATCGGTTTCACGCGAAGCAGTACCATTGCCTATGGCTATCAATTCGACATTAAACTGTGTGCAAAGCGTTTTGAGTTTGTTGATACTCTGGTCCCATTGATTCTGGGGAGCATGGGGGAAAATGGTACATTGGAATAAAAATTTACCCGTGTCATCAACCACAACAGTTTTGACGCCAGTTCTCAAGCCAGGATCTAAACCAATAGTAATCTTTTTACCGGCCGGGGCTGCCATTAATAAGTCTTTTAAATTTTTGGCAAAGACGGTAATCGCTTCAAGTTCAGATTGTTCGCGTAATTTAGCGAAAAGCTCGTTTTCAATGTGTAATGATAACTTGATTTTCCAAGTCCATTGCACAACTTGCTGAAGCCAAGTATCGGCGGGGCGGCCCTCATCCTTTATTCCGAAGTGGGCGGCGATCATGGGTTGGCAAGGAGAAGTGGCTTTGGGGTCTTCCAATTGTTGAGTTGAAGACAGTAATTGAAGCTGCAATATGCTCTCATTACGCCCACGGAATAAAGCTAATGCCCGATGGGAAGGAATATCTTTCAAAACCTCTGAGTAGTCGAAATAATCAGAAAATTTCGCTCCCTCTTTTTCTTTGCCTTCGGTAAGTTTGGAAGTGACCAGGCCATTTTCCCAGAGGTAGTCACGTAATTGACCGAGCAATTGCGCATTTTCTGAAAAACGCTCCATTAAAATATATTTAGCACCATCTAAAGCCGCTTTGACATCATCAATTTTATGTTCCGTATTGATGAATTCTTGCGCTAAAGTTTCAGGTTCTAAACTCGGTTCAGCAAAGAGTTTATCGGCGAGGGGTTCAAGCCCTGCTTCAATGGCAATTTGGCCTTTGGTACGTCGTTTCGGTTTGTAAGGGAGGTATAAATCTTCGAGGGCAGTTTTGGTGTCAGCGACTTGAATTTGTTTTTCAAGCTCAGGTGTTAATTTTTCTTGGTCGCGAATACTTTTAAGAATAACTTCTCGTCTCTCTTCAAGTTCCCTGAGATACTGTAACCTTTCTTCTAAGCCGCGTAATTGTGTATCATCAAGGCCTCCCGTGGCCTCTTTACGATACCTGGCAATAAATGGGACGGTAGAGCCTTCATCAAGGAGCGAAACGGCAGCCTCAACTTGTCGAGGGTTTACAGAAAGTTCATTAGCAATTTGCTGATTTATAGCGTTCATAGCAATACGGCGATAATCTCTGACCAGGTTTAGAGTAAAACAACGTTAATAACGTGAGCAAAATTGGTACCACGAGATTGAGGGTAAAGGCCGCCTCCTTTCAAATTTGTTGTATATGTTAAGTAAAAAGACAATTTTGAGAAAAATCAATCGGTTAAGTGAGTAACCATATGGCTGTAATCAATGGAGTTGCAAAATAGTAAAATGTTATCGGGCTTCTGTAAAGAACCAATTTTCTTACATGCCGATACCGCCTAGGCATTGACAATGCACAGTGATTTGCCCACTATTTTTGGGTTTAAAGAAATAATGAACGTTTTAGAGCCGTCATGTGGGATAATCACCAAAAAAAGCATGACAAATCGACAGAACTGGATTGACAATCATGACAGAAGAAACAACAAAAGTGCTCGTCGTTGATGACGATTTGCGACTGAGAAGCCTTTTAGAGCGGTATTTAAAGGAACAAGATTTTGCCGTTCGCACAGCTGCGGATGCCGAGCAAATGGATAAATTTTTAGAGAGGGAACATTATCACCTGATGGTGTTAGATTTGATGTTGCCAGGTGAGGACGGTTTGTCAATTTGTCGTCGTCTTCGTGCCGAAAACAACCAAATGCCCATCATCATGCTGACGGCAAAAGGTGATGATGTCGATAGAATCATTGGCCTAGAACTTGGTGCTGATGATTATGTGGCTAAGCCTTTTAACCCACGTGAGCTTTTAGCAAGAATTAAAGCGGTTTTAAGAAGGCAGTCCAAGGAACTTCCTGGTGCGCCAAGCAATGATGATATTCAAATCACTTTTGGTCGTTTTGAATTGGATCTGAGTACACGAGAAATGCGCGATGGTGAAAAAGTGATTGCGCTGACGAGTGGTGAGTTTGCTGTACTTAAGGCGTTGGTATCCCACCCACGTACACCTTTATCCAGAGACAAGTTAATGAATTTAGCGCGTGGCCGTGATTACAGTGCTCTAGAACGTAGCATTGATGTTCAAGTCTCGCGTTTACGCCGTATGATAGAAGAAGATCCTGCAAAACCGCGTTATATCCAAACGGTGTGGGGAATCGGTTATGTGTTCGTGCCCGATGGCGGGAAAACTTAGGTTAAACGATTGATACCTTTCCCTCGAAGTGCGTTTGGTCGCATTGCTCTACTCATTGCTGTCATCTTGATCATCAACCAAGTGGTGGTTTATGTTTTGGTGGCCAAAAATGTTGTGGAGCCACACATCAACCAAGTGATGAACTTAGTGGCTAATCAAGTCACTTTTGTTCTCAAGTCAAAAACACCGGAAGACCTTCCGACAAGTCTCGACGATACACTAAGAGAGTTTCATATGGAGATGGTGGATGTATCAGAGCCACCACAAGCTTTTGTACGTGCGAAACGCTATCAATCTCTAACAGACGCTTTAGAAAAGTCGTTGGGAGCGCAATCTGAAGTGCGTGTTGAGCAAGCGCAAGAACTCTTTTTGTGGGTAAAGGTACCTGATGACTCCCCCATGTGGTTGCGTATCCCTTTGCCAAAATTTGAACATGACTTTCCGCCTAACACGATCGTTTTTCTCATGGTCATTTCTTTGTTGTCTGCTCTCGGTGCCTGGGTATTTACAAAAAATATCTCGAGACCCTTGAGACGTTTAGAATTTGCTGCAAGAGAGGTTGGGCGTGGTGATATACCGGGTGATCTTAAAGAAGAAGGTGCCGAAGAATTAGTCGCTGTAACTCGCGCATTCAATCAGATGGCTCGAGATGTTCATCAATACGAGCAGGATAGAACCATGTTGTTGGCGGGAATATCGCACGATTTGCGCACACCATTGACACGTATTCGTTTAGCCACAGAGTTTATGAATGAGGACGATGAATTGCGCGAAGGTATTATCCGTGATACCGAAGACATGGATGAAATTATTGAGCAATTCATTGCATTTGTGCGTGAAGGTAGTGACGAAAAACGCGTGCTCACTGATATTAATCAGCTTATTGCACAAGTGCGTGAAACCGCCATCAAACATGGTTATCATATGGATTGTCAGTTCGATACCGATATTCCTGATGTGCTTATGAGACCTCTCGCCATTAAGCGCTGCTTAACCAACCTCATTGAAAATGCATGGCGATACGGTAGCAAAGAAATCACGGTGAAAACGTGCCTTTTTGAACGTTCAATAACCATCAGTGTACTGGATCAAGGAAGTGGTTTACCAGATAGTGACATACAAAATCTATTTAATCCTTTTACTCGTGGCGATTCAGCGCGTGGCGGCACAGGCTCTGGCTTAGGATTAAGTATTGTTAAGCGGATTGCGGAGCTGCATCGTGGTACCATCCAACTTATCAATCGAGACGAAGGTGGTCTTGAAGCAAGATTGACCTTACCGCTGTAAAGCCGAGCATAAGTAACGGCCTGAATGATGTTTTAAAAACAGAGAGATGAATGAATCAAGATTATTTGAAACGCTTTATATTTGATGACGCTGATGTGCGTGGGCATCATGTGAGCTTAAAAGATGTTGTCCAATCAGTGACGCAGTACCATGATTATCCCCCAGTGATCGCTGAGTTGCTAAGCCAAGCCTTGGTCGCCAATGTTTTATTAGCTACCACATTAAAATTTGAAGGCAAAATTTCCCTACAATTGCAGTATGGTCAGCATATTGAGCTTTTGTATGTGGAATGCAACCACAAACGAGAAGTTAAAGGCACTTGTCGTTGGCAAGGTGATGTCGAGGGTAAAGATTTTCAAGCATTAGTGGCAACGGGCAGTATGGTGGTAACCATTGAACCTGAAAAAGGTGAGCGTTATCAAGGTATTGTTGCTCTTGAGGGTGAGTCTCTAGCAGGTTGCTTAGAGGATTATTTTGCGCGTTCCGAACAATTAGCCACCAAAATTTGGTTAACTTGCGCTACTGGCCAAGCAGCTGGTTTGCTTTTGCAACAGCTTCCAGCATGCCATAACGAAGACACTTGGGAACATCTTTCAATAATTACTGATACGCTAACAGACAATGAATTATTAACGCTACACAGTGAAGAGTTATTACACCGTTTGTATCATAATGAAGCCTTACGTGTTTTCGAAGAAGAATCGATTCACCATGTTTGCGGGTGTTCTAAATTGCGTTGCCAAAATTCACTGCTAACGCTACCTGTTAGTGAAATTGAAGCCATTCGCCAAGAAAACCAAGATGGGTTAGACATGACCTGTCAATTCTGTAACAAAGTCTACCATTTTGATGACATAGACCTGCTACGACTCATTAAGCAAGATCTTGCACAAAATAACCCTGGTTTAAAGCCGCATTAATCGACACGATGAGGCTAGTTTTCTAGCCTCATCACTTTAAAGGATTAGCGGAAAGCTTTGTTAACGTATTCTAACAAAGGACTTAATATATAATCGATAGGGGTTCTGTCTACTGTTTTTATAAAACTATCCACAGGCATCCCTTGAACAATGGCTTTGTTATCTAAAGTTTTAAAGCCTTCAGCTGTAATCATGATTTGTACATGATAATATGAGATATTTTTTTTTGTATCAAAATAAATATCCGGTGAAATTTTTTTGACCATACCATTTATCATTGGTGTGGAACGGATATTAAAAGAATGAAATTTTAGCAACGAACTTTGGCCAATGTAAATACTATCTATATCTCGAGAATCGATTTTTACTTGTATATTTTTAGGATCTTCATGAGATATAACATGCATAATAGGTTTTGCTGCTTGGATCACATAATTTTCTCCAGATACTTTTAAATCGTGCACCTTGCCTTTTATAGGTGAATAAATATTAAGGTTTGAAATTTTTTTGTTCAAAGACTCTCTTTTGTGAATCAAAGTGGTTTTTTCAGGTTGTAATTTTATCAATTCTTTTAGATTGTCATTTCTATGTTTTTCTTCACTGGCTAATATTTCAAATTGATGTTCACTGACTTTTTCTTGAAGTTCTTTAATGAGCGACGTAGATAAATCAATTTCTTCTTGAAGATCAATTTTTTCTTTAAATATTTGGGCTAAAGCATCGTAATTAACAAGTTTTTTATCATAAGAAGTTTGAAATACTTGTACTTCTTTTTCAATAATTATTAATTTTTCTTTTTTAGAAATGATTTGATGTCGAATTCCTGTTATTTGATTTTTTAGCTGTTGTATTTTTTTTTCAACGATATTTTTAGATAATCGTAATGTATCAAGGTTTGAAACTAACATTTGTTGGTGATGTTTAAGTTTGTTGTTTAAAGTTTCTGTGTATAAATATTTCTCCATCATTTTTGATATTTTAATAGAATCAATGTAGGCGATTTCAGATTCTATTCTAGCCTCAAATGTCAAAATTTCTACTAACTCATCTTCAATTGAAGCTAGCTCTGCATTTAATTCACTGTTTTTCAGAGAAACGAGAAGCTCTCCTTTTTGCACTAATTGTCCATTAGAAACATAGACTTTATGGACTATACCACCTTCATTATGGTTGATGACAAAAGGAATTTCATCGATTTGCACGAAGCCTGATCCTATAATAGCTCCTGATAATCGTGTATTTAATCCCCAAGCAATAACGAAGATAAACAGTAGACTTAATGTAAAGAAACCAATAATGATAGGTTTTGTTTTATCCCAAAAATTTTTCGTCATAACAAATTTCTCTGATTGCCCTTAACGAATGTGACTTGCCAATTTAAGGTTGGGGTTTTTTTTCATGATAAGTTCATCGTTTTTTATATAATAATTTTTTGTGATGTTTGAATAATTTAAGGAGTTATGAGTAAG
>JBCCZV010000029.1:0-39366 GCA_039187085.1 Pseudomonadota bacterium
AGATACGCAAACTTTACCGGTAGTGAGAGTCGCTATTGGTATGGATCCCGCAGAGGTGATGGAAAACTCCAGTTACCCCGTGGAGCTGTACAATGACTCGTTAAAGTGGGGGAATGTGGACCCAAAGTATTTGCTTGACTATGACACTACGATGAGTAACAGTGATGTCGACTTCGACATTGTAGGGCCACATCCGTTTCGTATCGAGAATGTCTCCATGTGGAGTATTCAGCCGGAGTTTGATCGGATAAATACCTTCCAAGGTAAAATTGATCGGCTAACGCTTGATGACGCTTTTGTACGTGTAAAAAAGTGGGCAGAACGTATTGAACAAGCGGGTTGGGTGAGAGGAAAAAATAAATACGATCAATGGACTTCAACCAGTCTCTATACGAATAAATTATCTTATCTCGGCTCTGACGAAGAACTGAGGCAGCAGTTCTTACGTCGTGATAATTTAGAAGCAAAAAGTGGTTCTTATGGTATTTGGTACAGTGAAGATGGAAGGCAGCGTGTTATCATTGGAGTTTTCCACCTAACAGAATCAAACCTTAGGCGCTGGCCGGATACCTCCAAGCCTAGCGATCCCTTCAACGATCCAACTTACATGATAAAATTTATCGTTATGTACACCGATGAGATTTTGAAAGAGCAACAACAGAACTATGAAACGCTGAAGCAGGAAGCCTTGCGTAAAGCGATTGAGCGACGCAAGCAAGCGACAGGCGATAGTGGAAAGTAACAGGGTTCCTTCGCGTAGCTTGTTCTCTCGTTTCTAACTTCCCGTCATCGTCAGGCATAGTAGAGGTGCTGTTTAAACTCAACAAGTTATTGAGAGAGCCTGGGAATAAATTTATTAGAATTCAAGCAATAAGAGGTATGTGTTTAATTGCAAATATTCCTATTGATGAAGTCATCATATAAATAAAGTGAAAAAATCTATTTATATGATGACTTCGAAAAATTAATACCATAGGATATTGCAGACGAAATAATGGCAAAAATAAATTAAAACCTTTTTATTTTATCTTTCGCTATGATAAAAAAACATGTTCTAACAAAATTTCGTCTACGAGCGCAAGAGTTTATCTTCTTGCGCGCATTCACATATTCAGGCTTATATTGATTCGAATCTAAAAAACTTGGTTCAATTTAAATAAACCCTATTTATCTACGAAAAAGTTAAGCAAAGTTATTGATAAAAACTTATATAAAAAAGGAGAAGTAAAAAATGAAAAAATTACTAGTCATGCTATTGCTTTTTATATCTATGCATTCGGTTTATGGAGAAATACTCAATACTGAAGGTACCATTTCAACAGTTAGATATCATACTGTATTACACAATACAACTGATGCCCGACAACTGACTAGCTTTAGTATGAATATCCCATTTAATACCGGTTGTTCCTGGGTTTATTTAGTCGCGGGAGATAAAGAAGCCTTATCAACGGTATTAGCTGCAAAAATGTCTAATGCCACTGTAAAAATTTACTATGATTCCCAACAATTGTATCGAGGTTTATGCGCTGTCACAGCGATCGATATTTTATAGCCTCAGCTGTTAGTCTCTCTACCTAAAACTAACCGCTTGACGTTAAATTCAATATGTTTTTTGACGGTCAACGCGGTTTGGTGCTTTGGGTTATCATCATTTAACAATTTATCTGATACGCTTGCTGACGCTGCATCAATTCTTTTTCCAATTTATCTTGTTCAGCACTGCCACTTTTTTGTTGAAGTTTTAAAAGATGGACAATGTTTGCCGAAAGTTTGCGGCATTTTGGTGTCCTCGTATCGGTTTGCGTTGCCAGTGTTTTGTTAAGAGAGTCCGACGGTAAAGCCTCCAACTCTTTTTCGGATTGCTTAATGAAATCGAGCAGTGCTTCTAATTCTTTCTGTGCACGTAATGTGTTGCGACGAATGTCTTCTTGGCTTTCTGCTTTAGGTTTTAATAAACGTTTGTATTTTATCTCTGCAGGGGGTTTTTCTTCTGTTATGACATAAACACCATCATCGTTACGATATTGATAAAGCCATTGTTCATTATCGGCATAAGCCAGATCAACCAAAAATAATAACGTTAACCATTTCATGAGTGAGTCCTATAAGGATACTAGGATCCCTAAAGTATAAATAATAAACGACTCGTCGGCTTAATAAGACTGAAATACAATGAATCACTCAATAAAACGATAATTCGCGTTAATTGTTATCCAAAAATAATGATGATGAGAGAGGGCTCAAAGCCGTTGCCATTGAAAATATTTTTCATCGGCTAGCGCCAGAAGTTCATCATCTTCTGATGTATCTCCATACGCATAGATTTTGTTAAAATGCTCAAGATTATACTTTTGCCGTACGCGTTTAGCTTTTTCTTCACCACAACAATCTCCGCCAGCATAATGCCCGGTTAACTGATGATGGTGTACGCCTAATTCTGTACAAATGAGCGCCACACCGATGTGTGCACACCAAGGTTTTAAATAGACATCGAGTGAGGCAGAAACCACGACGACGGTATCGCCTTGCGATAAGTGCCATTGAATTTGCTCTAGGGCGTTTTCACGCAACATAGAAGGTAGTTCGTTAGCAGCATAATCTTTACCTGCTTGTGTGATAGCAGAGAGAGGTAACCCACGCAGTGCAGTTTTAACCACTCGTTGTCGTATCTGAGATGTGCTCATCCATCGCAGCTTATAGGCCACAATAAAAGGGAGAAGGCTTAAGGTGCCATAAAATCGTCGTCTGGGTGAAATAACCTTTTTAATGAAAGGGGTGAAAGTATCCTCATAAGTAATGGTGCCGTCAAAGTCAAAAAGAGCAAGATTCATCGACAAAAAGCCTATTTAGAGTTGAAAAGAGGATTATTTTAGGCCAATTCATTGTTTTCGAATAGAATTCCTTGTCGGAAAAACAGACTGCGGTTCAGGTTTTACTGGCCAGATGAAATAGAAAGTATAAAATTTGTCGATTTTCTCAACGAATCGGATCAATTTCTGGTATTTTTGAACTCAAAGCAGGGGACGTTTTCAAAGTCTTCTGGAGTAATAGATCGTATTCATAATAATGTATTAAGGGGTAAATACCCATGGTGACTCAACATCCGCGCCATTATGCGCCGTTTTCATCTTCTATACGGCTTATCATGACCAAGGCATTCATAATATTCGGTTTTTTAGCCGTAATAGGATTACAGCCAAGCTATGCTATTTTGGAAATTAAGATTACCGAAGGTAAATCCAAAGCTATCCCGATAGCTGTTGCCCGCTTCTTTACATCTGAACAAATCGCTAGAGATGATATCGGCGAAGTGGTTATGTCCGATCTCAATTTAAGTGGGGCGTTTCGTGCTCAATCGGGTGTTACGCCGGGTTTACACGATATTAATCAAACCATTTCCGAATGGAAAGACAAGGGTGTGCAATATGTGGTAATGGGAGCAGCCAGTTTGCAACAAACCGGCAATTGGTTAATTCAATACCAATTAGTGAGTTTGTACGGCCAAGAGCCCCTTGCATTGAATATGCAAGCTAATGTTGCGCCAAGAAACTTGCGTCGTTTCGCACATGCGATTAGTAATAAAATCTATGAGTTGTTGTTAGGAAAAAAAGGATTTTTTGACAGCTCGATTGCTTACGTGCTCAAACAGCGTAAGGGACAACACAATGAATATCGTTTGATTTTAGCGGATTTTGATGGCCAAAGAGAACGCGAAATTTTGCGCTCTAAGAAAGCCATTATGTCGCCGGATTTATCGAGCGACGGCCGTAAGATTGCTTACGTCAGTTTTGAAAATGATGTTTCGCAAATTTATGTACAAGATCTCTACACCGGAAATCGTCAGTTAATTTCCGGAGAAAAAGGTATTAACAGTTCGCCCAGCTGGTCACCTGATAATACCAAGTTAGCCTATGTGCTGAGTAAAGATAGCAATGTGGATGTCTACATGGTGGACTTAGCTTCCATGCAAAAACGTCGTCTTACCAAACATTTTGGTATTGATACCGAGCCAGCTTGGCTTTCAAATGAAGCCTTATTTTTTACATCCAATCGAGGTGGTGGGCCGCAAATCTATGAACTGGATATCAGTAGTTTAAATAAAAAACGCATAACTTTTCGTGGGGGTTACAATACCTCTGTCAGTACCCAACATGGTGGCGAGCAAGTGGTATTTGTCCATCGCAATAGTCAAGGCTATCAAATTGCGCTTCAAAACTTGGGGAATGGCTTGATGGAAACCATCACAGCATCACCCAATAATGTGACCCCCAGTTTTTCCCCTAATGGTGAAATGGTGCTTTATGCCACCTCACGCGATGGGCGATCGGTTCTTGGTTTGATGTCAGTTGATGGTAAACATCAAATTGTGCTGCCTTCTTCAGAAGGCGAAGTGATTGATCCTGTATGGTCGAGATAAATTGAACCATTGCAATTATTTTTTATGCTATCAGCCTATAATACGCGCTAAACGATTTTTACGAACAGAGGAGTTGAGCATGTCGCGTTTACTTATTCTTATTGCTATTTTTTGTGGAGTGTTGCTCACGGGGTGTCAGAATGCAGGCAAGAAACCACCTGTAGTCACTTCAAATCCGATTGGCGAAGAGCAGCTCGATAACAGTAATGACACCAATGGGTTAGGGCAAGATGCCGGCCCAGAAATTGGTGTGCTTGAAGAAGAGCTACCTATTGAAGAGCGGGCTTTCTTGGAAGCTACACGTGGCAATACCGCATTACTAGAATCCCTAGTGGTGTACTTTGATTATGACAGCAGCGAAATTAAACAGGAATTTATGACGGCACTACAAACTCATGCGCGCTTTTTGGAGCAATATCCGAATGTCACAGTGAGTATTGCGGGACACTGTGATGAGCGAGGTTCGCCTGAGTACAATATGGCGTTGGGTTTCAAACGAGCTGAAGTGGTCTCTGATGTATTACGAGGCATGAATGTGTCGCGGGATCAGTTTTCGAATGTTCATAGCTTTGGTTCAAATCGACCTATTGCATTAGGTAGTACCGAAGAAGATTACGAAAAAAATCGTCGCGTCGAAATTACTTATAAAATGAATTAATGTGAAGCAACCTCTTAACTCAACATCTTTGTCATTGAGAAAAAATAGAAGTGACGTAATCGATGGATTTTAGACGTCTATGCAGTTTATGGGATATCAACAATCTTATGCAGCTGTAAACATAAGCGGTAACCATATCTCATCGCAATGTCTGTCGCTGATTTCTGATGGGCTGCATTCTTTTGGGCGTTTTTTTCATCGCACGGCATGACATACACTGGAGCGTCGTTTGTCGGACGTGCAATGCGACTTTTTTTACCGGCAATTTGTGTTGAGTTGAGTGGTAAGCCATCAGTGAGATCAATGTCTCCGTTAATCACATATTTCCAAGCATTGGCGTAACGCATAGAAACATCGACTTGTGGTG
This sequence comes from Pseudomonadota bacterium, assembly GCA_039187085.1. GTDB lineage: Bacteria > Pseudomonadota > Gammaproteobacteria > Enterobacterales > JBCCZV01 > JBCCZV01. Next base: position 5,446 of record JBCCZV010000029.1, read on the forward strand.
TTTTGGGGCTACAGACGATATGCAGATTATTGTGCGTATAAGGAAAATGATCCAGACCTAACGTGCCAGCGGTTTCAATTTGGACCAGTTTATTGGATGCCAGTAAACGATTGACTAACGGTGTTATGTTTTGTCGAAAGGGTTCACCACCCGTTAATACAATAAGGCGACAATGTGGCAGGCTTTGCAAGTGCTGCTCAATATTTTCAAGTAGCTCATCGAGAGTCGGGTGCCATTGGCTGCTTTCAAATTCTGTATCACAAAAATAACAACGAAGATTGCAGCCTGCTAAACGCACAAACACACTGGGCCAGCCAACAAAAGGGCCTTCACCCTGTAGTGTTGGAAAAACTTCTTGTACCCAAAGTTTTTCGCCATTATCGACAACTTGTTTGCGAATAGGGTTTTGTCCAAACATCTCAGGTGTTTTCCGATTTAGGCTTCGTAAGCTAAGGGATCCTGAGCTTGGTTATTGGCAAAAGCTTCGAGTCTTTCGACACAGGCCCCACATTTCCCACACGCTTTTTCTCGGCCATTATAGCAAGTCCAAGTTTGGCCGTAGTCAAGCTGCATGTCCAAGCCCGCTTGCAGGATCTGTGATTTGTCCCAATGTAAGAAGGGGACTTCAATAGAGACAGGTAAGTAATTGGCGACTAAAGACACTTCTGTCATTTTCTGTACAAACTCTGGTCGGCAATCGGGGTAAATGGCATGGTCTCCTGAGTGAGCGCCATAGTAAACTTTGGGGGCGTCGATGGAGACAGCGTAGCCAATGGCCAGTGATAACAAAATCATGTTGCGGTTAGGGACGACGGTGCTTTTCATGGTTTCATCATTGTAATGACCTTCGGGAATCTCAATATCAGTTGTTAGTGAGGAACCTTGTAAAAGAGCATTAATCGATTGTATATCAATAACTTGATGGGAGATGCCCAAAGTTTGGGTGACTTGTTGAGCAAACTCTAACTCTTTGACATGCTTCTGACCATAGTTAAAGGATAATGCATGTAAGTTATAGTCGGGCTGACGAGCAATTTGATGAAGCAAAGTAAACGAATCCATACCGCCTGAATAAATAACTACAACATTCGTCGCCATTTCTTGTCTCATCTCCTAGCAAAAGGCACCATTCTAACAATAAAGCCTAGGAATTGATAATAGCTGGCTTGTGAGCAAATAGTTTTGCTCACAAGCCGTTCAGTTAACTGTCTATTTCGCAAGGTGACCGAAGTTTGAGTTCGCGATTTAATCGCGTTGTGCGTAGAGAAATGGGGCAGTTGTGTGGCTGATGAGCTGTGCATGCAACGCTTGCAAACTATTCACTGACATGACTTGAAGCGATGGATCGTTAAAATCAAGCTCAACGCCGGTTTCGCGTTTAATCAAGGTTTTGAGCTTCTCTAAATCGCGCACATCTGAGGTTCGAATGACCGTCGATTCTGTTTGATCTTCAACTTGCCCAGAAAGAAAACTCGAACTGCTACCTCTAGGTAAGTAAATAGCGCCTGTATGAAAGTCTATGCCAAATGCTACTAAACCGGGTACGAGAAATACCAATAATCCTACACCATTGAGTATAGCGACTGCGGGATCAATACGTCCTTTGGTTTGTCCTTGGCGTTCAGGATAGAGGAGCGTACCACAAGCAGAGAGTTGAAAAAGAGTGACAAACCAAACGGCCATTTTGATGGTTTTCGATGCTTTCATAGGATACCTCCATTAGCATATTTTTTTTTAAAAACGTTCTCTTGTAAACACGAGAGATTTTATCATTTTTGACAAAAATACCGGCGTGTTGCGTGTCAAATCATGAAGATTCTGTTGCGATTAAATACGGATTTTACAACGCTTTTCATGAAATTCTGCTCAATAACTTGGCGTCTCATCGTGTATACTCTACCAAGAAAATGATGACACCAAAGGTCAGCATGTCTTAGTGTCCAACCAATTGGAGCGCCCGATGCTAACTCTACTTGCCCAAGTTTTAAAAATATTAAATGACGATAATAATCCTTATCAAATTGCTTTAGCGATTTGGTTTGGCTTGTTAGTCGCTTTCTTAGATATGATGAATCCGCTAATGTGGTTCGTATTATTGATTGTCTGCCTTGTTCGTGTGAATTTATCGGCTTTTCTGCTCGCTTGGGGAGGATTCGAATTATTAGCCATGGCTATGGTCCCCGTGCTGGATGATTTGGGCTATAGCTTATTAACACATCCCTCTTTGGTGGATTTTTGGAAATCACTCCATCAAATAGCGGGCGTCCCTATGATGCAATTGGGATACACCGTCATAACAGGTGGTATTGTTTTTGCCATAGTTGCTTTGTTACCTTTTATCTTTCTTATCCCTTGGTTGATCAAACGATATCGAACCCAATTAATGCCATGGGTTGAAAAAACGCGTTTAGTTGCTGTATTAAAATCCAGCAAAATTTATCAAATATACCAAAACTTATAAGGAGACATTATGTCCTGGATACGTTGGTGGGGAGTCGGTTTATTTGCAGTGCTGGCTGGATTAACCTATGCCGTTTTAATGGTTTTTCTTAATCCTTTTGTTGAAACCGTGATTGAGGATCAAGCCACACAAGCGCACGGTGCCAAGATAGAAATTGATCATGTCAAAACCCGTTTATTTGAAGGCGGTTTAGAGATTTATGGATTGGAAGTCACGAATCCGGATTCGCCGATGACCAATGCATTGACTGCTGAAAAAATTGGTTTTGGGGTGGATATTGCACAGATGATTGCAGGTAATGTGCATATTGAGCAAATGGAGTTGGTGGGATTAGCCTTGAATACACCGCGTACCCAGTCCGGTGCTATTGAGAAAAAAGAGTCAAAGGAAACTGGACAAATGACAGAAGAGTCGGTTTTTTCTGTTCCTAGTCTCGGTGTTCCCACAGTGGATGATGTGATTCGTAAAGATGAATTGCAAACACTCAAACAAGTAGAGGTCGTCAAAACGTCTTTAAAAAACAAGCAAGCGGTTCTAAAAGGACAGATTGAGCAACTGCCTGATAAAGCTAAAATTGACAATTATAAAAAACAACTCGATGATCTTTTGAAGAAAGAAAAAAATCCTTTAGCCTATTTGAAAAAAGCACAAGAGTTAAAAGATCTTAAAAAAGCGATTGATACTGATCTTAAACGCGTTAAGTCGTTAAAAACAGATATTTCAACGCAATTGAAAGCAGCTCAACAAGAGATTACTGCGCTGAAAGATTTGCCAGCACAAGATGCTCAACGTTTATTAGAGTCCTATCAATTGGACGGTGAAGGTACGTTGCGAGTTACAGAGAAAATATTTGGACCTAAAATATCGCAATGGTTACAACAAGGATTATATTGGTACGATAAGTTATCGCCTTATCTGCAACAAGCTCAAGCCGAATCGCAAGCTGCGGAAACAGTCAATGAGCCTCCGCCAGCTAAAGAAACCTTAACGCGTGGACGATTTGTTGATTATATCAACGAGCAACCACAACCCGTATTTTGGTTAAAACAACTGGATATTAGCCGTAAAGATGACTCAGATAAAAATGGTTTTGAAGGCAAAGGTACTCATCTTTCTGATTCACCACGATTGACTGGACTGCCCATGACATTGGATCTGAAAGCACAAAAGGTAGATGATTGGCAAAACATCGATTTCTCCAGTGTCTTTAACGTGGCAAAGTCACAAGCAAAAAGTCAATTAGCTTTATCGATTGGTGAAAAATTATTGTCCGATGTGAAAATTTCTGAATCCAAAAGTTTTCCTGTGGTCATGACTACGGGTGTTTTGCAAATGGCTTCGCAATTTAATGTGGTTGATAATGTTTTGGATGGTGAAGTGAAATTGAACTTTGATAAAGTTGCACTCACCACAAACGTAGAAGACGGCTCTCAAATTGAACAGCTGATTGCACAGGTACTTGCCTCCACTCAAGCTTTTAATATGACGATTAAAGCAGAAGGTGATGTCGAATCACCTAAAATTCGTCTGAGTTCCAACTTGGACGATCAGTTTAGCAAGGTTGCTAAAGATATGATTAGTCAAAAAGTGATGGCATTGAAAGGTGACGTTGAGAAAAATATTCAAGCACAATTAAGTGAAAAAATTCCAAACCTAGAAAATGAATTGAAAACTTTAGGTGGGTTCAATACTGATATTGGACAAGTGGACAAACAGCTTAATGATTTGTTAAAAAAGATTAAATTTTAGTAGTGCTCTCAATGCCAGAAGGTGATGAAGTCATGGATGTTAACAGTCTCAAGGCTTCATCAATAGCTTTAATTTTGAAGGGTTAGTTGTTCAAGAATAGCGGTATTCACGAGTTGCGAATGAGTTAATGGACCCATGTGGCCCGCCTCGATACGACTAATATGAGCATGGGGCCATATTCCCTGTAACTCCTTGATAATAGATTGAGTGGGCTTTGGGGAATACTCACCGAACATGAGATGGCAAGGTATGTCTAGGTTTTCTAGCGCGCTCAGTGTCATAGGTTCTTCGTAGAGTGCTTCGAAGTTGGCTATAAGTGCTTTTGCTCTTTGCATTAACTTTTCTTGAGTTGCCTTGTCCATACTCGCGAAGCTGCCTGGGGCATTCCAATAGTCGACAAAGTACTCTGTGGCTTCGTACCATTTTTCCTGATGAATAAAAGCTAGCACCTGTTCGCCCAGCTGATGGGCTTCTTGAGAAGCGCCTGAATTTTGTTCAAGAAGATGGAAAGAGACGGGCTCGTAAAGATTTAAAGAAACGACTTGTTGTGAGTATTGCGAGGCCATTTTTAGTGCGATAGAGCCGCCATAGGAATGCCCAATGATATGAAAGGGTCGATCGCTCATACCATGAGATTTCAAGAGCGTATCAATGAGCTCAATCTCTGAATTTAAACGAAAAGGAAACCGAGGTGTTTGTCGGTTGTCACCATAGCCAATGAGATCGATAGCCAGTGTTTGATGAGTTTTTGCTAGTTGAGATTGTAGGGGTAACCATTGTGACTTACTGCTGAGCGAACTATGTAATAAAATGACCGCTTCACCCTGGCCTAACAAGTGATAGAACAAACTTGGCATAAAATCTCCTCTTATTGGTGTAAAAAGAAAGTTTTTTGAGTAATTAGGAGTCTCTGTGTTATCTGTTATAAAAACAAGAAAGCTTCAGCATCCATGGCGTTTAGCGACCCTCGAATCGATGCAACAGCGACTCATTTCCACGTTATTGTGGCTTTGGTTACTGATGATTGTCCACACTTTGTTGATTGCTTACTTTGAAAACTTAGTGCTTAAAGATGCGCTTTGGTTAACTTTTACCAGTATTACTACAGTGGGTTATGGTGATTTTTCGGCACAAACGTTATATGGGCGTATAACCACGATTGTACTGATCTATTTCTCGGGTATTATGTTATTGACCTTATCAATAACGCAGTATGTTGAATATCGGGTTGCGGTAAGTCAGCGAAAACATTTGGGACAATGGGTATGGCGGGGTATGAAAAATCACATTTTAATTATTAAAACACCAAATTTTGATTCTGAAAGATATTTACAACGCTTGGTCGCACAAGTAAAAGAAACCCCTGAGTTGAAAGAGTTACCTATTCAGGTACTAACCAACGAGTTTCCTAATGGAATACCCAATGTTCTGAGAGAGCAAGGTGTGGTGCTGTATCGCGGTGATGCAGAAAATGTTGAAAGTCTAAAAGCGGTCAATGTGGAACAAGCAAAATATATTTTTGTCATGTCAGAAGATAAACGTTATCAATATTCTGACAGTTTGACTTTTGATATTCTTGATAAATTAAAAGCTTTAAATACAAAAGCATATACTATTGCGGAAGTGGTGGATGATAGTAATCGCGATCGTTTTTTTCGAGTTGGGGTGCATTCTGTCATCCGACCTGTTCGAGCTTATCCAGAGATCGTTGTAAGAGCGATGTCATCGCCAGGTACGGAACAAGTTCTTGAAGACCTTTTTGATCACAAAGGCGCACATCCTTATCGTGTAGAGGTTGAAATAAAATCCAAGCTTTGGAGTGAAATTGGTTGTGAGGTTTTATCCAAAGGTTTTGGTGTTCCTCTCGGTTATATTGATCATGATGGTAAGGTTGTGACTAACCCAGCCCCAGATAATCAAGTTTTTGCCAAAGCCCTTCTGGTGTTAGTGCATTACAAACACATTCCTACCTTGAATCAGATACAGCACTGTATTAACTCGTTGTAGTTCTGATACCTTATTGATATATCTCTAATCATTGAAAGTGCAGTTTTGTTAACTGCGCTCATGTACTGCAATGAATTAAACTATTGCAGTTGATTAAGATTTTTAGTCCGTCGAAATATGTTATTTTCTTGATTTTTTGTGAGCCTCATTAATCAGTGACATACGTGAAATTTTGTTTATAGTTAATAGAGTGGTAATGAGTAGCGAGTGTTGCTCGCATCTTCAAGTGAAGTAAAATCAACAATTTGGAACCTACCCATGGATGAGTTGTTATTTCAAAAAATATTGTTAGTGGAAGATACACTGATAAACCAGGAAGTTGCCAAATTAATGTTGGAAGACTATTGCACAACGATTGATATTGCTGAGAATGGACAAGAAGCGATTGATAAATTACAACAAACTGATTATCAATTGATTTTAATGGATTGTTTAATGCCGGTTATGGATGGGTACACAGCGACTAAAACTATCAGAGAGTTATCGGATCCTACAAAAAGTAAAACACCTATTATTGCCGTTACCGCCAGTGTAACCTTGGAATGTCAAAAAAAGTGTAAAGAGTCAGGAATGAGTGATTACTTAACCAAACCATTTTCACAAGAAAAACTGGAAAAAATGTTACGCAAATGGTCGCCAATGCATCAGTCATCGGCTCCTGTGACGCCATCACCGACGAATAGCACACAATCCAGTGCGAGTGACGATACGTCTTCATCGAATGCGGTCGATATTGCTAAATTTGAACAATTACAGAAAATATTAGGCCAGAGATTTCAGCAGTTTATTAAAAATTATATTCAAGAAAGTGAATCTAAGCTTGACCAACTTGTCACAGCAGGAGAAACATGCTCCACCTCTGATATGGAACGATTAGTTCATAGTTTAAAATCAGGCGCTGCTAATCTGGGATGCAAAGAAATGACCGAATATGCACAGCACTTAGAAGATAAATACCGCTCCGGTGATGCTAACAATGCGAGTGATGAATTTGATAAAATCAATACGATGTTTGAGGAGGTTAAGCAATCATTGCACGAGTTAATTGATGAAAAATGATCCTCTTTTTCCGCTTAGCAGCTCTCAAGAGTAGATATCCGTGAAACTGCTGATTGTTGAAGACTCAGTGATGGATCGCATGTTAATTTTGGCGATCATTGAGTCCTTACAGCACGAAATCGTCGTTGTTGAAGATGGTGAGTCTGCTATCAAAGCTTTTCAGGAGTTTCGTCCAGAATTGGTCTTGTTGGATGTTTTGCTGCCCGATATGACTGGATTAGAAGTTGCCAAAAAATTACGTGCTTTAGAAGATGACGATTGGGTTCCTATTGTCTTCTTAAGTTCGCGTGTTCATGCGGATGATATTGCCGATGGTATTATGGCTGGAGGTGATGATTATATTACCAAGCCTATTGATGAAAAAATTATCCGAGCCAAACTCATTGCTATGGAACGCATCACTCGGATGCGTCATAAAATATTAAAAATTTCCGATAAATTAAAAGCAGCCAATCGGGAGTTAAAAAAACAAGTCGGATTAGATGGTTTAACGGGCATTGCTAATCGACGGCATTTAGATAAACAATTTGAAAAAGAATTGAGTGGGTGTGAAAGATTTGATCATCCTTTGAGCTTAATTTTGCTCGATGTCGATTATTTTAAAAAATTTAATGATGAGTATGGCCACTTGGCGGGTGACGATTGTTTAAGACTGATTGCGAAAACTATTGATGCCCAATTACCACGAAAAATTGATCTCGCCGCTCGATATGGTGGTGAAGAGTTTGCTTTGGTTTTACCGGGCACTTGCGCTAATGATGCCTTGCTCGTTGCTGAACGTGTGAGATCAGCCATTTTAGAATTACGAATTCCTAATAAGCACTCCCCTTTTAAATGTGTGACAGCCAGTTTAGGCATTTTCGGAAAAACACCTAACCACGGTGATGTCTTTGAAATGTACGCTGAAAGGGCAGATAAAGCCCTATACAAAGCGAAAAATTCCGGTCGTAATCGCTCAGCAGTTGCCTCATGGGAGCAAGAAACTACTAGCGCTTTGTAGCAATAACGACAGCTCGCGTTGGGGCTTGGTAGCCTTCAATGGTCAATTTTGGATTTTTAGGATCTAAAAAATCTTTTAATGATTCATATTGCATCCAGTTTGTAGCACGTTGTTCTTCGGTTGTTGTTTGGTCCACGCTGATGGTTTCAATATCGGTAAAATTCAAACGTTCCAACATGGTTTCCAGTACATCGGTAGAGGGCAAGAACCAAACGTTGCGCATTTTAGCATAGCGATCTTGAGGCAATAAACAGTGCTGTTGACCATCAACAACTAAAGTTTCTAAAATGAGTTGGCCACCAGGACGCAAACAGTTTTTTAATTGCTGTATATGATCAATGGGGGAGCGTCGATGATATAAAACTCCCATCGAAAAAACTGTATCAAAAATGCTTACATCGTTAGGAAAGTCATCTAAGGTTAATGGTAAAACCGTGAGGGGTAAGCGAGGCAAAAAGTGTTGTATCGCGAAAAATTGGCAAATATAAAACAACATAGGATCGATACCTAAAGCAAATCTGGCTTTATCTCCAAGCATGCGAAATAAATGGTAGCCATTGCCACAGCCTACATCCAGAATAGTACGTCCGTGAAGAGGTGCAATTTTTTCTTGTATACGTTTCCATTTAAAATCAGAACGCCATTCCGTATCAATAAAAACCTCATTAATGCGATAAGGGCCTTTACGCCAAGGCATTAAGATTTTGAAAATGGATTCAAGTGAGATTTGCGATGGTTCAAGGTCGGCATCAATACTGATAACGTCTTTGGTAAAGTCGTAACGACTGTCATGGACACGAGGTAATGCATGGAGTGCATCAAACCATTTGAAGCGATCACCAAATCGATTACTGGCCAGCTTTTCATCAATACAGGTTTTTAAATCAGGAAGTAGTTTATTGATGCGTAATGATTGCGCATCCTCGTAGAAATTTGAATAATTCAGCATATTAATCGCGTTTATTTACAAGCTAACATAGAGACAAAATTAAAGCATTGAAACCATGCATCGAATTTTGTAAAACCGGCTTTTTCGAAACGTTGACGGTGGTCATCCATGGTTTCCGGGATAAGCACTTTTTCAAGGGCTTGACGTTTTTGGCTGATTTCAAGCTCGGTATAACCATTACGGCGCTTGAAATTTTCATGCAGTTCAATATTCAGTTGATTAATTGCATCATCATTAAAGCGAATTTTTTCAGAAACAATAAGCAAGCTACCAGGTAACATAGCGTTATAAATACGTTGAATCAAGGCATCTCTCTGCTCAACGGGGATAAACTGTAGCGTGAAGTTTAATACCACAACACTGGCATTTGTATACGCAAAGTCACAAATATTCTGAGTATGAAGTTGGATCGACTGCTCCGCACCCTTAGCCACAACAAGCTTTTGACATTGTTCTATCATGGCTGGAGAAGTATCAATACCTATGATATTTGCTGAAGGTTGTGCATGCCAAATCGATAAGCTAGCAGCCCCCAAAGAACAGCCTAAATCGTAGCAATGGCTACCAGGTTGATAGTACTTTGCAGCCAGGTATCCAATCATATTAACGATGGTGGGATAACCAGGAACAGAACGGTTAATCATGTCTGGGAAGACATTGACGACATCACGATCAAACTCAAACTGACCTAGCTGAGGAATGGGTTGCGCAAATAAATTATCATGTTCGTGAGGTGAGGAGGGAAGCTTGGACATAGTCATTCCTAAATAACGCTAGCGAAATCGTGAAGCCACAAAGGGGTTACTGAGTTTTTCAGTGCCAAAATCAGACATAGGACCGTGGCCCGGAATAAAGCGAATATCATCACCTTCAAGAAACAGTTTCTGAGTAATGGAGTTCAAGAGTTGTTCTTGGTTGCCTTGAGGGAAGTCGGTGCGGCCAATTGAACCTTTAAAGATAACATCGCCAACTATGGCTAGGCGGTGTGTTTTTTCTATAAAAACCACGTGACCAGGTGTATGGCCTGGACAGTGTAATACTGATAGTCGCAAATCACCCACAATAATTTCATCACCATCTTCTAACCATCTATCCGGTGAGAAGTTATCGTGAGGTTCAAAACCGAAGAGTTGACTTTGCATAGGTAATTGCTCTAACCAGAAAGCATCAGCTTTGTGGGGTCCCCAAATTGGTAAGTCGAGTTGTTCGGCTAAATGATTGGCTCGGCCTGCATGATCGATATGTCCGTGTGTGAGCAAAATGCGTTGCGCTGTGAGTTGTGATTCTTCAAGACAGGCTGTGATCTTATCTAAATCCCCACCGGGATCAATGATGGCTGCTTGTCCTGTAGTTTTGCACCCGATGATTGAGCAGTTCTGTTGAAAAGGTGTGACAGGTACAATGCGGTATATCATACTTGTTCCTCATTGATGGATTGGATGTCTAATTGTTGAGATTCATGGAGCAACGTCAAAAAGGTCTGCCAGACACTGTCAGGTGTAATAGAACGCATGCAAGCTGCTTCCTCAGAAGGTGGCGCTTGATGATGACATTGACGTCGATAACAAGGACGACAAGAAAAACGGTTATCCGTCATATGTACTTGAAACTTCCCAGTTGCACCTATTAATGCTGTATCTGTTGGGCCGTATAAACTGACGGATGGAACGGATAACGCTGCAGCTAAGTGACATAAACCGGTATCGGCGCAAATTGCCCCTTTTGCATGACGTATCCAATGTGCTGTTTCTGTTAATGATAGTCGCGGTAAAACGTGGGTGGTTGGGTTGCTATCAGCCAGCAACTGAGCTCGTTCAAATTCCTCTTGATTACCGGAAGGTAACACAATCTCAAACCCTCGTTGGTGTGCTTGTTGGATCAAAGCTTGCCAAAATTCATTGGGCCACAGTTTGGTTGTCCAGCTAGCATTGTGTACAAAAAATAAATAGGGTTGAGTCGGTAGTTTTGACGGCTGCTCCATGGGCGGCAAGTTTATGCCGTAGTCTGGCGGTGTTTCTGGTAAAGAATAGCCTAGAGCTTTTGCAAAGAGTTCGCGTTGACGTTGTATAGCATGTTGATTTTTATCAACAAAGAAATGTTTTTGGTAAGCGAAATGTGCCAAGCTCTCTCGAATCGAATGGCGATCTAAGCCACGACGTTCTTGTCGACAAAGTCGTGTAATAAGAGCACTTTTTAGGTTAGATTGGGCATCTAAGACAAAATCAACAGGCTGCTGGTTTAAATCATCGTAAAATTGACGCGCTTCACCAGAACGAAAAAACTTTGACCACGAGCGTTTCCAACGGCGATGCGCACTTTTGATGACACGTTGAACACTAGGATGCCAAGTGGCCACTTCGTAGAAAGATTCGTCGATTACCCAATCAAAACGTATATCAGGATAATGGTTTCGAGCATCCGTTAAAGCAGGAAGGGCATGGATGAGATCGCCCATGGAGGTGAGTTTGATAATTTGTATGTGCATGAATTCTTCTTGCGTCAAATTGAATACTGAGCTCAGTGGATAAAAAGCTCAGTTTAACATTCAATATTCATAAGGCAAATACTTGGTCTATAAAGTCTAAGGCTGAATCCAGAATACAGAAAAAGCCTATTTTCGTGATTGAGTTTGTTGCTTTTTAACTCAATAGCCTTGAGGTAACGGCAAAGCATTGACGCTACTCATTTTCGATAAGCCATTTGAAAACAGGTGCTTAATTAAATTCGTGCAATGGTACTGGTTTTGCTTAATAAAAAACAAAATAAGCCGATAATGCTATCAAGTCGAAAAATGTACAGGTAAAGCCGTGACCATCGAAAAACAAGAACTCTTAATTTCTCATTTAGATTCCGCCTTTGTCGCTAATGAGGCGATCAACAATAAAATTGCAGCGCTAAAAAATCATGGTTATTGCGATTTTCAAAAGGATATTGTTGCTGAATATAGGGAAGAGGAAACCCTCGTTGTTTTCCGTTTACGTTATCATGTGCCCTCAATCAGTGGTGAAGGCCGCGCTAGTTAATCGTAAACAAGTTAAACTATTAAAAAGGGTTCTAAGTGGTTTACTATTAAAAGCTAATGATAACGATAATTTGGAGATAAAATGATAAAAAGTTTACAAGGGTATAAGTTATCGACCAAAGTGCTGGGTTTGCTCAGCAGCTTCTTCTTGTTTTCGTGTATAACGACTCAAGAGAGTGTAGCTAAAGAGCGCAAAGTCGAACCACTTTATGCTATGGACATGAATGATGAGCGTTTACAAGTGCGTGTTTATAGTGGCGGATGTACAAAAAAAGAACACTTTTCAATTGAAACATTAGAAACCGAAAAGGCTACAGAATTAACCTTGGTGCGAATAAAACCGGATTTCTGCAAAGTTAGAGTGATGGGTGGGCAGGTCCTAGAGTTTCCAATGTCTCAAATAAAAGTGAAAAAAAACCAACCCATTATGGTGCAAAACCCATTTGTCATGTTACCAGCTCCTCCCAAAATCTTTAAGAATTTGAAGCAATAATCTTTTGCTGAAGCGTATTTTGTAATAATAAGGAAGTGTAGAGAAATGATAGTGCAGGGGGCAGGGGTATGAAGAAAGAATAAGAGAAGCGAGAACGCTTCTCTTAGAGACATTGACCTAGTAAATAGATTCGGAATCTGGCTCGTCGTCGTCGTCCCATTTGTTTTCATAGTCGCCATCTTGACGGGTAAAGTCACTGTCTTCTTTTTCATCCTCTAAAGGGTCATTGTCATTGTCGGATAAAGAAGCGGGCTCTGGGCTATTCATTGCTCGAGCTAATATAGCCGACTCTTCGTCGTCATCTATCTCTTCGTTAGTTTCTGAAGATATAGGAGGCATAGCTGAAACATCGGTATCGTCTGTGCTGTCATCAAGCTCAGTTTGAGTAGAATTATCCTCATGGGTATCAGCAGTTTGAGTAGATACACTTTCTTCCTCAGACGCATTGGTTGCTGCTAAGATTTCTTCTTCGGCTGTGATATTTTCTTCAACAGCTGTTGCCGTTTCGACCTCAGGGGCTACGGCTGCTTTTGCTTTAGGTTTGCGTGGCTTTTTGGGTGTAGTCGCTTTTTTCTTAGCTGTTTTTTTCTTAGGAGCGGTGGTTGGTGCTGCACTGGATTTCTTTTTAACCGCTTTTTTCGTGCTTTTCGCTGTAGAAGTGGAAGGTTCTAAAACTTTCTCAAGGCTTGTTAGCGCTTTATGATTGGCTTTGGCCACTTTTAGCTGGCCGCGGCATTCTGATATAGCTGCTCGTAAATCGCTTGCGTCTGCTCGTAATGCTTGGGCGTTCTCTTTAATTTTTGAAACGGCGGCAATATTCGCTGCAGTGCGTTTTGTTTTTGCTTTTTCTTGCGCTTTGGATAATTTCTCTTTTAATTTCAATTGCTTCGTTTTTAACGAATCTAATTGTTTATTAAGCTTTAACGCTGACTTTTCAAGAGACGCAAGAGTTTTATTGCTTGCACTCAATAGTTTTTTACCCGCTGAGGTTATGGCTTTTTCCGCACTAACCAACTCTTTGTTGACGGATGGGAGCGTCGATTTTTTTATTGCTTTTTTAGTAACGACCTTTTTTTTGGCAACTTTTCTCGTTGCTTTTGCCTTGGTTCTTGCCATCTATTTACCCTCTACACTTTACGAACTTTGCTGCTCATACGAAAGAATTAAATTTGTCTAAGATTATAGTTAATACCAGTCATGAATTTTATGATCTACACCAAAAAATTTCGACTAAAACTTTAGTTAATCATACTTCTTACTAAAGATAAATAACGAACGGCCAATTTAATGGGTAAAACCTATCAATCAACACATTTTATTGGGTGGCTTTCGTTAACAAATGAAGGTATCAGTCGTAGCATTTTTTCTCAACCATCTTCAGTGAATGAAGAGAAAATCATAAAGTGTGTTCATGATAAGTGAATTGACAAACGTGAATACTGTGAGCTAGCCGAATGTATTTCGTGCAAAAGTTTGAAAAAGTGGAGAACTTCCCTGTGATTCCTTTTGAAAATCAACTGTACTTTTCACGGTTTTCGAGACGCTTTTCTATAGATTTGGCTAACAATACGTAAACAGAGCCTGTTCCGCCGTGTCTTGGTACAGCAGAATGAAAAGCATGAACTTGTGGTACTTGTCGTAACCAGTGATTAACGTGTGATTTAAGTATTGAGGGGGGCGTACTTTTTTCACCTTTACCATGCGTGATAAGAATGGTACGTAATTGCATCTTTATACATTGTTGCAAGAAAGCATAGAGATCTTTACGTGATTCATCGACGGTTCTTCGATGTAAATCAAGTTTGGCTTCAATAGGGTAATGACCTAAGCGGAATTTGCGAAATACTCCTTCTTGTAAACCACTAATTTTGTATTTCAAAATATCATTAGGTAAAACAGGTTCGATAGCCCCCGTTACCAAATAATTTTTGTCGACTTTAAAATGAGTGGCTGCTTCTTGACGCAATTGACGATTCAATGGCGATTCAGGTTTGGCAGCTTGTGTGACTTTATCTTGAGGAATAGGTTTAATATCACCAAATTCAGCAGAAAATAGCTTAGATTCTTCATCGTCTTTCATAAATGCTATACCTCAATTACTGACGATAGTGACATAAAATTATAAAGTAAAACGTTTGCTTAGGCAATTAAAGGATCTTCAAAACTGCGTTCTACTCAGTTATGAGTAATAGGCAAAATATGGATTGGAAAGTTCGAGTTTATATTATATTTCTTAAGCTAGCAGGCAACATCATTAAAAAAGTAAAGGGTAATAACAGCTCGCTTCGATTAAAACTCGCATGAGTGATTTGAACATGACATTCATATGACACTATGAATGGTATGCGCTTTATGTCGAGTCTTCGATGATTTCTTGGTATTTACTAGCAAATATTCCATTTTCAATGCGCAAGCAAGGAATACCGGCCAAAGATGGATAGACCACCAAAGCTTCTTCACTAAAATAATTTTCATCGATTTTTAAAAGAGGTGTTTTAAATTTTGGGCAAGCAAAGATATAGCGGTGATGAGAGGTTGATGAGCTATTTTTTTTAATAATGGTGATAGCTGTTGGGTTTTGGGGGTTAGAGCTAAAAGGAAAGAGTTCGTGACGCAAAACTTGGTAGTTTAAGGTGAGCGCAGTTTGTTGAAGTTGTCGACAATAACGATGTTCGTCCATGCGCTGCCTTGCCGTATCATCGCAAAGCTCGTAACCAGGTTCTAATAAAATTAAATAATTTTTAGTGACACGAAATAATTCTTCTAAAATTTTTTTCTCATCACCTCGGTTGGGTTCAATAGAATGAGAGGTATAAACCACATCAAATGTATTATCCAAATAAGGAATATTGAATAAATCACCTGTACAGAAAATCGGTTGTGAGACCTTTTGTGTATTTAACCATCGACGAGCATAGGCCAAGCGAGACCAGCTGATGTCAAAACCATGATAGGAGATTTGATCCCCCAGTTTTTGCATGACACCTTGTAGTGTTGTGGCCTCGCCAACGCCAGCTTCTAAAATAGTGTGTGGTTGACATAAAGACAAAATGACTCGAGCTATTTCGGATGTATAGTCCGCTTTATGTTGTAACATTGATGGTTTTTCAAGAGCAGCGATATAACTACCGGTTTGTATATCGTAGGATTTCTCGATAACTTCTTGTGTATTATGATCAACACCTAATTGATCGCGTAATGTAGCACTGATATTTTCGCCTTGGTCAAACAGTTGCTGTAGTGATTTAGGTGTCATCATTTTTTTGTCTCAGTTTTTTGAAGAAAATCGGTTATAAAAACGTGGAATTCGCTAGCTTATAATCTAGTCTATTTTTCACTAATTGAACCTTATTGTTAATCAATCAAAAAACAAAAAAACACTCATTTTTTATTTTAGATTACCTACATACTCTCTATTTCTTGTGACATCGTTTAAATTTTTTAAATTTTATTAATGAAAGCGGGTCATTAAGCCTGTTTATTAGATGACTAAAGTGACATTATCGCTTTTCTTATCAATAAATATTGCCTGCCTTTTAATAAGAAAGGATATTACTATGAAAAAAATAACCCGAAGAGAATTTGGGAAACGTACCCTTGAAACAGGGTTAGCTGCCGGTACGATGCTGTCGGGATTGTCTCAAGCCGAGTCCAGTGATTTTGCGTTTACACAAGAAAGCTATGAGTACATCATTATTGGTTCTGGTGCAGGTGGCGGTCCTGTTGCAGCCAACTTAGCAAAAGCGGGTTACTCGGTCTTACTATTGGAAGCTGGGGAACAAGATCCTGCAGATGATGTGCTTAAAGTACCTGCTTTTAATTTGTTATCTGCCGAAGATCCCAAATTAAGTTGGCATTTTTATGTGAAGCACTATAGCGATCAAGCTCGTGCGGAAAAAGACTGGAAGTATGTTCCTGGGAAAGGGATTTTATATCCTAGAGCGAGCACGTTAGGAGGCTGTACTGCACATCATGCCATGATCACGGTATATCCGCAAAATAACGATTTTGACCGAATCGCGGAATTAACGCGTGATTATTCTTGGGATGCTTATAAAATGCGTTCTTATTTTGAACGTTTAGAGCAGTGTCAACATGTGCCTCGTCCTTGGTTTCCTTGGTTCAATCCTTCTCGCCACGGTTTTGATGGTTGGTTAAAAACTAACGTCAATGATATTACATTACTAACAGAAGATAGAGCGATCAAAGATATTGTTAAAGCTGCAGCACTAGAAGCTGATCTTGGCGATATTTTTGAAGAGTTTTTATCCGGTAATTTTGGTTTAGACATTAACAACTTTAATGTGGCTAAAGGTGAAGAAGGTGCTTTTTTAACGCCTTTAGCTGTTAATGAGTTTCGTCAACGCCATGGTGTGCGCGAATTACTTCTTGAGACCCAACAAAAGTACCCAGGTAAATTGACCATTAAAACCAATGCGCTAGCTACACGTATTTTGCTCGATGAACAAAATACTGCGGTAGGCGTTGAGTATGCTGAAGGGCAACACTTATATCGCGCTGATGCACAATGGAGCCCAAATGCCATACCAACAGCACTCAAACAAATTCGTGCGTCCCGTGAAGTCATACTTTCCGGTGGAGCCTTTAACAGTCCACAACTCTTAAAGTTATCTGGTATTGGACCGGCACAAGAATTGATTGAGCACGGTATTGATGTGAGAGTTGATTTACCCGGTGTTGGTAACAATCTTCAAGATCGCTATGAAATTACTGTTGTTAATGAGATGGAAGATGATGTGGCTTTATTAAAGGAATGTACTTTTGGTGCGACAGAGGATGATCCTTGTTTGAAGCGTTACTACGACACTAAAGGTGGTGGGCCTTATGGAACCAATGGCAATATTTTCTCGATTGTTAAGCGTTCCCAAGCTCACTTAGCGGACCCAGATTTGTATGTATTTGGCAGCCCTGCTGATTTTCGCGGCTATTATCCTGGCTTTTCCCAAGATGCTGCTAGTGGTAAAAACTATTTCAGTTGGGTTGTGCTGAAAGGGCATACCAACAATACCGCAGGTAGTGTTAATTTAAAATCTAATGATCCATTTGAAGTGCCAGAAATCAATTTTCGTTATTTTGATGAAGGCAATGACACAACAGGTGATGATTTGGCAGGAGTGGTTGAAGGAACCAAACTAGCGCGGTCTATTATGGATAATGTGTTTGCTAAACAACATGTTGCTAGAGAGGTTTATCCAGGAGCAGAGATCCAAAGTGATGAGCAAATGGGTGAAGTCATTAAAAATGATGCTTGGGGACACCATGCATCATGCACTAATCCTATCGGTGTTAAAGGTGATCCCAAGGCGGTTTTAGACAGTGACTTTAGAGTGTATGGCACTAAGAATTTGCGTGTCGTTGATGCATCGATTTTTCCATATATACCTGGCTTCTTTATTGTGACGTCTGTGTATCTTATCGCTGAAAAAGCGAGTGACGTCATTCTGAACGACGCCCGTAAATAAATGTTAATCTTGAAGCTTTAGAAGTATCGGAATGCAAAAAGAGCCTGTGAAAGGCTCTTTTTTGGTTAAAAGAAAAGATTACCTAATTCTGTAGATAACTTTAACAGAATCGTTGACAGAGTTGGCATTCACATAACCAATGGCGCCAGCTTCTGAGGACACCCTTTCTACCATTTCTTGTTCTGAACTGAGTTCTTTCGGTGGTTTACCCTTACCTGTAAAAATCAGTTTTGACCAATATCTTTTCAATGCAGATTTGGATTTACCCAGAGCACCTTTTTCGAACTGCTCACGTGCTTTACCCTTGTAATTCAAATTATAAATCACTGCCGATTTACCGTTTGAAAACTCGCGTGTTTTGCCGAGATAAAGGTTTTTGAGATCCGAGCTAGAAATATTGTTTATCGGGTTAGTTTTGTTGACAATAACCAAAACTTCAGCGCTCGCCATTTGTAGACTCAGAAGACCCAAAAGTATCGTCGACCTGATAAAGTTTGTAATTGTTACCATGATACTGTCTCCTAAAATACCAAGTCGAAGCCAACAGTGAACAGCGATGAGGTTCCTTCTCCTGTGATGTTCGGGTCGACTCTTGTGGGGTCATAATCATTTAGCGATATGGTATTCAGCTGAAACTCGGCTTTTATAGCCGCGCTATGAGAAACATCGTATCTCACACCAAAAGCATGCGTGTATCTCTCGGCGCTCCCTATCGATTGTCGCAAACCAGCATCGGTCGCAGCAAAAAGTGTTTCAATATCAGCTCCCAAACTTGATGCATCAACTGTAGCTAATTGATCGGTGAAAAATTCAAATCCAGATTCCGTATCCAATCGCTCGTAAGTGTAGTGCACTAAGTAATCCCCCAGGCGATAACCTAAGGTGGCATACCAGGTTGTTGTATCACGGAGTAAGCCAGGATCAAGCTCAATGGATGTCCACTCAGAAATAACCACAATGTTGTTCCAGTCGAGTTCGAATCCGACAGCCATGTAGTCGGCTGATTTTTCCTCGACAGGTAAGTCGGCGACAACATCACCATAAACCTCAGCAGCTTCTTGCAATGGGCTTCCTTCGCCTGCTAGAGCAGCAGCTTGTTGAAGTAAAGCTAAGTTGTCGTTGAAGATTTGCAAAGAACCATCAAAGGAATCTGATGTGGCGGTTAGTTCACCAATCAGGTGATAACCAACACGTGCACTTAAGTAATCGTTTGAGAATGTCCAGGTTATACCGGTAAAGCCTTGTACATCAAAATCGAAGACATCATTGAAGAAGTCCAGAGTTCTTTGGTCATTGTTGTTCCCATAGTACAATTGAATCAAGCTATACCAATCGCCGAAAGATGAAGTGTGTATAAGGTCAACACCATCGATACCTTCGAAAGGTGAAATGGCGTAGGTTTCAGCCGGTGGACGAATCCAAGGGTAAGCGTAACCTACGTCCAAGAAATCTGAGTACATATATAATGGAACACGCAATCTGCCTGCTCTTAAGGTAAAAGCATCATTGAATCGATAAGATGCGTATGCCCAAGTCAAAGCGGTATCATAATCCGACTCACCACGAGAGATGAACTGTCCAGTGATAGAGATATTTTCATCGATCTCAGCATTGGCTTGGAAACCAAACTTGGTCAGATTATCGAAATTGACATCACCATCTTGGAAAGAAAAGTACTGATCTTGGTAGATAGTGTCAGGATCGATTTCTATATAACTTTCAGGATCATCTACACTGAGATATCCCATTCCCACACTGAGAAAGCCATTAAATGTAATCTCAGCAGCATAATTGACTGTTGACACCATAGGTAACAGCAACACTAAGCCAAAACGCTTAGACAACTGCATAGTCTCGCCTCCATTTTTGGATCGTCGTTATGATGAATTATTGTAAAAAAGCATGCATTTTATAACCTGCAAAGCGAAACTTAAGACCTTCGTCCGATGAGTGCAACTTAAAAGTTCAAAATAGGACGGTAAAAGGTCAATCGACATCACTAAACTGTGACAGTGTTCGCTTATTATTATGAAATTTATGTAAAAATTGTGCCTTTTCACAATAGTCACTTTAGTAGAAACCTTCGCAATTTTCCGGCCAAAATTGAAAGTAAAACACAAACTTCAATAGCCTTTGCTTTGACAAGCTCCCTTTAAAACCTTAGAATCCGCCACTGCATAAGATTTTGGTAACCGAGTCTTGTCAGCATAAAGTGACTCATATATGATCCCACGGTTTGTTAAAGGCTCTATATAAAGGAAGGCCGTTTAGAATTATGGCTAAGAGAATCCCCCTTGTGATAGGTAATTGGAAAATGAATGGTGACATTCAGAAAACCAATCATTTACTGCAAGATATCGAGGAAAAGTTAGAGGATGTGCAGTCGCAAGTTGCCATCTGCCCACCTTTTACCTTAATTAGTCAAGCCTTGATGGCAATATCTGACAAGCAAAAAATACGTGTTGGTGCACAAGATGTCTCCGCACAGGCAGAAGGCGCATATACAGGCGATATTTCTAGTAACATGTTGAAAGAGCTAGGGTGCACTTACGCAATCGTAGGTCACTCCGAGCGGCGGCTCTATCAATTCGAATCCAACGACACAGTTGCTGAGAAGACACTTCAAGCTTTACATGCTGGAATTGTACCTGTCATTTGTGTGGGTGAAAGTCAATCTCATCGAGCTTCTCATCAACAGAATGAGGTTGTGAGAGCACAACTTTTACCAGTAATAAATAGTATTAAACAATTTACTCAGCTTCCCGTGGTGGTTGCTTACGAGCCTGTATGGGCTATTGGCACAGGGCTCAGCGCTTCTCCTGAAGATGCACAAGAAATGCATGCTTTTATTAGGGAGCTACTGAGTGAATTGATTAGTGAAGAAAAAGCGCAAAGCACGCAAATACTCTATGGTGGTAGTGTTAAACCAGAAGTTGCGGCGGCTTTGTTCGAAAAACAAGATATTGATGGAGGCCTCATCGGTGGGGCTTCGTTAAAATCAGATAGTTTTACTCATATTGTAAAAGCAGCAGGTTAGACTCATGCTATACGAAATTTTACTTGGATTTTTCTTAGTCGTTGCACTAGCTTTAATTGTAACTATTTTACTACAGCAAGGTAAAGGTGCTGTGATGGGAGCTTCTTTTGGTGCTGGCGCTTCAGGAAGTGTTTTTGGCTCAAGTGGTGCTTCCAATTTCTTGACGCGATTGACAACCATTCTAGCGATATTGTTTTTTAGCTCAGCATTAGCCATCGGTTATCTCGTTTCTAATAAAACGGTTGATTCAAGCGATTCTGTGTTTGATGCGCCACTTGTCGAAGCTGATACCATGCCAGAAGCACCTGCAAGCTCCGAGCAAAATTTAATGCCTGCTGCGCCAAAGGATGAAGAAAACTCGGTAGAGCCTACGCTACCATCAGCCCCTGTAAGTGAAGCAAATGAGACTCTTTCTCAAGAAGCTACTTCTCAAAAAGATATACCTGCTGAAACCTCATCCGATAATGCAGAAGAAATAAGCCAACAAGAAAATAAACCGGAAACCGTTGAGTAAAAACGGTTTCTATTTTTGTTCAGAATTATTATAATGCGCTCCGTTGTTGCGGAGACCTTTCAAAAGAAAGATTAAATATCATAATCTGTAGCGAGCGATAGTCGATAAGAGTTTTTCGATTTCCTCTCTCCGTATTCAAACATTGCCGAAGTGGTGGAATTGGTAGACACGCTGTCTTGAGGGGGCAGTGGCGCATGCCGTGCCGGTTCAAGTCCGGCCTTCGGCACCATTTATTTCGTTGCGATATCCAAATTCATTGAAAATGAATAAGAATTTGCCATTATCAAATAATGACAATCTTCATACGACTTTCTTATCGCTTCGACTCACTATTATTACTATTACGAATAATTATCATTACTGTGCCATCAAGAATTTAGTGCAAAATTTTCAACCCTTATCTCGAATTCTCGTATAAATTTGAAAACCGCGCACCTGTTGATGAAAAAGAGCTTGATAGATTCGCTTTTAATAACTGCATAAAAAAAGTAATTCTTATTAAATTGTGGAAAACCTGAGCATAGATAACGCTTACCGTCTATTCTGTGCTTAAAGCGTTAGGATAGTTTAAATTATTGCGGGTTGCGAAAATTTTATGGGTCTTAAAGAGAGACCTTTTAGATTTTTAACTGAAAAAAATCCCCGTGTTTTGTGCCAGCGTGTTTCGAGTCATGCCTCGTTCCCACCAGTGCTTTACAAAGTCAAAAAACAAGGTGACATTTGATGCTAGAGCAATATCTCCCAATACTGGTATTCATTATCGTAGGCTTAGGTTTTGGTTGCCTATTGCCCGTCGTCAGCTACGTCGTTTCACCCAAGAAACCTGATGATAGTAAGCTCAGTGCGTTTGAGTGCGGTTTCTCTGCGTTTGATGAAGCTCGAAGTAAGTTCGATATTCGTTTTTACCTGATAGCGATACTCTTTATAATCTTCGATCTTGAAATTGCTTTTCTCTATCCTTGGGCCGTCTCTTTTGAAGATATGCCTTTGGCAGGTATGATATCAATGGGCTTCTTCTTGCTCGAATTGATATTTGGTTTTATCTATGTTTGGCAAAAAGGAGCCTTAGAATGGGAGTAGATCAACAACTGTCTGAAAAAGGCTTTGTTACGACGAGTGTTGATAAGCTTGTCAATTGGGCGCATACCGGTTCTTTGTGGCCGATGACTTTTGGCCTCGCTTGTTGTGCTGTCGAAATGATGCATGCGGGTGCGGCGAGATATGACTTGGACCGATTTGGTATTATTTTCAGACCAAGCCCGAGACAATCTGATGTCATGATCGTTGCTGGCACGCTAACGAACAAAATGGCCCCAGCTCTACGCAAAGTTTACGATCAAATGTCTGAGCCGCGTTGGGTTATTTCTATGGGTTCCTGCGCTAATGGCGGCGGCTACTATCATTATTCTTATTCCGTGGTGAGAGGATGTGACCGGATAGTCCCAGTGGATATCTATGTGCCAGGTTGTCCGCCGACAGCTGAAGCCCTGCTATACGGTATCATCCAGCTGCAAAACAAGATTAAAAGAACTAATACTATAGCGCGCGCCTAAAGCCTAACGAGACATTAAAGAAATGAGCAATCTTTCATCTATTGAGCAATTACGAGAAAATTTGAAAAGCTTTCTTGGTGATAAAGTAGAATCTATCGAAGAAAGCTGTTCGCAATTGACTTTAACAGTCAATAAAGAGCATTGGTACGCAACATGTCAAATTCTACGTGATGAAGAGGAGTTGTGCTTCGAGCAGCTTTCGGATTTGTGTGGTGTTGATTACTCAGAATATGCTCGTTCTGATTGGACGACTGAAGATGCCACGGGTTCGGGTTTTGGCCGGGCAGTCTCTCAAGCGAATTCGGCGAATGAAACTTGGACTAAACCCAGATTTGCTGTTGTCATCCACCTTATTTCATACACCAACAATTGGCGCTTACGTGTTAAAACTTTCGTTGAAGACCAAGCGCCCATCATAGTGCCATCCATAACGACTATTTGGAGCAGTGCCAACTGGTTCGAAAGAGAAGCTTTCGATCTTTTCGGTATTTTATTTGAAGGTCATGAAGATTTGAGAAGAATTCTCACGGACTATGGCTTTGTTGGTCATCCATTTAGAAAAGATTTTCCACTGATTGGTCATGTCGAAATGCGCTATGATGCTGCTCAGAAGCGCTGTGTCTATGAACCTGTTTCTATTGAACCTCGAGTTTTAGTGCCACGTGTTGTACGTGAAGACCAGCGATTTGAACAAAACGGCGTTTCGAAGTAAAGGGGCTTCCTGTGTCAGAAATTAAAAACTACACAATTAACTTTGGTCCTCAACATCCGGCAGCGCACGGTGTATTGAGATTGGTACTTGAGCTTGATGGCGAAACGGTTGTAAGAGCTGATCCCCATATCGGTTTGTTGCATAGAGCAACAGAAAAACTGGCAGAGAGTAAACCTTTTAACCAGAGTATTGGTTACATGGATCGCCTTGACTATGTCTCGATGATGTGTAACGAGCATGCTTATGTTATGGCTATCGAAAAGTTACTGGGTATCGAAGCACCTAAACGTGCGCAGTATATCCGTGTTATGTTTTCTGAAATTACGCGCATTCTCAATCACCTGATGTGGTTGGGCGCTCATGGCCTAGACATTGGTGCCATGACCATGTTTTTGTACTGCTTCCGTGAGCGGGAACCCTTGATGGACGCCTACGAGGCTGTCTCTGGTGCACGTTTGCATGCTACCTATTTTCGACCTGGCGGTGTGCACCGTGATTTACCTGGAACAATGCCAAAATATGAAGCTTCTAAATGGCATTCGGAAGCCGAAGTTAAGAAACTCAATGAAAATCGTGAAGGCTCTCTCTTGGACTTCCTCGAAGACTTCTGTAACGATTTTCCTACGCGTGTCGATGAATATGAAACTTTATTAACAGAGAACCGTATCTGGAAGCAAAGAACAGTAGGAATAGGAGTGGTTTCTCCGGAAAGAGCTTTGCAACTAGGTTTAACCGGTCCGATGTTAAGAGGTAGTGGTGTTGCTTGGGATCTTCGCAAAAAACAACCTTATGAAGTATATGACGAACTCGATTTCGATATTCCAATAGGGAAAAATGGTGATTCATACGATCGCTATCTAGTACGTGTTGAAGAAATGCGTCAATCTAACCGAATCGTTCAGCAGTGTATTCAATGGTTACGTGAAAACCCTGGGCCTATAATGTCGGATAATCACAAGGTAGCACCACCTAAACGAACGGAAATGAAAGGTGACATGGAGTCGCTTATTCATCACTTTAAATTATTTACAGAAGGTTATTGCCCTCCACCGGGTGAAGTCTACAGTGCCGTAGAACATCCAAAGGGAGAGTTTGGCATTTATCTAATTTCTGATGGCGCAAACAAACCTTATCGCTTGAAAATTCGAGCACCAGGTTTCGTTCACATGTCAGCGTTTGATGAAATGTCGAGAGGTCATATGTTAGCCGATGTTGTAGCGATAATAGGTACTCAGGATATTGTATTTGGGGAGGTTGACCGATAATGTCTGACGATGCAGTAAAACCGATTAACGAATTGTTATCATCTGAGTCTATCGCTGAAATTGATAAATGGATTGCCAAGTATCCCGCCGACAAAAAGCGCTCCGCTGTCATGGGCGCACTCATGGTTGCTCAAGATGCCAATAAAAATTATCTTACTCAAGAATTAATGGATGCTATTGCCCTCTATCTTGAGATACCTAAAATATCGGTTTACGAAGTGGCGACATTCTACGGAATGTACAACTTGAAGCCCGTTGGTGAAAATATCATCGATGTTTGTACCAACATCTCTTGCCAATTACGTGGCTCTGATCAAATTGTTGCACACTTGGAAAGCAAGTTAGGTGTAAAACTGGGTGAAACGACTCCAGACGGTCGTTTTACTATACGCGAAGTCGAATGCCAAGCGGCTTGTTGTGGTGCACCTATGGCGTGTATCAATAAAACCTATCATGAAAATCTTACCCCTGAGAAAGTTGATAGTATTCTCGATGAACTGGAGTAACCATCATGACTGAGAAAGTATGTTTAAGAACTTTGGGACATGACGAGCCTTGGACTCTAAAAACTTATGAGAGTCTCGGCGGATACAAGGTTTGGAAAAAAATACTACAAGAAAAAACCCCTGCAGAAGAAATTATTGAAGAGTTGAAACTTTCTTCACTACGAGGTCGTGGTGGTGCAGGATTTCCCACGGGTCTGAAGTGGAGTTTCATGCCACGTCATCTAGAAGGCCAAAAATATGTGGTTTGTAACTCAGATGAAGGTGAGCCTGGCACGTGTAAAGACAGAGATATTCTAAGATACAATCCGCACCAACTTATTGAAGGTATGGCTATTGCCGGCTACGTCATGGGTGCTAGCGTTGGTTACAACTATATTCGAGGTGAGTTCTACGAACCTATCGCACGCTTTGAAGACGCTCTTAAGGAAGCTTACGCAGCTGGGTTTCTAGGACAAAATCTTTTGGGAAGCGGCTTTGATTTTGATTTGCATACACACTTAGGTGCGGGTGCTTATATTTGCGGAGAAGAGACCGCTCTTATTGAATCTATCGAAGGTAAAAAAGGCCAACCGCGTTTCAAACCTCCTTTTCCCGCTAATTACGGCGTGTTTGGTCGCCCAACGAATGTTAATAATACTGAAAGCTATGCGTCTGTTCCACCGATTTTAGAAAAGGGCGGTCAATGGTTCTTAGATTTAGGTAAACCCAATAATGGCGGCACGAAAATCTTTTCAGTTTCTGGTCATGTCGAAAAACCGGGTAACTTTGAAATACCTCTAGGTACGCCTTTCAAAGACCTTTTGGAAATGGCTGGCGGTATGTGGAAAGGGAAGAAAATCAAAGCCGTGATTCCTGGAGGGTCTTCAACACCTGTATTGCCTGGTGATGTGATGATGGATCTCACAATGGACTACGATTCTATAGCGAAAGCAGGCTCAATGTTAGGCGCTGGTTCCGTTATCATCATGGATGAAGATACCTGTATGGTAAAAGCCCTCTCTCGTATTTCGCACTTTTATTACGAAGAGTCCTGTGGCCAATGTACTCCATGCCGTGAAGGTACAGGTTGGTTGTCGCGTATGGTCCATCGAATTTTACACGGACAAGGCACTATGGAAGATTTAGACAAGCTTGATGATGTTGCAAACAACATCATGGGTAGAACAATTTGTGCCTTAGGTGATGCAGCTGCTATGCCTGTCGCCTCTTTTGTTAAACATTTCAAAGACGAATTTGTATACTTCATTGAGCACAAGAAAAGTATGGTTGGCTAAAAACGTTAAGGCGTGCTAACAAATTTATTTGTGGGTACCCACCACGTTTTTATAGTTTTCCGAGTAACTAACAACTGAATGTAGATGAGTGAGACGATGGTAAACATCGAAATAGACGGTTTGAAGTTAGAGGCTGAAGCAGGTTCAATGGTTATTGAAGCTGCTGATAAAGCTGGTATCAGTATTCCCCGCTTTTGTTACCACAAAAAATTATCTGTGGCTGCCAATTGTCGTATGTGTTTGGTTGAAGTGGCTAACGCACCTAAACCTCTGCCAGCTTGTGCAACACCGGTATCCGATGGCATGGTGGTTAAAACTACCACAGAAAAAGCCCGCGAAGCGCAAAAATCGGTTATGGAGTTTTTGCTCATAAATCACCCTCTGGATTGCCCTATCTGTGACCAAGGTGGTGAGTGTGAACTGCAAGACGTAGCAGTGGGTTATGGCGGTGATGTTTCTCGTTTCACTGAAGGCAAACGTGTTGTTAAAGACAAAGATATTGGCCCACTTATTGCCACAGATATGACACGTTGTATTCACTGCACTCGCTGTGTACGATTTGGAACAGAAATTGCGGGCATGCGCGAAATGGGAGCAACAGGGCGTGGCGAACACACCGAGATCGGTACCTTCGTCGAGAAAGCGTTAGCTTCTGAAGTTTCTGGAAACATCATTGACTTATGTCCAGTCGGTGCATTAACAGCCAAGCCTTCTCGATTCAAAGCGCGTTCTTGGGAAATGCAACAACATGACGCTATTTCACCTCATGATTGTTTAGGCTCAAATCTCAATATCCATACACGTCGCGATCAAGTCATTCGTGTAGTACCTCGTGAAAATGAGGCCGTTAATGAAGTCTGGATTTCTGATCGTGACCGTTTTTCCTACGAAGCACTTAATGGCCATGACCGAGCCGTTACTCCCATGATTAAAAAGAATGGCTCGTGGGAAGATGTGAGCTGGGAGGATGCTTTAAATTATGTTGTTGAGAAAACGCAAACGATAAAAGCCAGCGCAGGTGTAGATAAGATAGGCGCATTGTTATCACCATCGTCTACTACCGAAGAGTTGTATCTGGCTCAGAAGTTGCTCCGTGGCTTGGGTGTTAATCATTTTGACCATCGACTGAATCAAACCGATTTCCGTTTTGAAAAATACGAACCTCAAGCGCCTAGTCTCGGTATGGAAATTTCTAACCTTGAGACGTTAGAATCTGCACTACTCATCGGTTCAGATTTGCGATCTGAAAGCCCAATTGCAGCCTTGAGATTAAGAAAAGCCACACGTGATGGCCAAGTCATGGCGATTAATCCGAAAGAAGTGGATTATAATTTTCGTCTAACGACGGATATTTCGGTTTCAAGCGAGCAACTAACAGCACATATTGCGGCTGTTGCCAAAGTACTTGTCGAGCAAAATAAGGCTAAAGTCAGCGCTAATATTCAACAAACTCTACAAAAAGTGGAAGTGATCGATGAACATCGACAAATCGCTGAGGCACTAACCCAAAAAAGTGAATCTGCCGTGTTGCTTGGTCAATTAGCTCAGCATCATGAAAATGCTACAGAGTTAAAAGTCTTGGCTAAATTAATTGCTGCATTAACCGATTCGCGTTTTGGAGAACTGAGCCATGGTGCCAATGCTGCTGGAGCATTTATTGCTGGTGCTTTACCTCATCGCAAAGAAGCGGGCGAAGCCTCCGATGTTGTAGGTAAAAACGCGCAAGAGCTTTTGTCCCAAGATTTGAAAGTGCTTTGGTTGCTCAATGTGGAGCCCAAAGATGTGAGAAATAGTGCTGATGTTACCGACAAATTTAGTCAAGTTGAATTAGTTGTCAATTTATGTGCTTTTGTCGACGAAGACGTCAAATCCTATTCAGATGTGATTTTACCCATAGCAGCGTTTACGGAAACACCAGGTACTTATGTTAATGCCTCTGGGAAATGGCAATCCTTTAATGCTGCCGTTAAACCAAAAGGCGAAGCTAGGCCGGCATGGAAAGTTTTCAGAGTACTCGGTAACTTATTTGAAGTATCAAACTTTGATTATGTATCTGCTCAACAAGTCATTCTTGAACTGGCCGATATTCATGAAACCGCAAAATTTGAAGCACAGGAAGATACAGCATCTTTAGCGCTCGATATTCTGAAAGGTTCGAACTTTACTGAAGTTGCTATGTACG
This sequence comes from Pseudomonadota bacterium, assembly GCA_039187085.1. Taxonomy (GTDB): domain Bacteria; phylum Pseudomonadota; class Gammaproteobacteria; order Enterobacterales; family JBCCZV01; genus JBCCZV01. The sequence goes on from JBCCZV010000029.1 coordinate 34,712, forward strand.
ACAGTGATCCTATTGTGAGGAGAGCAGGAGCTTTACAACAATCAATAATTATTGAACAGCAGGAGGTAACCGCCTAATGGATACCTTTCTAGATAGCATGAATGCATTTGCTTCAGGCTCTTATTTGGGAACATTAATTTGGACGCTACTGAAAATTGTAGCAATTGTATTACCCTTAGTGTTAGCTGTTGCCTATACCACGTATGCCGAACGTAAAATTATTGGTTACATACAAGCCCGTGTAGGTCCTAACCGAGTGGGTCCACTTGGTTTATTCCAGCCGTTTGCTGATGTCTTTAAACTCATCTTGAAAGAGATGATTATTCCCAAGAAAGCAACCAATTCACTATTTCTTATTGCACCAATTATTTTCATCGGACCTTCTCTCGCGGCATGGGCAGTTGTGCCCTTCGACGATGGAATGGTGCTCGCTGATATTAATGTCGGTCTCTTATATTTACTCGCCATGACTTCTATCAGTGTTTACGGGGTTGTAATTGCGGGTTGGGCCTCTAATTCTAAATACGCATTACTTGGCGCGCTTAGATCATCAGCACAAATTGTTTCTTACGAAATTGCGATGGGACTCGCATTAGTCGGCGTCTTGTTAATGGCTAATTCTTTGAATCTTACTGATATTGTGAATTCACAAAAAGGCGGCATTTTAAATTGGTATTGGATACCTTTGTTTCCTCTTTTCATTATCTATTGGATTTCCGGCGTTGCTGAAACCAATCGTGCACCTTTTGATATGGCAGAAGGTGAATCAGAAATTGTTGCTGGTTTCCACGTTGAATATTCAGGAACAACTTTTGCGCTATTCTTCTTAGCTGAATATGCCAACATGATATTAGTCTCAGTGCTGACCGCATTATTGTTTTTGGGTGGATGGCATTCACCTTTCGCTGGTATTCCTGTTATCCAGGATATTCCAATTATTGGTCAGTCCAACATGATGTGGTTATTCTTAAAAGCCGGCTTCTTCCTTTTCAGTCTTTTATGGTTCAGAGCGACTTTCCCGCGTTTTCGTTACGACCAAGTCATGCGTTTAGGCTGGAAAGTGTTTATACCGATTACCTTAGGCTATGTAATTATCCTTGCCATTGTATTAAAGCTTATTGGCAACTAGGGGTGAAGTTATGATAAGTAAGCGATTTATTGAAACCTATACACTTTGGGAACTCATTAAAGGTTTGAGCCTAACCCTCAAGCACTTGTTCAAGAAAAATGTCACTGTTCAATACCCTGATGAAAGAACTCCTCAATCACCGCGTTTTCGTGGTTTACACGCGTTGAGGCGCTATCCAAATGGAGAAGAAAGATGCATCGCCTGTAAACTTTGTGAAGCGGTTTGCCCAGCACTAGCCATCACCATAGAGGCAGGACCCAGACAAGATGACGGCACAAGACGCACAACGCGTTATGAAATAGACTTATTTAAATGTATATATTGTGGTTTTTGCGAAGAGTCTTGTCCGGTAGATTCTATCGTTGAAACGCGTGTTTTCGACTATCATTTTGAAGAGCGTGGAGAACACATTATGACCAAAGCGAAATTACTAGCCATCGGTGATAAATTAGAGCCACAAATTGCTGCTGATCGCCAGGTCGACGCCAACTATCGCTAGTACCGATTCTAATTGTTAAAACAAATCGAGCATAATAATCATGGGAATTGAACAGATTCTATTTTATTGTTTTTCAGCGTTAATGCTGACTTCCGCCCTCATGGTAGTCATCTCAAAAAATTCGGTTAAAGCCGTTTTATTTCTAGTATTAGCCTTTGTTAGTGCGGCATTCAATTGGATGTTGCTAGAAGCAGAATTTCTCTCTGTGGTCTTGATCCTTGTTTATGTCGGTGCCGTCATGGTGCTTTTCTTATTCGTTGTAATGATGTTGGATATTGAGATTGCGCGAAGCCGCTCGACCTTTACGCGTTATGCACCAATAGGCTTAGTGGTGTTTCTTGTCATTGTGGGTATCGTTGGCAAAATGGTTAGCTCCGAACGCTTTGGGCCAGAAAATTTTGCCGCTATCGAAAAAAGAGCCGAAGACTTTGATAATACCAAGCAACTGGGGGATGTTTTATTTACTGAGTATTTCTTCCCCTTCGAATTAGCTGGATTAATCCTATTGATAGCTATTATCGCTGCGATTAGTTTGACTTTTAGAGGAACGAGAAGCCGCAAGAGCCAAGATGTTGCGAAGCAGGTCAAAGTATCCAAGAAAGATAGGCTGCGTGTTGTCAAGATGAAAGCTGAGCAGTAAAGAATGAATATAAACGAGAGCTGGTGAGCTCTTAGGGGAAAACAATGATCGCTTTATCAGATTATCTTGTAGTGAGTGCATGCCTTTTTGCGATAAGTATTGCGGGCATCGTGCTTAACCGAAAAAATGTTATTACATTGTTAATGTGTATTGAGCTTATGCTTCTCGCCGTTAATACCAATTTCATCGCCTTTTCCCGGTATCTTGATGATACTGCCGGTCAGGTTTTTGTCTTGTTTATATTAACAGTAGCAGCAGCAGAAGCTGCGATTGGTCTGGCAATTTTGGTTGCTTTGTTTAGGAACAAACAGACCATCAATGTTGATGATTTGAATTCATTACAAGGTTAAGTACGCCGTCATGGAAAATATTTATCTAACAATTGCACTTGCACCGCTCTTAGGTTCACTAATTGCCGGCTTTCTAGGGCAGAAGATTGGTCGAAGCCTTACACATTGGGTAACTAATGTACTAGTTGCTGTTTCCGCTTTACTTTCTTTATACGTGTTTAAAGCTCATGCCGTTGACGGTGCGCCTATTTTTAATGGTGCTGTTTACACTTGGGCAACCATCAATAGCCTAACTTTAGAAGTCGGATTTTTGGTTGATAACCTCACAGCTATGATGATGGTGGTGGTTACCTCTGTATCCTTAATGGTGCACATTTATACCATTGGTTACATGAAAGAAGATCCGGGCTATCAACGCTTCTTCTGTTATATCTCTCTGTTTACTTTTTCGATGTTGATGTTGGTGATGTCCAACAATTTCCTACAATTGTTTTTTGGTTGGGAAGCAGTGGGCTTAGTTTCTTACTTACTGATTGGTTTTTGGTATAAAAAGCCAACCGCTGTTTTTGCAAACTTGAAAGCATTTTTAGTTAACCGTGTTGGTGATTTCGGTTTTCTGCTAGGTATCGGTGGTGTGCTTTACTACTTTGGTTCACTCGACTACGCGACGGTCTTTGGAAGAGTCGAAGCTTTCGCTAATTTATCACCCACTATCGAAATTTTTGACGGTGCTGCTTGGTCTGTCATGACGGTTATCTGTATTTGTTTATTCATTGGTGCCATGGGTAAATCAGCACAAGTGCCTTTACACGTTTGGTTGCCAGATTCAATGGAAGGCCCGACACCCATTTCGGCACTGATACATGCAGCAACCATGGTGACTGCTGGTATCTTCATGGTAACTCGGATGTCACCTCTGTTTGAATTTTCAGAAACCGCTTTAAGTTTCATTTTATTCATTGGTGCTATCACTGCTTTATTTATGGGTTTTTTAGGCATTATTCAAAACGATATCAAACGTGTAGTCGCTTATTCAACCTTATCGCAATTAGGTTACATGGTCGTTGCTTTGGGTGTTTCAGCTTATGCAGCAGGGGTTTTTCATCTGATGACACATGCTTTCTTTAAAGCGTTGCTTTTCTTGGGTGCTGGTTCAGTTATCATGGGTATGCACCACAAGCAAGATATGCGTGAAATGGGGAACATCAAAAAATATATGCCATGGACATGGGTAACTAGCTTGATTGGTACTCTCGCTTTGATCGGATTCCCTTTCTTTTCAGGCTATTATTCAAAAGAAGCGATTATCTTATCCGTTAAAGCTTCGAATATACCTGGTGCCGACTTTGCGTTGATTTGTGTGTTAGCCGGGGTTTTCGTGACGGCTCTTTACAGCTTTAGAATGTATTTTCTTGTCTTCCACACCAATGAACGTATGGATGAAGAAACTAAGTCTCATTTACACGAATCTCCAGCCGTAGTTTGGGTGCCTCTCGTTATTTTAGCGATCCCTTCCATTATTGTGGGCGCTGTATTTGTTGAGCCCATGTTATTTGGAAACTTCTTTGACAATATTATTACTGTAAAACCTGAACATAATGTGTTGTTTGCCGTTGGCGAGTCTTTCCACGGCTGGTTAAGTTTTGGGAAGCACGGTTTTCATTACACAAGTCCGTTTTGGTTAGCGGTGCTCGGCGCAGCAACAGCCTTCATTTTATACGTGAAAAAACCAGAGCTCGGTAAAGCCATTGGTGCCAAGCTATCACCTATCACTCCTATTCTTGAGAACAAATATTATTTTGATGCCATCAATCAAAAATTGTTTGCGGGTGGTGCTGTAAAACTAGGTAGAAAATTTTGGACAGCAGGCGATCAAGCCACGATTGATGGGGTGCTTGTGAATGGTAGTGCAAACTCAGTTAACGCTTTGTCGCGACACCTAAGAAAACTCCAGTCCGGTTATCTCTATCACTATGCCTTTGCGATGATCATCGGTCTATTAGCTTTCTTAGCTTGGCTGATGTTACAAGCATAATAATAAATCGGGAATAAAACATGTTAGAACAGTTGCCTTTATTAAGTTTGTTGATTTGGCTC
>JBCCZV010000030.1:0-37685 GCA_039187085.1 Pseudomonadota bacterium
CGCAGAAATTCCAAATGACAATCAAAAAATCAGAACTGAGATTGAAAAACAAAAAATAGCATTCATTGGATTTGTAGAAAATTTAGTCGATTTCAATCTCGAGAATGTAAAACTTGAAGATCTAAACACGGTTGCTCGTAAAATCTACCTTTTCTATGAAAGTGCCATAAGCGAAAGCCACTTACACAAGGCGCTTTGGCCAATAACGGAGATGAAATCTGCTTGCGCGATGCTTATTGAATAAAAATTTTTAAATATGCATGTTTGAGCAGCAGTACTATTTTAAATCGTCTGAAACTGATAAACACTGCCCAGATCTAGCATCTGGGTAAGCTCATCTAATGCTGTTCGGCATTCGATTAAAAACTCAGGATCGATCATATCATCAGGCTTGAGTTCTTCACGATAATGCTTCTTTACCCATGTGACCAGCTCTTCATAAAGTGAGTCTGTCAACAAGCATTGTGGATTCACCTGCGCGATTTCTTCCTCATTAAGAACGACTCTTTGCCGCAAGCAGGCAGGCCCTCCACCATTTTTCATGCTTTGATTTAATTTAAGAGGAATAATTTTTTGGATGGGGTTATCTCCAGTTAAGATGTTTTGTAAGAACTCCCAAGTTTGAGAGTCATTTTCTACTTGTCGTGGAGCAATTAATGCCATGGTGGCATCTGGTAGCGTAATTAATTGACTGTTGAATAAATAATTAGCCACCGCTTCAGACACACTCACCGATTGATTCGGTACATTGATAGCAAAAAATGCCTGTCCCTGGCTCTCAAAGTGGCTTTTAATTTGCGCAATCGTCGCATCGCCATTCAAAAAAGCTTTCTCATGATAAAGCAAGACGTTTTGATTACCGACGGCGATGACATCGTTATGAAACACTCCCGCGTCTATAACATCTGGGTTTTGTTGTAAGAAATAGGTGTTGTCGCTATCGAGTTGATGGTAGCGGGCAACAGCTTGACAGGCTTCAAGTGTTTGACGTGCGGGATAATGTTTGGGCACAGGAGTATCGTTATGAAAAGCCGATTTGCCGTAGACAAATAATTGAATGCCAGCATCTGCATAATTTGAACAAAGTCGCGTGTGGTTGGCTGCACCTTCGTCACCAAAATGTGTGACGGAAGGCAAAGCTGAGTGATGTTCGAAAGTGTCATCGTCGGAAAATATAGCTTTTAAAATACGTGCTGTCGTCGGCCATTCAATGGAGCGATGAAATTTACTGGATAAATTAGCTACCGTAAAATGGGCTTTGCCGTCTTGGCTATCGCTACTGGGTGACATAGTACAGGCATTGGCTGTCCACATGCTTGATGCTGAGCAGACATGGAAAAATAAACGAGGGTCGCTACGAAAAGCCGATGCGATAATTTTTTTATCGTTACCCTGAAAGCCCAAGCGCCTTAAGACGTGGAGATTGGGGCGTTCTTGAGGAGCAATGATGCCTTGTTTGAGTCCCAAATCATGCAGTTGTTTCATCTTATGCAAACCCTGCAAGGCGGCATTTCGCGGTTTCGCGGTTTCGTTGGCATGTTTTTCAGAGGCAACATTGCCCGTTGATAGACCCGAGTAGTTGTGGCTTGGGCCAACGAGCCCGTCAAAATTAACTTCAAAAGCTTTCATGTGGCCTCTCTAAATTTAAAGGGTGATGCCCGGTGATAAGGTTTCAGGTAAAGCAAGTACGTCGGTTTCCATTGAAGCCACTGGGTAGGCACAATAGTCCGCTGCATAGTAAGCGGAAGGGCGGTGATTGCCACTTAATCCCACACCGCCGAAAGGAGCTGCACTGCTTGCCCCTGTAAGCTGCCGGTTCCAGTTAACTATACCGGCACGAATGCGAGGATAAAAATAATCGTAATCCTCCTTGTTATCGCTGAGTAATCCAGCAGCTAAGCCAAAACGTGTTTTATTGGCTTGGTTCACCGCCTCTTCAAAATTACGATAACGATAAACTTGCAATAAAGGCCCAAAAACTTCTTCATCATCGACCTGTTGGGCTTCTGTCATATCAATAATGCCAGGTTGTAAAAAAGCAGGGCCTTGAGATAAAGGTTGAAGTGGTGTTAATGTTTTTCCACCTTGCTCGATAAAGGTTTTTTGTGTCTCTAGTAAATGTTGAGCAATAGCTTCACTAATGACAGGACCCATAAAAGGTGCAGGCTCAGCATCCCATCTACCGACACGTAAGGCTGCTGTTGCGCGTACTAACTTTTGAATCAATAAGTCACCGGTTGGGTTGGCTGGAACATACAAACGTCTCGCACAGGTACATCTTTGGCCAGAAGAGATAAAAGCGGATTGAAGTGTTAAATAAACAGTGGCGTCAATATCTTTGACATCACCAATAATCAGAGGGTTATTACCGCCCAGCTCCAAAGCTAATAGTTTATGGGGTATTTGGGCAAAACTTTGATGCAAAATAGCGCCTGTTCTGGCGCTTCCCGTAAACAACAAGCCTTCAATACCCGTATGATTAGCGAGTGAGATTCCGGTGTCTTTCTCACCTTGCACAAGGTTAATAACGCCTTTGGGAAGCCCTGCTTGGTGCCAAAGTTCTACGGTAAATTCTGCCGTTAATGGCGTTAATTCACTGGGTTTAAAGACCACAGTGTTGCCAGCAAGCAACGCAGGTATGATATGTCCGTTTGGTAAATGCCCGGGAAAATTGTATGGCCCAAACACGGCTAAAACACCGTGAGGTTTGTGACGGGTTGCTGCGATGCCGTTGCCAGCGGGTAAAGATGTTTCACCAGTACGCTCGTGATAGGCTTTGATTGAAATATCAATTTTACCCACCATAGCGCCAACTTCCGTACGTGTTTCCCACAAGGGCTTGCCAGTTTCTTTGGCTATAACGATAGCCAAGCTTTCTTTGTTTTCTGTAAGAAGATTACCAAATTTTCTTATATATTCGAGTCTTTGTTCGAAGGTTTGCATACACCAAGTTGTAAACGCTGCTTGAGCTGAGTGAACAGCTTTATCAACTTGGCCTTCATTAGCACTTTTTTTATTCCATAGTGTCGTGTTATCAGCAGGGTTGATGGATTCAAATGCAGAGCCTTCACCTGTTATCCATTGTCCATCGATATACAAGCTTTCTTGAGTATTCATAAGTCCTCCGGTTAATAACCATGCTTCAATTTAAAAGTAGCGTGTTGTTTAATCCAACACATGTATTCGAATGCTGTCACCCGTTTTCACTTCTAGGAGTTCTGCTGTTTCGATACTGAGGGTACAACCTTCCTCATTAAGACCAATCTCTGTGAGAGTGGCTTTAAAATCTAAACACATGTTACTGATAAGTGCTTTTTGAGTGAGCTGTGATGTGTCTAGCTTGTGAATGGGCAAAACGCAGGAGTTGGCTAATGTTCGAATATTGTCAATATCCGATTCAATGGTTGGGCCCGCATCAAAAATATCGACATAGTTACGATAGCGAAACCCCTCTGCCTGCAGCATTTTTAAGGCTGGACGTGTTTCGCTATGCACTTGACCAATAACGCTCCTCGCTTCACTTGATAGCATATTCGTATAAATAGGATATTTGGGCATAAGCTCTGCGATAAATTGGTTACTGCCTAATCCACTGAGTTTATCAGCATCTGAAAAGTCCATTGAAAAAAAATGGCGTCCTAAACTGTCCCAAAAAGGTGAGCGTCCTAGATGATCTGAGTAACCACGCATTTCTGCAATGACGGTTTTTGCAAAGCGTTGACTATGATCAGCCATAAACAAGAAACGACACTTAGAAAGAAGTTTGCCGTTGTCATTTTTGCGATAATTGGGCGCTAAAAAGAGGGTGCAAATTTCGGTACTTCCTGTGTAATCATTACCTAAGTAAAGAGTATCGATGCGATTGACGATGCCTAGCTCCGGGCTTGAGTGAACGGTCATGCCTACTTTGTAAGTATAAAACGCTTCTTCCATGCCTACAGCAGCAATAAGGCCGCTGGTTCCAACCAGTTGTTGTGTTTGCGTATCTTCGAGAACAAAAAGATAACTTTCTGGGCCAGGTTGAGCAATTTCTCGTCCTAGAGCATCTTGCGAGCTTTCTATACGCTTGATTAATTTGCTTTCATCACGAGTAAGGGTTGTCAAGCCAGTTCCAGCTTGCTCAGCTAAGTCGATGAGTTGTGTTAAGTCGTTTTTTTGTACCGGTCTAATCAGCATCATAGAATAGCCCCTTTATTTCTTCACAGTGAAAACTTGGAAACTCACTTAACGCGCGAGGTTTTGCTGTCACTTTTTCCTTAGGAAAACAGTGACGCTGCTAAATGAGCCTTAAAGCTAAAGCGCAGCATTATAGCGATTTTCAGAAAAAGTTGATGTGTTTTTTTAAAAGCCAAGCTATTTAAACGACATACTTGCTTGCGTCACATACAGCCGGAGCAAGACAAAAGGGCATTTGGCTTCACAAATTGTCAATAATTTAATAAGCGAGTATAGTTTCAGTTCTTTCACCGTTTTCTCACTCAAACTCACAGCATGAAGGCTGTTTATGGTTATAACTATAGTGAGATAGCATCAAGTGATTCAACAGATTACATAGGAAAATAATATGTCCTCAGAAGTGACAAGAGCAACTTTCGATGAAGTCATGGTGCCCAATTACTCACCTCAACAGATTATGCCAGTAAAGGGTGAAGGCTCGCGTATTTGGGACAAAAAAGGCGATGAATATATTGATTTAAGTGGAGGGATTGCTGTAAACGTTTTGGGGCATTGCCACCCAAAACTCGTTGCTGCATTGCAGGAGCAGTCGCAAAAGCTATGGCACTTGAGCAATGTTTATACGAATGAGCCGATTTTACAACTTGCTCAAAAACTTTGTGATGCCACCTTCGGAGAAAAAGTATTTTTTGCCAACTCTGGAGGAGAAGCGAATGAAGCCGCTTTTAAACTCGTGAGGCGTTATGCTTTTGATAACTATGGGCCCGAAAAAGATGAGATCATTGCTTTCAATAATGCATTTCATGGCAGAACTCTGTTTACGGTAAGTGTTGGTGGACAAGCCAAGTATCGTGAGGGATTTGGTCCTATTCCTGGTGGCATCAGTCATCTCCCTTTCAATGATTTATCGGCTTTAGAAAAACAAATATCTGATAAAACCTGTGCGGTCGTCATGGAGCCCATTATGGGCGAAGGCGGGGTTTTCGTACCTGATGATGCTTATCTTAAAGGAGTTCGTGCGCTCTGTGATAAACACAATGCTCTGCTAGTATTTGACGAGGTCCAAAGTGGTATGGGAAGAACGGGGCATTTGTACGCTTATATGAGTGCTGGCGTGACACCGGATGTCTTAACTACAGCAAAAGCGCTAGGTGGAGGTTTTCCTGTCGGGGCTATGATCACAACAGCCAAAATTGCACAAAGTTTAGTAGTGGGAACGCATGGCAGTACCTATGGAGGTAACCCTCTAGCGGGAGCTGTAGGCAATGCTGTCTTTGACATCGTCAGTGAGCCAAGCTTCTTGAAAGGGGTGTTAGAGAAGCGTGCTTTATTCGAAAAGCATTTGCATGCTATCAATGATGAGTTTCATGTATTCAAAGAAGTACGTGGAAAAGGTTTACTGATTGGTTGTGAGTTAGTAGAAAAATTTCAAGGTAAAGCCCGTGAATTTATGAAAGCTGGTATTCAAGAAAAAGTCTTGTTCCTAATGGCAGGTGCTAATGTACTACGAATGGCTCCAGCTTTGAATATCACCGAAGATGAAATTGAGTCAGCGATGCAGCGTGTAAAATCTGCCGTTGCAACTGTTGTTTCCGTTAGCTAGTTCGCATCATTGTCTAACGCCTCGGCTTATTTGAATGAAGTTAGTCAAGGCGTCAGCGATTGGACACTTGATCCTAATGATTATTTGTTCACTAAATCTCGAATTTCTGGCCAAACTTGCTCTAGCAACAAAGGTTGGGCCGCTGCCGTTGGATGCAAGCCATCCGCTTGCATCAGTGATGGATCGGTAGCGATTTTATCCAATGGAAAAGGAATCAAAGCAACAGAAAATTTTTGCGCAATGTTGTGATAAATTGCTCGAAACTTTTGCGTATAAATAGGCCCGTAATTCGGAGGAATCATAATTTCCATTACGCCGACATTGGGTGTTGCCGATAACGCTTTTTTTACCAGGCTTTCCAAGTTTTTTTGGATGTTGGGCAGCGGATGACCTCGCAGACCATCGTTGCCTCCAATTTCTATAAGAATTAAATCGGGTTGTCCTTTTGTTAAATAGGAATTTAAATGTTGAATAGCATTTTCAATGGTGTCACCGCTGACAGCGGTATTTACCACCTGCCAATTGGGGTAACTGTTTTGTAGTTGCTTTTCTAGAAGTGCCACCCAGCCATCGCTCGTCTTCATATTGTAAGCCGCGCTGAGACTATCACCTATCAGCAGCAATGTTTTTTTGTTCGAGCTTTCATTTCTTATTTCCGTAGCTTTGGGTGCTGAGTCTGCACTTAACGGCTTCAACAATACCACTAAAAACAATAAAGCGCCTGTAAGCCTCAGTGTTTGTCGCAAAGAAATGTGGCAGATCTTTAAAATATTCAATGTCATAGATAATTCCTACACTCACTTCTTAAAAAAGTATTTACAAATCCTACCGATACGGTGATAGAAAAACCATCGTAACTAATGTTAGGGTTTGACTGCAATGTTTCTTTGTGATCATTCACTTTTTCCATTGATTTAATACTAAAAGCGCCTTAATACAGTAAAAAATGAAATACAAATCGATGAAAAGGCCAAAATACAGTGATTTGTATTCTACATTTACACTTTTACGGTTTATGAATTCATAGTGGTGAGATAGGTTTACTTTTATTATGTTAGAAATTTCAAATGTTTCAAAATATGTCCAAACTCAAGAAGGGCGTCTTGATATTTTACAAAATGTATCGGTAGACGTTAAAAAAGGAGAAACGATCGCAATCGTTGGTGCTTCAGGCTCTGGTAAATCAACATTATTAGGTTTAATGGCTGGTCTTGATTTGCCCAGTGAAGGCAAGATCAAAATTGCCAACCATTCTTTGACTGAGCTGGATGAAGATGGACGAGCCAAACTTCGTGCGGAGCATGTAGGCTTTGTTTTTCAATCATTTCAACTACTTCCCAGTTTATCTGCATTAGAAAATGTTCAATTGCCGTTAGATATCCAGGACAAACCTCAAAATTATCTAGAACCAAGTGCTTTATTAGAACGTGTTGGGTTATCCGAACGTAAGCATCATTTACCTAGCCAGTTGTCGGGTGGTGAGCAACAACGTGTTGCTATTGCTCGCGCATTTGTGACACAGCCCACGGTTTTATTTGCTGATGAACCAACAGGAAATCTCGATAGCATCACCGGTGCTAAAATTATTGATTTATTGTTTGAACTTAATAAAGAGCATAACACCACATTAGTATTGGTTACTCATGATCAAAAACTCGCAGATAGGTGTGCTAGGCGTATTGTAATCGAATCAGGTCAAGTGCTTCGTGAAGAAAGCTAAATCTAAACCGTGAAATTGATAGAGACAGATACTTTTTATGAAAAAAACTTTACGACTTGCAACGCGTTTACTTAAAAGAGATTGGCGTTTAGGAGAACTAAAAATTGTCATCGCTGCTGTTGTGATAGCGGTTACCAGCATCACCACTATTGGTTTTGTGGTAGAGCGTGTTGAATACAGTATGGAACGTCAGTCATCATCTTTGTTAGGTGGTGACCGTCGTGTTACTAGCCGCTCTCCACTCAATCCGACATTAGAACAAGAAGCGTTAACAAGAGGATTAAGCGTATCGCCTTATCTTGGTATGGCGACTATGGCCGTTAAAGATGATAATTTTCAATTGATAAGCCTAAGAAGTATTCAAAATAATTATCCTCTACGAGGTACTTTTAAGTTATCAGAAGAACCCTTTGGACTCACCGAAGAAAAAATAGGGGCTCCAAAGTCAGGACATATCTGGGTAACGCCAAAACTGCTGCAATTAATGAATGTTGATGTTGGTGATTTTATCCAGCTAGGTTTTAAAAACTTCCAAATTACTAAGCTCATTATTGATGAGCCTGGTAATGTTTCAGAAGTTTTTAACGTAGCACCATCGGTGTATATAAGTTCAGAGGACTTGGCCGCGACACAACTTGTACAACCCGGTAGCCGTGTAAATTATCACCTTTTGGTAGCAGGGCCGTCACAAGATGTTGAGGATTATACTCGTTGGCTCGAAACCAATCTTACCAGTGCTGAACGTGTTCAAGGTGGCAGAGAAAGTTCCGAGGCTTTGGGAAGTGCATTTGAAAGAGCCGATAATTATTTAAATCTTGCAGCTATTGTCTCTGTTTTGCTAGCTGGTGTTGCCATTGCAATGGCGACTCAACGTTACGCACGTCGACATTATGACTATGTTGCTATGTTTCGTTGTTTAGGCGCACAACAAAATGAAATGATTCAGCTTTATTTAATCACATTAACCACTTTGGCCATTATCGGCAGTTCAGCTGGAGTCGTTATCGCATTTGGTCTACACGAGCTTATTTTTGTGGTTTTAAAGCAATTTTTTGCTTTTGAAGTCGATTATATAGTGCTTAAACCTGCCATCTTAGGATTGTTGACGGGTGTTGTTATGGTGCTGGGCTTTTCAATTCCCAGTATTATAAATTTGAGTCAAGTAAGTCCTTTACGTGTACTGCGACGTGAGTTGTTGCCACCTAGCTTGAGTTCGTGGTTAATCTATTCTTCCTCTATATTGGCAATTACCTTTTTATTGCTATGGTACACAAAGAATCTGCTATTGGTTTTACTGGTAATTTCAGTTGGCGGCTTGGTGAGCATAGGTATTATGTGGATGTCAGCAAGAATGATAACCCTTGTGGCACGCAGTTATCCCGCTAAAAATGCGCAATTTAGATTTGGGTTGAATCAACTTGAGCGATTCAAACATATCAATCGTGTACAAGTTACTGCTTTAGCCGTTGCAATATTGGTCACCCTTGTTGTATTACATGTTAGAACGGACTTAATTCGGGAATGGCAAGGTAAGATTCCAGATGATGCACCTAATTATTTCATCGTTAACATTCAGCCCCAGGACTTAGACGCAGTCAATCAGTTTTTTTCTCAAACGCGTTTAGTTGAACAACCCCTTTATCCTATGGTTAGAGGGCGGTTAAGCCACATTAATGGGGAAGCTGTAGAAGAGCTCTTTGCTGAGCAACCCAATCAACATAATGCCTTGCGAAGGGAACTGAATTTATCCTGGGGAGGCTCATTGGTAAGTTCGAATAAGATTGTTAAAGGGAATTGGCATCAAGGTCAAGATCAAGGTATCTCGATCGAAGCTGAAATGGCTCAAGCGCTGGGTATAAATTTAGGGGATACCGTTGCTTTTAATGTAGCAGGAACCACGATTAGTCGAGAAGTAACCAGCTTACGTGAGGTGGCATGGGACTCTTTTCAACCTAATTTTTATGTGATTTTTGGTGAAGGGGTTTTGGATAATTTCCCAAAAAACTATATAACCAGCGTTTATCTTAGTGGTAACTACCAAGCATTGTTAACGGAGTTTATAAAAACATTCCCTACTGTGACTTTGATTGATATTGAACCGATAATGAACCAAGTGAGAACGATCTTAAGCCAAGTCACCATCGCTATAGAGTTCATTTTTAGTTTTACTTTTATTGCTGGTCTTCTCGTTTTAGTGGCCTCTCTCTTATCAACTATGGATGAAAGAAAACTCAATAGCGTTATTATTCGAACGCTCGGTGCTGATAGATTTTTTCTTAAACGCAGTCTCACCATAGAGTTCTATCTAATTGGTATTATCGGTGGTTTATTGGGAGCCGTTGGTACTGAACTTATTGGTGGCGCTCTATCCATTTGGGCTTTCCAAATAACGCCGAGTTTACATCCTTGGTTGTGGGGGCTGGGTCCTGTAATGGGCATTATTTCAACTGTAATAGCAAGCCAATATTTAGCAGGGCGTATTGTCAATCAGGCCCCTCTGACAGTCTTGCGTGAATTAAATAACTGACGTTGATTATTGCGAGCTATTGCTTAATTTGGAGAATTCTTGTCTTTTTTCATCAAAAAAAATAAAAAATTGATGAAGAAAGACAATAACTTTATAAGCTGTTGATTTTAATGGAAATTAAATCATTAGTTTTCTAGGGTTTTTCTATGAATATCCAGAAAACAAAAGTTGACAAATCATTAAAGCCCTTGACCCGGAGTCAGGTAAACACTATATATGCTCCAAATTGAGATCAACTCATCCAGTGATGCTCGTAATGATGCATTGAAAATAAACCGTTATGCTGCTATGCAGCAGATGTGAGAGTGTAGAGTTAGCATGGGAAAGTCTTTAGTGATCGTGGAGTCGCCAGCGAAGGCGAAAACTATTAACAAATATCTCGGTCGTGAGTTTGTGGTTAAATCGAGTGTAGGCCACATTCGCGACCTACCAACTGGTGGTGGAGCGAGCGCTTCAGACCCTAAAGCTCGTGCTAAAGCGGCTGCTGCAACAAGGAAAATGACGCCAGAGCAGAAAGAAAAACACAAAAAAGAGAAGGCACAAGCTGCCTTGATTACTCGAATGGGTGTTGATCCACTTAACGGTTGGAAACCTCGGTATGAGATTCTTCCTGGAAAAGAAAAAGTCATTAAAGAACTAAAAACACTAGCCAAAGATGCTGATACCATTTATCTCGCAACGGATTTGGATCGCGAAGGAGAAGCCATTGCTTGGCATTTGAAAGAAACGATTGGTGGGGAAGACTCGCGTTTTCAACGGGTTGTGTTTAATGAAATTACTAAAAAAGCGATTCAAAGCGCCTTTGCAAAACCCGGCCAATTAGATATGAATCATGTCAATGCGCAGCAAGCTAGGCGTTTCTTAGATCGCATTGTGGGCTTTATGGTTTCACCACTCTTGTGGAAAAAAGTGGCGCGTGGACTATCTGCTGGGCGTGTACAATCCGTCGCTGTAAGGTTGATTGTTGAACGTGAGAGGGAAATTCGTGCATTTATTCCTGAGGAATACTGGGAAATTTTTGCTGATACGACGACGCAAGAAGCTCAAGCTTTACGATTACAAGTTACTAAAGAAAAAGGCGAAGCTTTTAAATCAAATTCAAAGGCTTCAACCGATAAGGCTTTGTCTGTACTGCAAAAATCGCAATACGAAGTGGTTAAACGTGAAGACAAGCCAACAAGTAGCAAGCCTAGTGCTCCCTTTATCACTTCGACTTTGCAACAAGCTGCGAGTACTCGTATGGGGTTTGGCGTCAAGAAAACTATGATGCTAGCTCAGCGCCTTTACGAAGCTGGGTATATTACCTACATGAGAACGGACTCAACTAATTTAAGTGCCGATGCCATTGAGATGGCTCGAGGTTATATTCAAAAAGAATTTGGCGATAAATATTTGCCTGATAACCCGATCCAATATTCGAATAAAGAAGGCGCACAAGAAGCACATGAAGCTATTCGACCATCAAGTGCTACTGTGCTGCCTGATCAACTAACTAACCAAGATAAGGATGCCGTTCGTTTGTACGATTTGATCTGGCGGCAGTTTCTGGCTTGCCAAATGGTTCCTGCTCGCTATGATTCCACATCGATTTCTGTGAAAGCCGGCGAGTTTGAACTTCGTACTCGAGGAAGAATTTTAAAATTTGATGGCTGGACAAGGGCTTTACCCATCGCCAAAAGGAAAGATGAAGATGTGGTATTGCCAGATGTCAAAGTGGGTCAAGTTTTAACGCTTAAAAAACTTGATCCAAAACAAAACTTTACTAAACCTACGGCAAGATTCACCGAAGCCTCTTTGGTAAAAGAGTTAGAGAAACGGGGTATAGGTCGGCCATCTACTTATGCTTCGATCATTTCTACCATACAAGAACGTGGGTATGTCAGTACACAAGGGCGACGATTCTTCGCTGAAAAAATGGGTGAGATAGTTACAGATCGCTTACTCGAAAGTTTCTCTGATTTAATGGACTACGGTTTTACAGCAGGTATGGAAGAGTCTCTGGATGAAATTGCCAAAGGTCAGGTTGATTGGAAGCATGAGCTGGATACTTTTTATGGTCAGTTCACCAATAATCTCGATAAAGCTGAGCTTGCTGTACCTGAAGGTGGAATGCGCTCTAATGAGCCAGTAATGACAGATATTGAGTGTCCCGCTTGTTCTCGTCCAATGACCATTCGCACTGCAAGCACTGGCGTATTTTTAGGGTGCTCCGGTTATGCGCTACCACCGAAAGAAAGATGTAAAAAAACCTTGAATTTGCTTCCTGGTGAAGAAGCCATATCTGATAATGATGACGAAGAAAAAGAAAACGAGCTTTTGCGTGCAAAAAAGCGTTGCCATATTTGCGGCACTGCAATGGAAAGTTACTTGATCGATGAAACACGAAAAATTCATGTGTGTGGTAATAATCCCGATTGTGGGGGTTATCAGATTGAAGAGGGCAGTTTCAAAATAAAAGGCTATGAAGGTCCCATCATTATCTGTGACAAATGTGGCTCGGATATGCAGCTCAAAGCTGGTCGCTTCGGTAAGTACTTTGGATGCACTAATGAGGCATGTAAAAATACGCGGAAACTTTTAAAGAATGGTGAGCCAGCGCCTCCTAAAGCTGACCCTATTCCATTGCCTCATTTGGCTTGTCAAAAAGTAGATGATCATTATGTATTGCGTGATGGGGCATCAGGTATCTTTTTGGCGGCTAGTCAGTTTCCCAAGAATCGAGAGACGCGAGCACCATTCGTTGATGAAATTGCCGATTTAAAAGAACAGTTGGATCCCAAACTTAAGTATTTAGCTGATGCGCCGCAGAAAGACTCTCAAAATAATCGAACTGTTATTCGTTATAGTCGCAAAACGAAATCCCAGTATGTGATGAGCGAAGTCGAAGGAAAAGCCACGGGTTGGGTTGCCCATTATAATGATGGCAAGTGGGTTGTGGATGCGTCAAAAATGAAAAAAGCAACATCTGCTGCTAAAAAATCACCTAAGGATACAATGAACTCCTAAGCAAAAGATTTATTGGTAACCCTATTCCCATGGAAAAACAATACGGATGTTCTTCCATGGGAGTTTTTCAAGGAAAATATGTTTAAACCTCTGTATTTTTCTGCTCGTTTCGTGTTCACTTTTCCAGTTTTAGTTTTGTTTACTACCTTGTCGCACTTCACATTTTAAAATGAGACGTAATTCTCGATTTGTCATTTTAAACGCGTCTACAATCAGGTTCTCAATTTTTCATTGATTGATAAATATCTGAATTATATGAAAGTTTGTTTTTCAATCGAAAGGCCATAAATGTATTTTTCATCTCTATTTTATTGTCATTGGTCGGCAAAAATTTGCATTTGGTCGCGCTTTGAGACGTAATAATCATTGACAGGGAGCCGTTTCTCCGAGGTTGGACTTCGCATAATAATTAAACTTGAACGGTGATTGCTTTATGGTAGATCGAGTATTGACACACAAAAAACTCTGTCGTTTCAAAGAAAACATAAGCCCGAAAATCAGTTTGGGTGTGACCTTGCTTGAACTTTTAGTCACAATTGCAGTGGCTTCAATCATCATGTTGATTGCTGTACCCAGTTTTAGAGGGTTTATAAAAGACTCTCAAATGACCCGTGAAACCAACACAATACTATCCATGATCAATTTTGCACGTACAGAAGCTATTGGACGACAAACAGCCATACAGCTTAAGCCGCTCGACACTAACTGGCAGTCTGGACTGATTGTTAATTATCTTGATGAAAATGGCCAATGGTTGATGATAAAAAAAACACCCTCTTTAGAAGCGTCTTTCGATGTGACGAGCGATAAACAAGATTTAACCTTTTTTGGAAATGGTTTTGCGAATCACGCTAATGAATTTCGATTATGTGATAACGAATCGCAGAAAGGTCGTACTATTGTGATTGCAAAATCTGGGCAAGTGCAAATTTCGGAGACTGCTTGTGAAGCCTAAACAGAGTATCAAGGGTTTTACGTTAATCGAGGTACTGGTGGCTACTCTTATAATGGCCATTGGATTATTAGGTCTGGCGAGCTTACAAAGTTTATCTTTAAAGCAAAATAACCACGCTTATTATCGAAGTATCGCGGTGATGTTAGCAGAACAAATGGCAAATAATATTCGGGCAAACCCATCTGCGTTGTCTACATATAGTGATACGGCTGTTATCGATGATTTGAACTTTAGTTGTATTAATCAACTGTGTAGTCCTAATCAGATGGCAGCTTACGACGTTAAGGCATGGGCAAAATCTATCATCAATGCGTTGCCTGTGGGTGAAGGCGCTATTGAAAGAAATGGTGAGTTTATCGAAATCTTGGTGTCGTGGAATGAGTCGAATGTCAACCGAGTCGTGTCATCATCGGATGGTAGCATTCAAGATTCATTAAAGAAATCACATAAGTTACTCGTGAAACTTGAGGAGTTATTAAACCCTTAATGTTTTTAAAGTACTTTGTTTTTAACCGGTTTGGGAAATTATGAAAATAAAATCACAACAAGGTATGACGCTTGTTGAGCTAATGATTGCTATGGTCTTGGGATTTATCATTCTGTATGGTGTCATTCAGGTGTTTATGGCTAACCGTCATACTTCTCGTTTACAAGAATCATTATCGCGTATTCAAGAAAATGGGCGTATAGCCATTACCACGGTGGCGCGTGAATTAAGGAATGCCGATTACTGGGGATGTACCTCTGATGCTACGCGATTGCAGAATCATGTTGCAAAAACGGATGAAGAAAACTTTATTCCACACGATTTAGGTGTCGACGGTGAAGATGGAACAACCGATAAACTATCAATTCGAGGTGCTGTTAGTATACCCAATAGTCGTTTTGTTGATCATCTAGGTCAAGATTACCCCATTGATATCGGTTTTAATGATGCAGCGGCTTTTATCAATAAATATCTTGATGCTTCTCAAGTTTTGCTCATCAGTGATTGTGAACAAGGTGATTTGTTTGTGGCTAATGCCTATGACAAAATCACAAATGTTGTCGCCTTAGGGCACGATAATGCAAATAATGAAACAATATTTTCATGCAGTACAGGTAATCATTGCTTATCCCGAAAATATGGACCGGATGCGTTAATTTATAAACCTTACTCCGTCGATTTTTATGTGAATAACAATACGCTGTATCGAAAAGATAATACGGATTCGCAAGCTCAGCCTATTGCTAATGGAGTGGCTAATATACAGTTTCTTTATGGTGTTGATAATAACGATGATTATTACGCCGATTATTATCAAAGTCGAACCAGCGTAGCAGACATGTCTAAAGTTGTGAGCGTAAAAGTTCATTTATTACTTGAAACGGAAGAGGCCGTTGCTGAAAGCCCGCAAAGCTATTTATTTAATTGGGAAGAAACCTTTGCTGCAAACACAGGCTCCCAAATAGAAGAACTAAAAATACAAGCGAATGATAAAAAAATTAGACGTGAATTTTCGACGACTGTCGCGCTGAGAAATCGTATTTAATCGTAAAAATTTTTATCGGATTTTGGGAACTTGACAATCAAAACTCATGAATAAACTCTTTTTATATAAATCACAAGAAGGTGCCGTTCTCGTAACCAGTTTGATTATTTTGATGTTACTCACCATCATTGCTTTATCGAGTATGCAATCAACCGTGTTACAGGAAAAAATGACTTCAGCAGTTAGTGACGGGCAATTAGCATTAGAAGCTGCTGAGTCTGCCTTAATCGATGCTGAACAATTTGTAAGAACCTTGACTGATATTAATGGTTTTATTTCAGCAAATCCTGAAGACGGCTTGTATAACACTGGAACGGCCCCCGATCCGTTTTCTACATCTGATAATCCCTGGGGGACGGCACGAATCGGCAAAAGTATCGAGGGGATTATCGAACCCCCTAAGTATTACATAGAATATCTTGGGGAAGTTAGACAAGAAACCAGTAATTTAACGATTTGTGGTTACGACTGTAATCAGTTAGAGGGCGATGTTTTAGCTTTTCGAATCTATGCCTTAGGTAAAGGCAAAACCTCTAATTCGAAAAGAATTCTTACCAGTTTTTACGCAAAACAATTTTAATAAAGTAATAAAAAATTTATGGGAACTTCTATGCTGACATTATGTTGCGGTTTTAAACGTTTGGTTATCGTTTTATTTTCTAGCACTCTCATGGCAACCGTTGCTTGGTCTGCGGCTGAGGTAGATTTGGCAGATAGGCCTTTGTATTTAATTGGCGGAGCTAAGCCCAATTTAATGTTGGTTATGGATGATTCAGGCAGCATGGATGGGGAAATGATCTTCCCCACTAACGATGCTGTTCTGTACTGGAATAACAATACGTTTAGTGACTCTAATGGCAACCTATGGATAGAAGGTGGTACTAGCTTTCGATATCTATTTCCAGCGTCCTACACAAACAACCCTAATAATTATACGGGTCATCGCTTGATGAACAGCAATGTATTGCCACCTTTAGATGCTTTTGGTTTTGCTCGTAGCAGTGATTACAATGCTATTTACTATAATCCGAATGTTGATTATGAACCATGGCCTGTGTACGGCGATACAAGTTTAAATTTCGGGGATTCTGATCCACAAAACGCACCTTATGATATGGCTTTTACTTCAAATGCTTTCCAATTGAATCTAACTTCAGAAGTAGCCCTATCACTTTCAGATAACTTTGACTTATTGAGTGGAATGCCATGTGAGCCTGATAAGTATGTTACCAATCCCTGTTCATCAAATTACGATAATGCCACCGTTATTTTTTATCCTGCCACTTATTGGCAAAAAAGGACAACAGGAACATATTCGTATCAAGAGTCAGCTAACTCGGTATCCAATGACACTGAAATTCCCGTAGCAGGTAATATTATTATTGAAGCAGAAGAGGGAATCGCTGAAACAAGTTTAGATTTTAATACGATAAGTTCTGGTAATTTGATTGATTCTGCTTCGAAAAAAGTATGGATTGAATCTCAGGTCACCTCATATGATTTTCCACTAAATGATGGCGGTTATAGTTATAGTTTTAATGCGACTGGAGAAGTTTATATTTGGTTTCGTTTTTACATGCCTTCAGAAAGTTCAAATTCTTTGCATGTAAACTTGCAAAATTATACTTCTTCTACGATATTCCCCGACGATGGAGAACAATGGACAAAATCCAATAGTGAAGATTGGTATCGCTGGCGAGATGGGCACCCTCAAACCAGTAGTAATTGGCAGTGGGAACGGTGGGCATCTGTAGATCTTAAGGGAGCTAGCCAAATTCTTCGTATACGCTCTAGAGAGGAAGGAACAGGTATCGATCAAATTCTTATTACTCAAGATTCTACATTACAACCCTCCGGAAGTCTGACTTACGAACAGACCTCTCCTCCTATAATTCGCGATTGTGCTACTGATATTGAGCCTCAATATTACAACGAATTTTTAAAAAACCGTGAAGCTTTTGATGGCGTTGATGCAATTGCTCCTGACGGTTCCTGTTTAGAGCGTGTAGAAATAAAACAAGGAAGAGCATTTCCTTCGGGTCGTAGTTACGAAGATGAAATGCAAAATTTTGCGAATTGGTTTAGTTATTATAGGAAGCGCCACATGACGTTGCGTGGCGCAATTGGTACTGCTTTCGAATACCTTGATGATTTTAGAGTGGGGAACTTTTGGATTAATAATCGTCCCGAAATAGTTAATATGCTGGACTTCGATAATGAAAAAGGACAGTTTTTAGAAACCCATTATAAGTATATCAATCTAGGAGTGACGCCTTTAAGAAGAGCATTACAGCATGCTGGTAGACAATTTGAACGTACTGATAGTAACGCGCCAATTCAGTACGCTTGTCAGAAGAATTCAACTTTGTTATTCACTGACGGATACAATAGTGATGGTTCTGAGAATACTTTTGTTGGCAATGCTGATCAAAATGCTGGTAAGCCGTTAGAAGATGGGCAAATCGGTACCTTGGCGGACGTCGCTTATTACTATTACAATCGAGGTTCTGATAATTTTCTGCGTCCCGATCTTGAATCAAAAACGGTTGATGGAGTAGTTCCTGTGAATAGCGGGTGTATATTTGATGGCAAGACGCCTAATTCGCCATTACTTGACTGCAATAGAAATTTGCATATGAATAGCTATACCATTGCTTTAGCAGCAAAAGGCACTATTTACAACAATGTCATTGATGAGCATTATTACGGTAAAGTTTCTGATTTTATTGACAAGCCTTTAGCTTGGCCAGATGTGAGTAAAGCCTTTGATCCGGTGCAGGTGGATGATTTATATCATGCCGCTTTAAATGGACGTGGTGAAATTTACAATGCTGCGCGTGCAACCGAATTGGCAAGAGAGCTTGAAGAAGCAGTAAAAGACTCCTTAGAAAGAGAAGCTAGCGCATCGTCTATTGCCTTCAGTCAATTATCTTTCCAACAAGGTAACGATTTGTACTCAGCGGTGATCAACTCTCCAGATTGGAGCGGTGATTTGCACAGGAGAACTATTGAAAGTGTTAATGGGGTACTGCAAGTTTCTGAGGGTGTTGTCAAAGCTTCTGATGCCCTCAACAAAAGACAGCCTAGCGCTCGTAAAATATTTACATTTAATCGAGATGAAGGACGAACGGTTGAGTTTCAATGGGATAATTTAACGGTTTTACAGAAAAATGATTTGAAAATGAGCGCTAAAGGTGTGCTAGAAAGTGACGACAGTGGCAAATTACGTTTAGATTACATTCGGGGTGTTCGTGATGAAGAAGGCAATGCATTCCGTAAGCGTAAGAGTGTTCTGGGTGATATTGCGCACTCGGGGCCTTTATATGTTGGTGCGCCTCGCATGGGTTGGACTGACTCTGAAGTATTTAGTCCTAAAGAACAATCTTATTCAGGGTTTCGAACTAATAATGAGAAACGCCGCCCTGTTATCTATGTTGGTGCTAATGATGGTATGTTACACGCTTTTGATGCAACAGATGATGGCACATTAGAAGAGTTGTTTGCATACATACCGGAGCAGGCTTATTCAGACAAGCCAGAGGCAGGCCTTCACTATTTGACCGAGCCTGGATATCGTCATCGTTATTATGTGGACTTGTCGCCGAGTGTTTCGGATGTTTTTATTGGTCGCACAGGCCCCAGCGATCGTCAATGGCGTAGTGTTTTGATCGGCGGTTATCGTGGTGGTGGTGCTGGATTATTCGCTTTAGATGTTACTAATCCAGATAGCATTGTTTCCAATCAAACAAGTGCTGAGCAAATGACGCTATGGGAGTATGCACACCCAGAACTGGGTGTTATCACTGAAAGACCTATTATGGCAAAAATGGAAAATGGAAAATGGGCTGTTATTACCGGGAATGGCTTTAATCAAGATGGAGAAGCGAGAAATGGACAATTATTCATTATCTACTTAGAGCCTGAAAACGGTGTAGTACAGGCTAGGATAATTTCGACTGGAAAGAAAGCAGGTTTGGGACCTGCAACTGTTGCTGATACTGATGGCGATGGCTTAGCCGATAGAATATATGCCGGAGATATGGAAGGATCTATGTGGGTTTTTGATGTATCTGCAGATCAAGATAGCTTGTGGGGCAATGCTTTTGGTCAAGAGCCGCTTTTTACAGCAGCCAACAATCAGCCTATAACCTCGCGCCCTGCAATAGCACGACACCCGGTTAAAACCCTTGACCTCACGAATACAACAGCCAACATATTGGTTATGTTTGGAACGGGGCGTTATCTTGAAAGAGATGATATCAAAGACATCTCGCAACAAGCATTCTACACGATTTGGGATGCAGATAAGGGAAGCCTGACTCAAGGCGATCTGGTTCAACGTAGTTTTGAATTGCAAGATGACAATATCAACCAACGCGACTTTGTTGGGGAAGGACTTATCGACTGGCTTGGTTTAAATGGTAACAGAAATTATGGATGGTTTGTTAATTTACCCGATACGGGTGAGAGACAAGTTTTAGCTCCGGATGTGTACGGTACGGAGCTAGTCATATTTAGCTCGATGATTCCCTCCAATGATCCTTGTGACCCTGGCGGAACAGGATGGCGAAATGTAGTATCTATTGAAAGTGGCCTTAACTTTCCCTATGCCGTTATTGATACAAATAAGGATGATGTGGTGGATGAAAACGATGAAGTTTTCGGTGGTCAGGCTTTAGAGTTTATACCGGTAGGAACTTCCATATGGGGGGGATACTTTGCTCTCCAAGGTGACGAGCAACAGTTTATCATTGACAAATTATTGCCTGCTTCGAGCCCGCTTAATCGCCGACTGGCTTGGGAAGAGCTCATCAATACCGAATTATAGGGAAAAGTGACGTTTCCAGCAGCTTTTTGGGTTGTTGGAAACGAGCTTTTAAATATGGAAAATGAATTTTTAGTTCACAACATCATAGGAAGAGCGATGACTAGAATCTTGTTTCGTAGATTCTTGCTCGTCCAGACTTGGCGATAGTGATTTGCACAGTAAATTCGTTTTTTACATAATTGCCTGTATAAAGAAAAAGGCTACCATTGTTTTCATTAGTACTTCCCGTTGGTAAATATTTGTATTGATTGTGTCCTCGGAAAGGCTCCCACTTTAACTCAAAAAAATCATCAGACAGAGAGTCAGAAAACACGATTTCTTCATTGATATCTCGTATCTGATTCTGGTTCTCATCCAAAAATGCGATAATTTTTTTATGTTGTGCCATTTCTGATTCGCATCCCGCATCATCGAGCTGGAAACAAACTGTAACACTTCGAGAGGTTGAAATAGCAAAAGTCCGTGCGTAATTTAATCGATGAACCAAATTCTGTGCTTGCGACAATGCTTTCTGTGTTGTCAGAGCGTCAGAAAAAAAAGAGTTGCTAAATACTAGCGCCATGGCGAGGATGCTCAGGCATAGTAAAAGTTCTAACAGCGAAAAACCGCTATTGAAAATACGGGTATATGAGTACATTATTCAAATCCCTATGAATGAATTTCCATGTTTATTTTTATAAATCTTTGTTATTCTGACAAAAAATGCACGAGTTTTCAATAAAATCCAATGAGTGATAGCCTACTTATGCATTAAATTAGAAGACACCAAGAAAACTACTAGGTAAATAAAGTTGTTGATCACTGCTTAAGATTTAAAAGAGTCATTTCTGGCTTTTTGTTGACCATTGAATGCTGATTATTGAAAATGATTTTTAATTCTTATTAGCTCTATCAAAAGTCCGATTGTGAGAAAACTATTAAATGGTTTTTACTTCCCTTTGAAAAAAGTGATGCCTGGGGCTATATGTTTTAATGATCCAAGGCTTAGGCTACACCCGGCGTAATTCGAAATACTGGAGTTGTCATGAAGATATACGCAGATAATGTGATTATTGGTGGTGGAATTATTGGCTTGCTCACAGCTTTTTACTTATCAAAATCGAACCAAAGTATCGTTATTATAGAAAAGTCGGCTTTGGCTTCTGAAGCATCCTGGGCTGGAGGGGGGATCATTTCTCCACTCTATCCTTGGCGTTACTCATCAGCTGTTACGGCATTAGCGTCTCAGGCACAAGAAATTTATCCCAGCCTGGTTGAGGAGCTTTATGAAAAAACTGGGATTGATGCTGAGTACTTAAAATCAGGTTTACTTATATCGGAAATAGATGATTGGGATCAAGCAATCAACTGGTGCGAAAAACATTGTATAAAAAGTGAATTAGTTAAAAAAGTCAACACTAATCTCAAAATGCGTTCAAGCTCTTGGCTTTATTTGCCTGAAGTTTCGCAATTACGTAATCCTCGATTGGTTGCATCTTTATCAACTTATTTAAGAAGCTTGGAAAAAGTGAAAATTATTGAAAATGATAAGGTGCAACGCGTTGACTTTAAAAACGTTTTAGTCAAAAGTCAGCGACATCAGGTAGTCGCTAAAAAAATTATATTCACGACTGGGGCTTGGACATCAAATTTCATTAATATTCCCATCAAACCCATTCGTGGTGAAATGTTAATGTTTGCTCCATTCAAACATTCATTGAAACAAATTACATTAGTTGATGGGAAATATATCATTCCTCGTCGTGATGGACGCGTTATTGTCGGTTCGACCTTAGAGGATGTAGGTTATAAAAAAGGGCCAACAGCTGTAGGTAGAAAAGAATTATTAAAAGCCGCAGTTAATATTATGCCAATGCTCAAATATCAAAAAATAGAGAGACACTGGGCAGGATTAAGGCCATGTTCGCCCAACGGCATTCCCTTTATCGGTTTTCATCCTGATTCAGAAAATGTTTTAGTGAATGCTGGTCATTACAGAAATGGGGTTGTTTTAGCGCCGGCTTCTTGTCAATTAGCTGTAGATTTATTACTTAATGCAAAGCCAAAAGTTGATCATAACCCCTATCATATTTTGTCGACGCGTACTTATTCTAAAGAAAAAACAAAAGAGCTCGCTCATAGGTCTTCTGCTGTGGCTAGTTAATCCAGTCCGAGTTTTTTGAGTCGATATCGCATGGCTCTAAAGCTAATACCTAATTCTTTTGCAGCAGCGGTTTTATTCCATCGGTGGGCTTCTAGGGCTTCGGTGATGGCTTGGCGTTCAATTTTTTCAAGGTATTCTTCTAGAGGCATATCACCTCGACCAGAAGTTGTTGTGGAAACGGTTGAGGCTCGTTGTGGTTGCGGTGTTGGTTTAGTTGTTGCTGATACCCCTCCAGTAATAACTGCGTTTAGGCTTGGTTCATTCAGTTGCGAAGGTGGTGTATGATGAATGAAAGTTGATGATTCTTCAATTGAAACTTCACTTTCCTGAGTGTCGAAAGAATTATCAATGCGTCTTTCCGGTAAAAGTTCTGATTCAGGCAGTTGCAAATCGAAAGGTTCTATCGTTTCTCCATCGCACAGAGTTACTGCTCTTTCCAGAACGTTTTCAAGCTCTCTGACATTGCCTGGAAAAGAGTAACGAGTGAGTTGATTGATAGCAGGTTGGCCAAGCTTTGGGGCTTTCGTTTGTGAGTCTGGAAAAAGCTTTTGTAAAACAAATTCTGCGAGCATCAAAATATCTTCGGGCCTCTCTCGTAAGCTCGGAATTTGGACGGATATGACATTAATCCGATAATATAAATCTTGACGGAATTGCCCATCTTCAATCAATTGCAACAGGTTTTTATGCGTAGCAGAAAGAATTCGAACATTGATGCTTATCTCTTTTTCTTCGCCAATAGGCCTTACAGCTTTTTCTTGAATAGCTCGTAGTAGTTTAACTTGCATAGCCAGTGGTAAATCTGCAACTTCATCCAAAAACAAAGTGCCACCATTCGCTGCTTGGAATAGGCCTTGTTTATCCGCTATGGCTCCTGTGAAACTTCCTTTTTTATGACCAAAAAATTCACTTTCCATCAGCTCCGTTGGAATCGCACCACAGTTCACAGGTACAAAAGGACCTTCCGCTCGTGGCCCTTGGCTATGAATCAATCGAGCAACCAACTCTTTACCAGTACCTGATTCGCCTGATATGTAGATAGGTGCCTGACTTCTGGCTAATTTCTTGATAGTTTCGCGAAGTTTAATAATACTTGGGGAGTTACCGAGCAGTTGCTGCTGTAACGTATCATCACCTTGAGGGGATTCATTTTTTTCAATTTTTAGAGCGACATCAATGAGTTGACGTAATTTGGATAAGTCTATGGGTTTAGAAACGAAATCAAACGCGCCTCTTTTTAATGCGTCGATGGCTGTTTCCATATTACCATGAGCTGAAATAACGGCGATAGGGAGTCGAGGTGTATTTTTTTGAGCAAAATCAACTATTTCAAGACCGTTTCCATCAGGCAGCCGTAAGTCAGTTAAGCAAATGTCAAATGTATCATGCTTTAACGCATGTTTGGCTTCTTCAACGCAAGTTGCTGAAGTAGAGTCAATACCCATTCGACTCAGAGTGATTGTAAGTAATTGTAAAATATCGGGTTCGTCGTCAATGATCAATGCTTTACGTGCAGGCATAATTGATTCCTGGAAGTTCTACTTTTTTTCTTGGGACTTTGGACCGCGTGTGAAACAAACGAAGCGTTAATTGTTATAAAAACTACATAACACATGATTTTTGAAAGGCTTCCATTATGCGATAGTAAAAACGCTTTGAAGACGCTACTAAAACTAAGTCCATAAATTTGATAATTATTTTGGGAAGCTTATTCTAAAGCACGTGCCTTTGTCGACAGGTATTAATTGGAGTTGTGACCGATTTGCTACACATAACTCCCTTGATAAATATAGACCTAAACCTGTGCCTGAGTGAGATGTTGTGAAGAAAGGTTCGAATAACTTTTCGGCCACTTTGGATTCGACTCCTTTACCGTTATCCAGGATATCAAGATAAAAACGACCAGTATTTCCATTCACTTCAACTTTTAATTGGATGGTGGGTTGGCCTGTGTGTTCAATGCTATATCGTATACCATTATCAACAAGGTTGGTTAGGATTTGTATAAAATGGTTAGGATCAAATTTGATGGAAACGTCATCGATAGCAGATTCAATCGTAATTTCTGGTACAGGTTGCCTATTGATCGAAAACTCTTCTATGAATTGCACTAAGAAAGGTAAAAGTCGTATGTGTTGCAATTCAGCTTGTTTGCGCTGAGAAGTTGCCATAATGGCTTCGATAATCGAGTTCATACGTAAGCAATGCCTTTGAATCATATCAACTAATGATTGATCAGAGTTGTCAAGATGTTCTGATTCAGATAACAGTTGAGCTGCATGGCTTGCTGCTCCTAAGGGGTTCCTAATTTCATGGGCAATACTACCTGTTAAACGCCCTAAAGAAGCGAGTTTAAGATTTTGAGCGTGTGACTGTAAAAAAGAAGTATCTTCCAAAAATAGTATGTATAGGGGTTCTTGGTTTTCTACGCTAATCGTATTGATGGAAGGCAATATTCGCTTATCATTTTCATCAGGACAAAACTCACTGAGTGGCTCTTCCTCTGATAGCCAGCGCTCAAACTGGTCGCTCAACTCGGGGCTCATTGCGGTAAGTTCAAAAAAGTGTTTTTCATGTTTCAATTTTAATAATCGCTTAGCAGCATCGTTGCAGAGTCTAACCCCCCCCAATTGATCAACAACAATTAAACCAGCTTGCATAAAGTGAATGACATTCTCATTGAGTTTTTGTAGTCGTTCCATCTGCTCTCGGCTTTTGGCCGCCATTGCTTCTGATATACGGACTCGATTGCCTAACATCATCGCTAAAAGGGTTGTTGAAAAAAAGACTGCTCCATGAATACCACTTAATGTGAAAGTTGTTTCCGTTCGCAAGCCATAAATGATGGCTATTGATTGTTCAGCAAAAAGGCTTAAAGTGGCTGCGGCTGCGAAAGCTAAGGCGGAGTTGTTCCCAAGTAAAATACCTGCGCTGGTCACTGATATAGCGAGCAATGTTCCTAAACCAGATGTAATACCACCGCTAGCGTGCATGATAAGAACAATCGCTGTAATATCAGTCGCTACTTGAATAATGACTTGCGTATCGTGATTAGGTTTTCGGAGCTTGACGGCTACTGGGCATATTAAGGCAAAAAGCAAATATAAAGCACTGACCGTTGTGTAAAGTATCGGAGATGAGCGCCCCAAATAGGATGGACCTATCTCCAATTGGAATACGCCTGCAAGTGATGAAGCTATAATCAGCCGGTAGAGAATAAAGATACTTAATGCGCGCCAGCGGTGTTCCTGCGGTGTTTCGGTCATACTTGCTCTCATGTGACTCTATGAATTAGTGGATGCTCATATTACAATGATTGTTATTTACGGTGCTATTCTTAAGTTGCCTATGTTGTAAGAGGTTTTCACACATTGGGTGTTGATCGGAGAACACTATCACTATGAAGATTGTTGTTGAACAAATCAATTTTATTGTGGGTGATGTTATTCACAATACATCACGTATTTTAGAAGCAGCGAATAAAGCTGAAAAAGATCAAGCGGCCGAACTTGTCGTTTTCTCAGAATTATGCTTATCGGGATATCCTCCAGAAGATTTATTGTTTAGACCTGCGTTGTTTGAACACATAGAAAAAAGTTTACAGCGACTTATTAAAGAACTCAATGTCGCTATTGTTATAGGTTTTCCATCGTTAGAGAAAGGTGTTTGTTATAACGCTCTTGCATTAATTAGCGAAGGTCGGATTCAAACGATTTATCATAAGCAATGTTTGCCCAACTATTCCGTATTTGATGAGAAACGTTATTTCCAAGAAGGTCGTGAAGCTACTGTTACTACGCTGAACGGTGTGAAACTCGGTTGGTTGATCTGTGAGGATATTTGGCATAAGCAGCCCTCGATAGATACAAAACTATTAGGAGCCGATCTACTTATCTGTATCAATGCATCACCGTTTAACGTAGAAAGGCATTGGGATAGAGCGGAGCAACTTAAAAAGTGCTTCCAGAATGCTGGTTTGCCTATTATTTATGTTAATCAAGTGGGCGGGCAAGATGAATTGGTATTTGATGGTGGCTCACTTGCTGTAGATCATAAAGGAAATGTTCATCGGCTTTGTCCTTTTTTTGAAGAATCATCAGCTTTGCTGAGATTTAGAGAGCGAAAACTTGTGGTTGATTCTCCCCAAGAAGATATGCCATCTGCTGAAGCACTTATTTATGATGCATTAACTTTGGGTGTCAAAGACTATGTGAATAAAAACCATTTTAAAGGTGCTCTTATTGGATTGTCGGGAGGTATCGACTCAGCTTTGACTTTAGCTATTGCTGTTGATGCTTTGGGAGCGAGTAATGTCGAAGCGATTATGATGCCTTTTGATTTCACTTCCGATTGGAGTAAAGAAGATGCTTCGGAGCAAGCTAAGCGGTTAGGTGTAAAATATCATCAACTACCGATTCATGGTTTGTATAATGCTGCGCTTGAGGTGCTAACTCCCGTTTGGGGAAAGACCTTAATGGATACAACGGAACAAAATATACAAGCCAGAGCTCGAGGATTATTGCTCATGGCACTATCAAACAAAACAGGCAAAATTCTTCTTACAACAGGGAACAAAAGCGAAATGGCAGTAGGGTATGCTACGCTTTATGGCGATATGGCTGGTGGTTTTGCGGCCTTAAAAGATGTTCCTAAAATGTTGGTGTATCAATTAGCTAATTTTAGAAATTCTCTTGGGGAAGTGATACCTGAGAGAGTTATCGAGCGTGCACCCTCAGCCGAACTCGCACCAGATCAGGTGGATGAAGATAATTTACCTCCTTATGATGAGTTGGACAAAATTCTAGAGATGTATATTGATCAAGAATTAGGTATCAGAGATATTGTCGCCTTTGGTTTTAATGAAGACGTTGTTAGGAAAGTCGTTAGATTAATAGATATCAATGAGTATAAACGACGTCAATCAGCCCCCGGCGTACGTATCTCTAAACAAGCTTTTGGAAAAGAAAGGCGCTACCCCATAACATCAGGGTTCCGCAAACTGGACTAATCGTTTTTTTTAGCCATTATTAAAAAAATGCTTTGCAAGTAACAGAGCATTTCCTGGAGTCAAAAGATGAAAAAGATAGAAGCAATAATAAAACCCTTTAAGCTGGATGATGTACGGGAAGCCTTAGGTGAAATAGGCATTACCGGCATGACCGTTTCGGAAGTTAAAGGGTTTGGGCGGCAGAAAGGTCATACCGAGCTCTATCGGGGTGCCGAATACATGGTAGATTTTTTACCTAAAGTTAAGATTGAGTTAGTTATTCACGATGATATATTAGAACGTTGTCTTGAAACCATTCAAGATACGGCAAAAACCGGTAAAATAGGTGATGGTAAAATATTTGTTATGCCAGTGGAGCAAATTATTCGCATTAGAACCGGCGAGTTGAATGAAGCTGCAGTGTAAAAAGTAGACTCAGTGAAAACTGAGTCCACTCAAATTGACGAAGTTTATAATTCGTAATCTGGGTAATTGAGCTTGAGTACACGTCTTGTGCTTTCAGCTAGATCTTGCAACCCCAAAATGTCATATGATGTTATCATAATATCAAGAGCTTTGGGGGTCGCCGGGGTTTGTGGGAAGTGTTCAACGACATACTTAGCCCTACGTAGAGCAGCATGATAAGCGTCTCGAGTCATATAATATTGGGCAACGTATAACTCGTAGGTTGCTAGGCGATTCCTTAAGAAAATCATACGTTTCTGCGCATCATGAACGTATTCGCTCTCTGGAAAACGCTTGATAAGCTCGGCAAAATCTTCAAAGGCTTGGCGTGCGGTACTGCTGTCGCGTTCAGCGACTTCTGCTGAAAATAAACTCGTAAAAGCCGTATTTTCCTCAGTATAGTTAACCAAACCTTTCATATAATAGGCGTAATCAACGCGTGCATGTTGTGGATTTTGACGAATAAATCTATCCGCTGTGCTTAGTGCGGAGGCAGGATCGCCACTTTTATAATAAGCGTAGATCAAGTTGAGTTGTGCAGACTGTGTGTATTCACCGAACGGGAAACGATTATCCAAGGCTTCTAATTTTTGTACCGCTGTTCGATAATTACCCGAATTTATAGCTGATGTCGCGTCCTCAAACAGCTCTTTAGCACTAGCGATGCGTTGTTGTTGTCGGTCTTTTTTTCCATTACTGGCACAACCGCTGATAATCATCACCGATGTGATAATAAAAATGACGAGTAAATGTTTCAGTTTGTTCATTGCTACTATAAAATCCGCAGTATTGTTATTCGGTATTGAAGCCTGCCGTTCAACGAAGCTTTAATAATGTACTTAACAAGCTCTTTTCGCCAATGTCATACAATTGACAATGAAATAGATTGGTAAGTTTACATTATTTGAAGACTTAAGGGCCATACTTCCCTTTATAAATTAATGTATGTTGACAACATTCGACAGAAAAGGTTGCTTGGAGAACTAGTGAAAAAAGAGTTAGAAGTGTATTTGGAAGGAAACATTCTTGAATCGAGCTATGGAGAAAGGTTGGATGCTGCCATTTCGGCGTTATTTCCTCAATACTCTCGTTCGAATATACAGAAATGGATTAAAAATCATTCTGTTAAGGTTTCTGGAGTCACTGTAGAAAAAGTCAATGGTCGTGTTAAAGGTGGCGAAGCGGTCGAAATTTCTGCGGTTTTAGAAACTAAAGCACCATGGCAAGCTGAAGCTATTGATTTAGATATCGTTTATGAAGATGAATCTCTTATTATCGTTAATAAAACACACAACATGGTTGTGCATCCAGCGGCAGGGAATAACGAGGGTACTCTTGTAAACGCATTACTGTTTCATTTCCCTGAACTTAATGCTTTACCTCGTGCAGGTATTATTCACCGACTTGACAAAGATACTACGGGTTTACTGGTTATTGCGAGAAATTTAAGCGCTCATAATCATTTAATTGAACAACAACAAGCTCGAGCTTTTACAAGAGAATATATCTGTTTGGTTGAAGGTGAACTGACTGCCGGCGGGACCATTGAAGCAAATATAGGCAGACATCCTCAAAATCGAATTAAAATGGCTGTTGTTGAAGATGGTAAGTATGCAGTTACTCATTATAGACGAGTCGCTAGAATGGGGCCTTATTCCTTGTTGAGAGTCCGACTTGAAACAGGACGTACACATCAAATACGCGTCCATATGGCGCATCTTGGACATCCTCTCGTGGGTGATCCTTTGTACGGCGATGCTTCCAAAAGACCTCAGGGAGTTTCTGACTCATGGGTGGATACAATTAAGCAGTTTCGTCGACAAGCTCTGCATGCGAGGCTTTTAGGTATTAAACATCCTGTTTCTGAAAATCCTTTAGAGTGGACTCAAGAAACGCCTGATGATTTTCAGTCTTTGCTTGATGATATGATAGAGACATTTGGTGTCGAACATTATTAAATTAAATTGTAGAGGCGTAAAAATAATGTGTTCAAAAAATGATTAGTTGGCTAAAGCCATCATGGAAGAAAGTAAAAACTAACGTCCAAGCTATAATTACTACTCGAAAGGGTGGCGTTAGTCTTGGGAATTATGCTGCAATGAATTTGGCAAATCACGTGGGAGATGATATTTCTCACGTTGAAAAAAATCGTTTAATTTTGTTAAAAGAGTTAAAGTTGCCTCAACAACCGGTTTGGTTAGAACAAATACATAGTAATGATGTATTTGTTTCATGCTCGGACCAATCACCATTAACCCCGCCAAAAGCCGATGCCTGTATTACGCAATATCCTGGTCAAGCGGCAGCCGTTTTAACAGCAGATTGCTTGCCAATTTTAATTTCCAACCATGAAGGAACAGAAGTGGCCGCAATACATGCAGGGTGGAGAGGTTTAGCCAACGGTATTTGTGAATCAACTGCGAAAAAAATGCATACGGATTTTTCAGAATGTTCTGCATGGATTGGTCCGGCTATAGGTGCTCGAGCTTTTGAGGTTGGAACCGAAGTAAGAAATATTTTTATCACTAAAAACGCTCTTTGGTCGGAGTTTTTTCAAGAGAAATCGTTTGATATATCAGTTTACCCGAATGACAAAAAATGGTTAGGTGATTTAGCTGGCATAGCTGAAAATCATTTGAAGCAATTGGGAATGGACGAAGTCGTTTGTTCTAAACTTTGTACTTTTGAACAGTCAGATAGTTTCTTTTCATATAGAAAACAAAGTATTACAGGACGGTTTGCTTCACTAATTTGGATGAAAGATTAAAAATACCTTCAAATACTCCTTTTAACTCTGATCGTTAAATCAGTTTATCAAGACTTGAATAATCCAAAGATTACCACAACCTTTTTGAGTAAGACGAATTTGAAATAAATGTATAAAAAAGGTGATGAGAGTATGCGAATGGATAAACTAACGGGTAAATTTCAAGTCGCAATAGCGGATGCCCAATCTTTGGCCATAGGCCGCGACCACCAATTCATTGAACCACTACACTTAATGCTAGCCTTATTAAATCAAGAGGGTGGCAGTGTTAGACATTTATTATTACAGACAAAAATTAATGTTTCTGCCATTAGAAACCAAATCGCTGAAGCTTTAGATAATCAAGCCAAAGTCATCGGTAATGAAGGCGAGGTGCATATTTCTAACGAGTTGAGCCGCTTACTCAATTTGTGTGACAAATTAGCGCAAGAAAGAAAAGATCAATATATATCCAGTGAGCTTTTCGTGCTTGCAGCATTAAGCGACAGAGGCAAGTTAGGCGAAATTTTGAAAGCATCTGGCTTAACAAAAGATTCTCTGCTTTCTGCTATAGAAACGATTCGAGGTGGGCAAGTTGTCAACGACCCTAATGCAGAAGAGCAGCGACAAGCCCTAGAAAAATTCACTATTGATTTAACGGCTCGAGCCGAACAAGGCAAATTAGATCCTGTTATAGGCAGAGATGATGAAATTAGGCGTACCATACAGGTTTTACAGCGAAGAACCAAAAATAACCCGGTTATTATTGGAGAACCTGGTGTTGGTAAAACCGCAATAGTGGAAGGGCTAGCTCAACGGATTGTTAATCAAGAAGTGCCAGACGGATTAAAAGGTAAGCGTGTTTTATCTTTAGATATGGGCGCTTTAGTCGCTGGAGCCAAGTATCGAGGTGAGTTTGAAGAACGATTAAAATCAGTACTGAATGATTTAGGCAAGCAAGAAGGGGCAATTATTTTATTTATTGACGAAATTCATACTATGGTAGGTGCGGGGAAAACAGAAGGTGCTATGGATGCTGGCAATATGTTAAAGCCCGCATTAGCGCGAGGGGAATTGCATTGTGTTGGTGCAACAACATTAGATGAATATCGTCAATACATCGAAAAAGATGCTGCGCTAGAGCGCCGTTTTCAAAAAGTTCTTGTGGATGAGCCAACGGTTGAAGATACCATTGCCATTTTACGTGGCTTGAAAGAAAAGTATGAAGTGCATCATGGTGTAGAAATTACAGACCCAGCTATTGTAGCGGCCGCTACATTATCTCATCGATATATTAGTGATCGGCAGTTGCCTGATAAGGCGATTGATTTGATCGACGAATCTGCATCTATTATTCGATTAGAAATTGATTCTAAACCTGAAGAAATGGATAAATTGGAACGGCGTTTAATTCAATTGAAAATTGAAAAAGAGGCGTTAAAAAAAGAGAATGATGAAGCATCAAAAAAACGTTTAGGAAAGTTAGAAGAGCAAATATTACTACTTGAAAAAGAAGAAGCTGAGTTAAATGAAATTTGGATGGCTGAAAAAGCAGCGTTACATGGCACTCAGTCCATAAAATCTGATTTAGAACGAGCCCGGTTGGATTTGGAAACGGCTCACCGAGCGGGAGACTTGGCTCGAATGTCTGAGTTGCAGTATGGAAAAATACCTGAACTTGAAAAACAATTGGATGTCGCCAGTCAAGTTGAAATGCAAGATATGCGATTACTTAGAAATAGAGTTTCGGATATTGAAGTAGCTGAAGTGGTCTCAAAATGGACGGGCATTCCCGTTTCCAAAATGTTGGAGGGCGAACGCGAAAAATTGCTATCTATGGAAACCAAGCTACATGAACGTGTAATAGGACAAGATGAAGCTGTGCAGGCGGTGGCGAATGCAATACGTCGTTCTCGTGCGGGTGTGAGTGATCCGCAGAGACCAAATGGTTCATTTTTATTTCTTGGCCCAACCGGAGTTGGAAAAACAGAGCTTTGTAAATCATTAGCAAACTTTCTTTTTGATACGGAAGAAGCTATGGTTCGCATAGATATGTCAGAATTTATGGAAAAACATTCTGTGGCCCGTCTAATTGGAGCACCTCCTGGCTATGTTGGTTACGAAGAAGGAGGCTATTTAACAGAAGCGGTGCGTAGAAAGCCTTATTCTGTGATTCTTTTGGATGAAGTTGAAAAAGCCCATCCAGATGTCTTTAATATCCTACTTCAAGTATTAGACGATGGTCGCTTAACAGATGGTCAAGGGAGAACAGTGGATTTTAGAAATTCTGTAATAGTTATGACTTCTAATTTAGGTTCTGACTTAATCATGGAGCGGCAAAACGAAGGCTTGGCATATGAGTCAACAAAAAATGAGCTTACTCAAGTTTTAACCAAGCATTTTCGTCCAGAGTTTGTGAATCGTATTGATGAAGTTGTGGTTTTTCATCCTTTACATCAGGCTAACATACAGGAGATTGCTAAAATTCAAATTGATACACTAGCTCGACGCATCTCTGATACGGGTATTCATATCCAGGTTAGCGATACAGCTTTATCATTTTTAGCTCAAGTTGGTTTTGATCCCATTTATGGCGCTCGTCCACTTAAGCGTTGCATCCAGAGTTATGTTGAAGACAAGCTTGCAAATGCTATATTATCAGGAGAACTATCGAGTGGTGATAATGTGCTCGTCAATGCTGAAGACGGAGTTTTGACACTGGGTAAAATGGCTGTTCACTGATAAACTTGGTTAGATATTTTAGGTTGGTAGAATATTCAGGGCAAGGAAGCATTAACCATTCATGCTTCCTTGCCCTGCGTTTCTAGTTTTCTTCGTCGTCGCTACAATAAATTTTTACTTGCTCATTAGCAACGCGAAGCTGTTCTTTCTTTTGTTTATCCGATAATAAATTGCCATCGATTCCCCTAACGCTGTTGGAAGATGAAAGCACTTGTTTATTTCTCTGCGCAGCTGTGCAGTTTTGTTGATTTGCTTTCTTGAAACGATCTAAGGCTGTTTTATCTTCTGTAAGAGGAGCCTCTTGTGGCTTGTAAGGCTTGTCGTTACTGAGAGTGTTTTCTGATTTATCATCAAACTCTTTGAACTCGCCATCTTTGGGTGGATGAGAGGAGTATTGGACATTACCATCTTTGTCAATCCACTTGTAAAGCTTTGAACTCACTGTATTGTTCAGAATAACGTTACATATCAATGCAGAAAATGCAGCTATATAGATTAACTTTTTCATGCGCTACTCATCCTTAAAGGTTTTATTACACATAATGTCGAAATTATGAGCACCGAATACAAAAACTATACTTTCTTTACCTTATAAATCATAGCGTTTATAGCTAAGCGCACAAAATTCGCGACAAATAAAAATTCTCACGACAATCTGGATATTAGACATCATATCGGAATGAAAACTAAAGTAATTATTCTACAGTTCGCGCAATTAATGATGAATATTTTATTGATTTATCATGTGAATTTTGTTTTTACTCGCGATGTGGAGTCAAGGTTAGTTGATTTTTTTCAACAAAGTCCAGAATTTGTTCAAATATCTTAGTGTTTGATGATTGAAGAGATTTATCCACTATGACACATTTTATTCCTTCAATGACAGCGGGTCTCAGTAAAGGAGAGTAGTAAATACGACGGTTTCTAAAAGTCGATAAACTACCACACATTCTTTCCGCCCAATCGCTCGGTCGAAATTTTTTGCCGCCGGGCATTAATCCAACAATAATAAATTTGGGTGAGTCGGGTATTTTTATCATACAAACAGCTTATCGTTATTGACTTGTGATATTCATGTTACAAAATCATAGCTGCTTTTATGTAATCTTACAGAATGAGTATATCGCGATGCAACAGCCATAGAAAATTTGCGTTATAGTGACATATCAGCAGGCGATGTCAATGCATACTTTTTTGTTCGACAAAGATATTTTGAATATTAAAAGACGTTTATACATTGCCATAACTTTTGCTTCTAGCATAATAGTGACCGCATCATTTAATGTTGCGATTTAACTTGTCCTAGTATGGTCGATTTTTTTAATTCTAGGTTAAGTAATTCATGTTCAATTTTTTAGGTGGAGAAAGATGGAAGCAAAATATCGAAAAAGTGGTCGCATGGGAAAAGGCATTTATCTATTACCAAATCTATTGACCACAGCGAGTATTTTTGCTGGCTTTTATGCGATCGTCGCTTCGATGAAAGGTCATTTTGAATTGGCAGCCGTTGCCGTGTTCGTTGCTATGATTATGGATGGTTTAGATGGACGGGTTGCCAGATTAACAAATACACAGAGTGCTTTTGGTGCAGAGTTCGATAGTCTGTCCGATATGGTGTCGTTTGGTATTGCGCCGGCATTAATTGCCTACAACTGGGCTCTGCATGACATGGGGAATTTTGGTTGGCTTGCTGCTTTTGTATACACTATTTGTGCGGCGCTACGTCTAGCGAGATTCAATACACAGGTTGAATCTGCTGACAAGCGCTATTTCCAGGGGCTTGCGAGCCCTTCTGCTGCTGCCAACATCGCTGGACTCGTTTGGATATCGAATGCATATGCATTAGAACCTACAACTATGGCGATTCCTACTATCATTTTCACAATATTATCAGGAATTCTGATGGTGAGTAATTTCAGATATTACAGCTTCAAAGTTATTAGTTGGAAGGATAAGGTTCCTTTCATAGGCCTTTTACTAGTCGTCGTTGTTATAGTAACCATTGCTTATGATCCTCCTGTAGTATTATTTACGGTATTTTTAGCCTACGCCATCTCTGGTCCCGTACATACTTTATGGTTGTTAAGAGAAGTGAAAACCGTACGTAAATCGGCTCCTTCTCGTCAAAACACTGATGAATGAGGAAATATTGATATGTCGATTAAAAACGCTGAAAAAACCAAAAATATTCAATCTAAGATTTACTCTAAGTTTGGACTTCACAAAATCGCAGCTCTCAATCTCAGAGAAAATGAAGTTACAGAGGAAAATTTTTATCAGGAAAGACGTACTTTCGTTAAGAATATTGGAAGTTTTGCAGCGGCTTCTTCGCTAACGGCATTACCCTCTCATACATCAGCAAATCCAAATTCTAGTAAACAAAAAGGGTTTGAAAACTATAAAAAATCCTCTTTTTCGACAAATGAAGTGCTTACTTCATTTGAGGTAGCTTCAACCTATAATAACTTTTATGAATTTAGTCTGAAAAAGGACGAGCCACATAAGTTAGCAAAAAACTTTAAAACGCGTCCTTGGCAAATCGTCGTTGATGGAGAAGTTGAAAAGCCTGGACCTATAGATATTGATAAGCTTCTGACGAAAATGAGTATTGAAGAAAGAATATATCGTTTAAGGTGTGTTGAAGCATGGTCGATGGTCATTCCATGGCTTGGTTTCGAGTTAGCTTCACTGCTAAAGCTCTTTCAACCAACCTCAAAAGCTAAATATGTTGCCTTCGAAACTTTAGAAGACTCTGAACAGTTTCCAAGACAAAAACGTAGGGCATTTGGCGGTGGGTTAGACTGGCCTTACAGAGAAGGGTTGCGAATTGACGAAGCCACTCATCCTCTAACCATACTTGCTGTCGGTATGTATGGAAAAGTACTGCCTAATCAAAATGGAGCGCCAATCAGACTGGTTGTACCGTGGAAATACGGCTTTAAAAGTATTAAATCTGTTGTACGAATTACTTTGACTGAAAAACAACCAAAAACATCTTGGAGTTTATCGGCTCCATCTGAATATGGTTTTTATGCCAATGTAAACCCAGGTGTTTCACATCCAAGATGGTCGCAAGCTAAAGAAAGACGAATTCAAAGCGCTTCCTTATTTTCCGGTGTTAAGCGTATACCTACACAAATGTTTAATGGTTATCAGGAGCATGTTGCTAGCATATATTCGAACTTAGATCTTAAGAAATTTTACTAAGTTATTGTTTTAAAAGGTTATTGCTATCAAATTTATTTATGTTCAGAATTAACAAAAAACACAGAGCTTTTTATAAGGTTATAGTTTTTGGCTTACTAATAGCACCTTTTATATTGATTATTTATAACAGTGTTTCTCAAACTCTAGGCCCTGATCCCCAAGAAGCGCTCTTGCACATGACCGGTATATGGTCCCTAAAAATTCTTGTGATAACCTTGTTGATAACACCATTAACTTGGATAGCACGCATTAAAGAATTAGTTCTCTTCAGAAGGATGCTGGGCTTGTTTGCTTTCTTCTATGGTTCCCTCCATGTGGTCGTTTATCTGTGGTTTTATATTGGGTTCGATACTGCTCTATTGCTAGAAGATATTTTTAAACGTCCATATATTACTATTGGTTTTTCTGCATTTGTCATTATGTTTCTCCTTGCTGCCACTTCAAATCGTTTTGCAATGAAGAGTCTTGGGAAAAAATGGGTTAAATTGCATTGGGGAATGTACCCTCTCTCTCTTCTCGTAATTTGGCACTACTACTGGTCAGTGAAAATTAATGTGTTTTGGCCTGTGTTATATGGGCTTATCGTACTAACTCTTCTGGCTTGCAGGTTTAAAATTGTTAAGTCTTACATCAAGAATTAGCATTTCCATAAATTGGTAAATAGGCATTCCCTCAATACATACGGCCTGATATCTCAAGGCTATTCTTTTTCATCTTTTGTTTATCTTTTTGATTGACAGTAGAAAAAGAAGCGTTATACTAATCTGCTCTTATGTTGATAAGCATAATTTCTTAGATTTTTTATCTCAAAAAACTCTGGAAAAAATTATTGACATTAGCGTGGATGAATATATAATTCACGCCCTCGTTAGGGAAGTCGAGTAGAAGTAGAAGCCTTTTGAAATTAAATGAAAAAAAAGGTTGACAAGGAAGTGAGGGGTGGTAAGATATGCGCCCTGGCTGAGACGCCGAACTGTTCTTTAACAAGATAATGAAATAATCTGTGTGGGTACTTGCAGAGTGATAAGCGAAAAAAATTATCAATGCA